>DATDCH010000943.1:0-18903 GCA_036524455.1 Kofleriaceae bacterium | reverse complement strand
AAGCGCCTCGAGCTGCCGGCGCCCGTCGCGGCGGCAGCCCGGCACCGCCGAGACAAGAGCTTCGATGCGGCGGTCGCGACCGCGATCGAAACGGCGCTGCGCGCGACCCGCGGCAAGATCTACGGCGCCGACGGTGCGGCGGCGCGGCTCGGCCTCAAGCCCGGCACTTTGCAGAGCAAGATGAAGAAGCTCGGCATCGCGCGCCGCCCGTTCACGCGGTAGGAATGCGCTGCAATCGAGCGCGGTTAGCAGACCAAGGCGGTTTTCTTGTCAGGTTGGCACCTCGCCGCGGAACACAGGGACGACATGGGACACATCGCGAAGACGGATGCAGAGCTCGTCGAAGCCAGTCGGCGCGGCGAGCGCGAAGCGTTCGGTTTGCTCGTGACTCGGTACCAGGACGTCGTGTGTGCGGTCTCGTTTAGCTCGACTGGAAATTGGGCGTTGAGCGAGGACGTGGCACAGGACACGTTCATCGCGGCCTGGCACCAGTTGGGGCAGTTGCGCGAGACGGGTCGGTTGCGTTCGTGGCTGTGCGGGATCGCGCGGAACTTGGCGCGCAAGGCGCGGCGGCGGACGGATCGCGAGGCGGCGGTCGACGAGGACGTGCCCGCACTCGATGCCAATCCGTTCGATGCAACGGCGCAGGCCGAAGTCGATCGCGTGGTGCGCGAGGCGCTGGCTCGGATTCCGGATACGTATCGCGAGACGCTGGTGCTGTATTACTGCGAGAACCGATCGATTCGCGAAGTCGCAGCGGTGTTGGGCGTCTCGGAGGATGCGGCGATGCAGCGGTTGACGCGCGGGCGGCGGTACCTCGCGACCGGCGTCAACGAGCTCGTCGAGCGGTCGCTGACCGGCGGTACTCGCAAGGTACGCAAGGGCCTGGTGGCGGCAGTGATGGCCGCGTTGCCGGTGACCGGCGTGCCGGGACTGGGTGTGTCTCGTGTCGATGCTTCGCCAATCAAGGAAGGATCGACCATGTTGAAGATCGGGATTGCAGCAGCAGTATTCGTGGCAGTGGGAACGACGGCGATCGTCGCGCAACGCTCGGGCGGATCGAGCAGTGAGGCCAAGGCATCTACGTCGGCAGCGCCCGCGGCCGCAAAGACGGCGGCGGTCGAGCCGCTACCCGTGCCACCGGCTCCCAAGGCGAACGGGCCAGTGCTGCCGAAGGCACCGGGCGTCGTGCCCGCGATGATCGAAGACGACGATGCATCGCGACTGATCGGCGCAGACACGATCGCGAAGCTCAAGCTCGACAAGGGTCCGTCACGTGGCCCTGCGAACGCACCGGTCACGATCATCGTGTTCCAGGATCTGCTGTGCAAGTACTGCGGCACGGTGCTCGCGACGATCGACGAGATCTGGGACGAGTATCCCGGCAAGCTGCGGCTGGTCGTCAAGCAGCTGCCCGTGCACCGCGAAGCGCGGCTCGCGGCGGAGGCATCGCTCGCAGCGGATGCGCAGGGCAAGTTCTGGGAGCTGCACGACGTGATGATGGCGAATCAGGATGACCTGACTCGCGACGCGATCATCGGCTACGGCAAGCAAGCCGGCATGGACGTCGGCAAGCTCACCAAGGCCCTCGACCAGCACACGTATCAGAGCGAGCTCGAGGCCGAGGTGGCCGCCGCGACCGAGATCGGCGTGAACGCGGTGCCGACGTTCTTGATCAACGGCGAAGAGGTGCAGGGCGCCAGGCCGGCCGAATCGTTCCGCACGGCGATCGAGTCGGCGCTCGCGGCGGCAAAGTAGCCGTCAGTTCGGTTTTGCGGTTTTGTCGCGCAGGAACGCGAGGCTCTTCGGCAGGCGCTGGCGCCAGAACGCGAAGTCGTGCGCGCCCGGCCCGAGGAAGAACTCGTGCTCGAGCTTCTTGGCGAGCAGGAGGTCGTGCAGGTAGGAGGCGCCGTGCTGGAGCGCGAAGCCATCCTCGGTGCCGCAGTCGAGGTAGAGGGCGAGGGCGCCGGGCTTCAGCTTGTCGACGAGCGTGGTCGGGTCGTATTGCTTCCACGTCGCGACCTCGTCGCCGAACAGACCGCGCATCCATTGGTTGAGCTCGATGAATGGCCCGCCCCATTGCTTGACGTCGGTCATCAGCTCCGCCTTGCCCGCCTTGTACGGGAACGGGCCCATGTAGATGAGCGAGTCGACGCCCGAGTGGCTCGCCGCGGCGGCGAACAGGTCTTGATGCCGCATCGACAGCATCAGCGCGCCGAAGCCGCCCATCGACAGGCCCGCGATCGCGCGGCCTTCGCGGTTCGCGATGGTGCGTAGCGTCGAGTCGATGTGACCGACGAGATCCTTGCTGATGTACGTCTCGTATTTGCGCGCGCGCACGCACGTGTCGCGCTTGGCCTGCTTGCCCGGCGCGAACAGACCCGTGCCGTCCTTCATGCACGTGTCGTAGTCGACCTTGGCGAGACCATCGACGTAAAACGCGTCGTCGCCATCGGGCATCACGACGATCGCCTGCAGACCGAGCTCATCGGCCGCCGCGTCGAGCTTGCCGAGCTCGATCCAGTTGGTCTCGTTCCCGGTGAGGCCATGCAGGTAATAGAAGACCGGCCACCGCGCGGATGGCTTGTCGTCGTAACCCGCGGGCAGGTACAGCAGGTACTTCTTCTCGACGCCGAGCGCTGCGCTCTTGAACCGGCGCGTCTCGACGCGTCCCTTCGCACCAGCGCTGGGCGCGGTTACTGCCGCGAGCTGCGCTTCAGGCGCCGGTGCAGGTGCCGCAACGGCAGCGGCGGCCGGTTGCGTGACGGGCTCGGGGGCCGCGGCCTTGTTCGTCGAGCACGCGACGAGTGCAACGAGGAGGAGTGTCTTCGTCATTGGAGCTCCGGCAGGATCGCGACGGTCTGGATCGTCGTCGTACGGAACGACAGCACGAGCGCCAGCAGGCGTTCGGCTGCGCGGGCGATCTGTGGATCGATCGCGCGCAGCGACGCGAGCGTACTCGCCTCGGCACCGAGCCCGAACGGCAGCTGGACCTGGCCCCAACCGGCGAGCAGGTCGCGCAGCGTGGGTGACGGCGGATAGACCTCGAGCGCCATGTCGGGCTCGACCTTCGCGAGCTTGCGCGCTTCGGCGAGCGCCGCATCGAGACCGCCGATTTCGTCGACGAGCCCGAGCTCGAGCGCTCTCGTGCCGGTCCACACGCGACCCTGCGCGATCGGCAACACCTGATCGACGGTCTTCTTGCGACCCGCAGCGACGCGCGAAACGAACTTGTTGTAGACCTGCTCCATGTAGCGCTGCATCAGCGCCTTCTCCTCGGCGTTCCACGGCTTGAGGCTCGCCATCATCGTCGCGTGCTTGCCGCGACCCATCGGGAACGTGTTGACGCCGAGCTTCGCGAGCGCAGCGGCCGGCGCGATGTGACCACCGACGACGCCGATCGATCCGGTGAGCGTGTTTGCCTGCGCGAAGATCTTCGTCGCGCCGGCAGCGATGTAGTAACCGCCGCTCGCCGCGACATCGCTCATCGACACGATCACCGGCTTCTTCTTCTTCAGCTCTTCGAGCGTGGCCCAGATCAGCTCGGACGCTTGGGCGCTACCGCCGCCCGAATCGATGCGCAGCACGACCGCTTTGACCGAGTCATCGGCGGCGAGCGCGCGCAGTGCCGGGACGAGCGTGTGCGACGCGATCTCCTGGCGCGCACCGATCACACCATCGCCATCGCCATCGATGATGTTGCCGAGCGCGTAGACGACCGCGATGTGATCGCCGATCGGGCGATCCGGCGGCATCGCGCCGAGGAAGCGCGCGATCTTCACCATCGACTGCAGCTGATCTTTGTCGTCGGGCTCGATCTCGAGCTTTGTCCACGGTGCCTTGACCCCGTCGCGGAACGCTTCCCACGCGATCACTTGATCGACGAGCTTGGCGTCGAGCGCGGCGTCGGCGGGAAACAGCGCGGTGTCGATCAGCGTCTTGACCGTCGCCGGCGCGAGCTTGCGCGACGCTGCGATCTCCTCGACCATCGATTGGTAACGGCGATCGAGGATCGCGCCGATCGTTTCTTGCATCTCGGGCGATGGCGCATCGCGCGTCAGGGGCTCCGCTGCGCCCTTGTACGCACCGACGTGAATGAAGTCGGCGTTGATCGCGAGCTTGTCGAGCAGCGGCTTGACGTGGATCGGCATCGCCGATGGACCGGTGACCGCGACCGCACCGAGCGGAGCGAGCGCGATCACGTCGCACGCCGCGAGCATCATGTACGTCGCGTTCGTCGCTGCCTCGGTGTGGCAGTGCAGCCGTTTCTTCGCCGCACGGAAGTCGTTCATCGCATCGCGCAGCTCGACGAGATCCGGCAGACTGATTTCGAGCTCTTCGACGCGAAGCAGCAGGCCCTGCAGCTTGTCGTTCTTCGCGAGCGCGCGCAGCCGCATCGCGAGGTTGCGCAGCTCGGTGCCGCTGCCGCCGGTGAACGAGAACGCCTCGCGCTCGATCACGCCACCCGAGATACCGAGCACGCCCCAGTGCGGCTTCTCTTCATCGAAGTCCTTCGACTTCTTCGGCGACTCGTAGGGACCCGGCGTGTCGACGCTCTCCTTGATCCGCTCGAGCATGCCCTGGAGGTCGAAGCCGCCGAGCCCGCTGCCTGCGCTGCTGCCGTCGTCTTTGCGCGATAGTGTCGATGACCAGGGATCCTGAGCACTACCTTTGGACAATTCACCGTCGAGCTTCGACGGTTTGTCGTTACAGGCAACGAGCGAGAGGACGGCAGCACTCAACAGACGGGCACGCATGCCCGCTTCATATCATTAGCGTCGCGGCGACGGCGGGCTAACCAGCCCCGGAACCCGACGACGGAGCGGGCGGCGGCGGCGGGGTAGGCGTGTCTTTGGGCGCCTCCTTCGGCTGCTCTTTCGGCTGTTCCTTCGGCTGCTCTTTCGGCTCTTCCGACGCGCCCAGGATCTCGAGCTGCTTCTTCGCCTTTGCGGAGGTCGGATACGCGTCGAGGTACTTGCGCCACGCCTCGACCGCCGCCTCCTTGTTTCCCTGACGCTGATACGTCTCAGCCACACCGCCGAGCGCGGGCTCGAAGCGCGCCGACACTGCGAGCGCCGCACGGAACTTCGAGAATGCGCTCGAGAACTGCTTCGCATCGAGGTGGCAGTAGCCCATCCCCGTCAGCGCCTCGACGCCATTCGGACGCTGCTCGAGCGCCTTCATGTACAGCTCCATCGCTTTGGAGCAGTTGCTCTCGGCGAGCTTGTTCGCCTTCGCGAGCACCGAGTCGTAATCGCCACCACCACCGCCACCGCTCGGTGGCTTGACCGTTCCGCCACCCGACGGTGGCTTGACCGTTCCGCCATTGTTCGGCTTTGCCGAGCCACCATCCTCGGGGGGCAGCGGATCGGTCTTCGTGACCGTCGTCTCGAGGCGCTTGTACATCGCGAGCGCGACGTCGTTATCCGGCTGCGTGGCGAGCACGTGATCGACCTGGCCCTTCGCCTCGGACGCCTTGTTCTGCGCGTACCAGATCTGTGCGAGCGCGAGCTTGACCCGCATGTCCTCGGGCGCCTCGACGGCGGTGAGCGCCTTCTCGGCTTCGGGCAGCTTGCCATCGCGCATCGCGAGCTGTGCGTCGGCGAGCGTGACCGACGCGACGAGCTCCTTGTCGCCCGCGGCCTTCGTGCGCGCGGTCTCGATGTAGCGCTTGACCGACGGCGCGGGCTTGCCTTGCATGCGCATCACGTCGGCCATCGCGAGGTTCGCACTCGCGCTATCCGCTTGGCCGCTGAGCGCGCGCTGCGCGAGTGGCGCGGTGTCGACGACGAGCTGCTTGGCATCCTTGCGCAGCTTGTCGGCCTCGGCTTTGTCGACGAAGCCAGCGCGATCCTGCATGCCCTGCGCGATCGCGGTGGAGACCCGCGCGCGCATCGCGAGCGTCGCCGGATCGTCCTTGCCGGCAAGCGACTCGAGCGACGTCTTCATCCGCGTCCACACACCCGCGACGAGCTCGCCGCGTGCAGTGTCGACCGGCGACACCGTCTCGGTCGCATCGATCGGCGTCACCACGACGGACGCCGCGTCGACGACGGACGATGGTGAGGGCGCATCCTTCGGTACCTGCGCGGTCTGCGCCGGCTTCTCGGCGCGGAACACGAGCATGTACACGGCGCCTGCTGCGGCTCCGATCACGAGCAGCGAGATCAGCGCGATCCACATGCCGGCGCGCGAGCCGCGAGCCGCTGGATAGACATCGTCGTCGTCGTCGACAGGCCCCACGCGGCCGGCGTCGAACGGCGAGCTGCTCGGCTCCATGCGGACGCGGCCCGCGAACGCAGGCTCGTCGGGACCCGCCGAGAGCTTGCCGGCGCGCGGACCTTGCGGCATCGCGATCATCGAGTCGGTTGGTTTGACATCGTTGTTCGCCCACATCGCCGTCTGGCGACCGCCGGCATCCGATGGCGGTTTCACGCGTGGTGCAGGCGGCGCCGGCGTCGGCGGGCGGCGTGGCACCGTCGGCGCTTCGTCGCCGGGCGCGGTGCGGATCGATCCCGACGGCGCGACCTCGGTCTGCGCCATCGCCATCGGATGTGGTTTCGACATGCTCTGCTGCGGCTGCGGCTGCGGCGGCGGCTGTGGCGGCGGCTGCGGCTGCGCACGAGGCGGTGGCGGTGGCGTCGGCGGGCGCGCGCGGTAGCTGCCGGTGTTGCGATTCTCGTCTTCCTCCTCGCCGCCGGGGCGACCGACGCCGAGCATCGTCCCCGCGGGCGCACCACCGGTCTTGCCCGTCGGCTTCACCGAGCGGTGCGTGCGCGCCTCGTCGGCGATCACGAAGTACTGGCTGAGCTCGGTGATGTCACCGAGGCGCTTCCACGTCTTGCCGCTGCGCGAGATCAACGACTCGCGCGACACGACACCGGCCACGATCCACTGCTGCAGCGTGGCCAGCTCTCGGCACGTCTTCTGATCACCGTTCTCGAGCCGCACGAGCCACTGCCGCTCGGAGTTCGGTCCCGACGGAAGATCACTGATCCGGACAGGCGCTTCACCGAGCGACTCGGGCCGCGGCTTCGACGGCTGCTTCGCGCGCGGGTCCGTCGCTCCTTGGACCGCCGGCACGCCCACGTTCGTGTTCGCGCGCTTGCGGATCTTGAACATGTGCCCGCAGTTGGTGCACTTGACCGTGACACCGCCGGGCTTGAGTCGACTCTCGTCGAGCTCGTACTCCGTCTGGCACTTCTCGCAGCGGACGTCCATGGTTTCTGCGCTATTCGGCGCTACGGTACCACGACGTATGTCGAGGGGCCACGCGGGTCAAGAGCGCGGTCTGTTGAACCGTAACGTGCGCGTCGAATCCGCCCATTCCGACGAAGTCAGCTCGAACTTCAGGTGGGCAAACCACCGGCCGTCGCGCCAGATATCCTCCTCGGCCCGGCCGACGAAGCGAAACCCGACCTTCTCGATCACGCGCTTCGACGCGAGGTTGTCCTCGAAGCAGATCACGACGACCTTGTGCAGGCCGAGCGTCTCGAACGCCCACCGCGTCGCCGCTATCGCCGCCTCGGTCATCAGGCCCTTGCCCCAGAACGGTTTCGCGATCCAGTAGCCGAGGTCGGCGCGGTCGAGCCGCACCGCGCGCACGCCCCACTTGATCCCGTGCAGCCCGACGCAACCCACCGGCGCGCCTTCGTGCTCGATCGTCCACACCATGTCGGTGCCCTTGTCGATCAGCTCTGCAGCATCCTGCACCCACGCGCGCGTCTCGGCGATGTCCTTGTGCGGCGCCCACGACACGAACTTCGGCAGCTCGGGATCGCTGACGTACGGAAAGAACGCCTCGGCATCGCTGTCGCGTTGCGGCCGTAGCGTCACGCGCGGCCCTTCGATCACGAGCGGAAGATCGGCGAGCTTGGGAATCGTGGCACGAGGGGGTGCAGACAACATTGCGCGCACAACTTATCAGGCGCGCACGAAATTCCTAGTGAGCGTCGTCGGGATGAACTTCCTCGACCGTCGCCAGAATGTCTTTGACGTCGATCACGCGCAGCCGATCGTCCCACGGCACGCGCACCCCGGCGTCCTTGCGAAATAGCACGTGCGCACCGTGCGGCACACCGGAGACGTTCTCAGCCGCTACATCTGTCGTCGGTCGATCGCGCGCGACCTCGATCACCTTGCCGTACTGCGCCTCGTCTTGCGCTTCCTTTGCGCCCGCCGGCAAGTACAGACCCGCGTCGGTACGATCGTCGTCGCGAATGAGCTGCACGAGCACGCGCATCCCGAGCGGGAGGATCAAGCGGTGCATCTTCGGCGGGCGGGATTCGTGCTCAGAGGTCACGTTCGACTACGACCCGGCCACTCTGCTCCAGGCAACGCATCCGGGTCAAGCCGGCCGCTTTGAACGACGGCGCCACCGCATCGAACGCAGGGATCATCGCCGCATCGCTGCACGAGCCCGAGCGCACGTCGACGTGATCGCCGACGATGGCGACCGTCGCCCATAGCCGCTGCTTCTTGAGCGTGCGCTCGAAATCGGCCGCGATGCGTGCCGGATCCGGTGCGGCCGGCTGCGGCTGCGCCTCGGGCTGATCCAGCAGCTGCGGCTCGGGCGCGGTTTGATCGACATCCGTCTCTGCCGCCTCTGCTTGTTGCGTTGCCGGTTTGTCGCCGCCGCGCAGCGCGAAGTACGCGATGATGCCCGCGGCGAGCACGACCGCGGCAACGATCGCGAGCGTCGGGAAGCTGCGCGACGTCTGCACGGCGGTGCCGCCCTCGAGGTGCGATGCGCGCCGCTGCGGCAGCGGCTTGTGACACTTCGGGCAGCGCACGTAGCCGGGCACGACAGCGACGCCGCACGACGGGCACACAGCTCCGCTCATCTCGAACAGTTTACCCGGCTATTGCCGGCGTCGCCAAAAACCCCAACAAGCGAAGACGAGCCCGAACAGCACGAGGGGGCCTGTCGGCCCCGTGCCGGTATTGCAGCAACCGGTGCCGTCGCCGACGGGCTCGCAGGTCCCCGGATCCTCAGCGATCGGATAGACGCCGCACACGCCCGCGATGTCGTCGGGCTCGAGCGTCTCCTTCTTGTTCTCGCCGCACTCCTGGAAGTTGAACATTGTCGCGGCCTGCTGCGCGGCCGACGCCATCCCGCACGCCGGCACGGTACCGCCCATGTGGTCGACGCGAGGCGGATCGCCGACGGCGAGGCATGTGTGCTCGAGGCCGAGCAGGTGGCCGAGCTCGTGCGTGAGCGTGTTCTGTAATTCCGACTGGCAGGTGTGCAGGCCGAGCGTGACGCCGTCGGCGGCGATCGAGAAGTGCTCACCGTTGAGCTCGATGTCGGCGTCGACGATCGCGCCATCGCGCGAGCTCGAGCTGTCGTCGACATAGGTCGCCGTCGTGATGCCCGCCGCGCTATCGGGATGGCAGCGCGGTGGATCGTCTTCGGTCGCCGGCCGGCACCACGTGGTGTCGCGGAACTTGATCAGATTCTTGTTGTCGCGGCCGACCTCGCGCTCCTCGCGGCCCTCATTGATCATGTTCATGTACGAGCAGCTCGCGACCCCGTTGTTCCACGTCGCGATCGACGCATCGACGATCGCGAACTCGGTGTCGCCCGGGATCTGCTTCGTCCCCTCGGTGGCGACCGTGATGAACACGCAGCCGGATTCCCAGTAGAGGTAGTTGCCGGCCAGCGTCGGCCCGGTGCGCACGTAGTTCGGCGGATAGGCGAGCACCTTCACGCCCTCGACGACGACGTGCATGCGCTGCGACAGGTCCAGGTCGGGGCGCGCCGCCACGGTGACGCGCATGCCTGGTGCCAGCGGCTCGTCGCTCGGGAATTGGCGCTGGCCGATCCCGTCGACGGATCCGCCGAGCTGGCTCACCACGACTTCCCCGGTGTCGGTACGTACCGTCGCATCGGTGACGATACGGCTACCGTCGGCTGTCCACCGACTACGAACATCGATCACGTCGCCGGTGACCGACATCGGCGAAGCGCCCGCAGTAGTCGTCGTGCCTGCAAGCGTTACCACCAGCACGAAGCTGCGCATCTACCTCAGGCTATCACGGCATGTTACACACGGCCCCACTATGAGGCCGGTACGTGTGCGAATTGCACCATCGCCGACCGGCGACCCGCACGTCGGTACGGCATACATCGCACTGTTCAACTACGCGTTCGCCAAGCAGCAGGGCGGCAAGCTCGTGCTGCGGATCGAAGACACCGATCAAGCGCGCGCGCGCACCGACTCCGAACCGATGATCTTCGACGCGCTCCGGTGGGTCGGCCTGTCGTGGGACGAAGGCCCGGATGTCGGCGGCCCGTACGCGCCGTACCGCCAGAGCGAGCGCGGCCAGCATTACCGCGATCACGCCGGCATCCTGCTCGAGAACGGTCAGGCATACCGATGCTTCTGCACGGCCGAGCGGCTCGACCAGGTGCGCCAGCAACAGATGGCCGCCAAGGCGACGCTCGGCTACGACCGTCACTGCCGCGATCTCGATCCGAACGAGAGCCGCAACCGCGCCGCACAAGGCGAGCCGCACGTGATCCGGCTCAAGGTGCCGCTGTCGGGTCCGATCGAGTTCGAGGACAAGCTGCGCGGCAAGGTCACGCGCGAGGCCAAAGAGATCGACGATCAGGTGCTGCTCAAGTCCGACGGGCTACCGACGTATCACCTCGCGAACGTCGTCGACGACCACCTGATGGAGATCACACATGTGATCCGCGCCGAGGAGTGGATTTCCTCGACGCAAAAGCACGTGCTGCTCTATCAGGCGTTCGGCTGGGAGCAGCCCGAGTGGATTCACATGCCGCTCCTGCGCAACAAAGACAAGAGCAAGATCAGCAAGCGCAAGCACCCGGTATCGATCAACTACTACCGCGACATTGGCATCCTGCCGCACGCGCTGCTCAACTTCCTCGGCACGCTCGGTTGGTCGTTCGGCAACGACCGCGAGAAGTTCACGCTGCAAGAGATGATCGACGTGTTCTCGTGGGACCGCATCTCGCTCGGCGGCCCGACATTCGATCTCGACAAGCTGACGTGGCTCAACGAGCAGTACATTCACGAGCTGTCGTACGAGCAGTTCGCGCAGTCGCTCATCGACTGGAGGCTCAACAAGGACTTCTTGACGCAGGTCCTACCGCTCGTCCGCGAGCGCGTGAAGAAGCTCTCCGACGTCGTCCCTGCGATCGAGTACTTCTTCTCCGGCGACCTCGACTACACCGCGGTGTTGCCCGAGCTCACGATCCCAGGCGTCGAGGCCAAGCTGATCGGTAAGGCTCTGCTCGATTATGTCGAGCGCTTCGAGGCGCGCGACGGCTTCGCCAAGGAGATGCTCGAGGAAGTCGCGCGTGCATGGGCCGAGGCGCAGGGTTGGAAGTCAGGTCAGGCGTTCATGCTGCTGCGCCTCGCGGTCACCGGTCGCAAGGCATCGCCGCCGCTGTTCGAGACCATGGCGGTGCTCGGCAAGGAGATCACGCGACGCCGGCTGCGCCGCTGCGCCGAGGTGATCGCATCCGGGGGCAAGCTCAAGCAGTGATCGACGTCGCGCTGGCTCGGCTCGCGGCGGAAGGCGTGCGCGCGCGATGACGTGGCGGCTGGCGATCGGCACGGCCAGCTTCGGGCTGTTCGGGCTCGTGGCCAGTATGCCGTCGAGCGTCGTGATGCGGCTGGTGCTCGCCGGTGTCGCCGCGATCTGCCTCGTCGTCGCAATCATGCCGGGCTACGCGTTGATCTGGATCCGCGACAACCGGTGGCCGCTGCTGCGCCTGCTGCTTTCGCTCGTCGTCACGATCTTCGGCATGATCGGCGCGCATCACCACTTGCCGCGCGGCGGGCTCGCGACGTCGGGGCAGTTCGGTGTCGCGGTGCTCGAGCTCAGCTACGTGCTGATCGATCCGACGCTGCGCCGGTGGGCGAAGTTCCTCACCATCGATCAGTGGCGCGCGATCGACGCCGAGACCGAGCGCGCACCCGGTGAAGCCGGTGTCGCGAGCTGGAAGGTGCTCGTCATCCTTGTCGTGTGCGCGCTGTCGCTGACGATCCAGGAGTACATCGGCGATCGCGGCGCGTTCGAGCGTTGGTTCCCATCGCGCGGCAATCGTGATCCGTACTTCGAGCTCAAAGGGTTCGCGTGGTGGTCGAGCTGGCGCGTGATCGGTTACGTGATCATGCCGATCGTCACGATCGCGCTGCTGCGCGGCGAGCGCATTCGCGACTACCACTTTTCGCTGCGCGGCTTCACGAAGCACCTGTGGATCTACGTGCTGATGTTCGCGTTGATCACGCCGGCCGTGATCATCGCGTCGACGACGTCGTCATTCCGCCACACGTATCCGTTCTATCGGCTCGCGAACCGCTCGCACTTCGATCTGTGGACGTGGGAAGCGTTCTACGCGGCGCAGTTCGTATCCCTCGAGATCTTCTTCCGCGGGTTCTTGCTGCACGGCCTCCGCCGCGCGTTCGGCGCGAACGCGATCTTCGTGATGATCGTGCCGTACTGCATGATCCACTACGGCAAGCCGCTGCCCGAGACGCTCGGCGCGATCGGTGCGGGCATCATCCTCGGTACGCTCGCGATGCGCACGAAGTCGATCTGGGGCGGCGTGATGATCCACATCGGCGTGGCCGTGACGATGGACGTGCTCGCGCTGCGCGGTTGCCCGCCGTTCGGCAGCAACCGGTACTGCGGAGGCTGACGCGCGTGCGCACCCTGTTCCCAGCTCCGACGTCGCGGATCTCGTTTCGCACGTGGCGCGAGCACGACTTGCCGCTCGTGCGGGCGCTGTTCGGCGATCCGCGGGTGAGTGCGCACGTCGGCGGTCCATTCGACGACGCACAGCATCGCGACCGACTCGCGACCGAGATCGCGACCGAGCGCGAGCACGGCTATCAGTACTGGCCGATCTTCTTGCGTGGTACGGGCACCGCGGGCGGTGACGTGCTCGACGGCACCACACACCTCGGCTGTTGCGGCCTCAAGCCGCGCGAGCCCGCGCAGCGCATCCACGAGCTCGGCTTCTATCTGCGGCCCGAGTACTGGAGCCAGGGCTTCGCGGTCGAAGCCGCGACAAGCGTGATCGCGTTTGCGTTCGATGTGCTCGGCGCCGCCGCGCTGTTCGCGGGCCACCATCCCGAGAACACCGCCTCGCGCGGCACGCTGTCGCGGCTCGGGTTTGGGTTCACGCACCACGAACTGTATCCGCCGACCGGTCTCATGCACCCGGGCTACGAGCTGCGCGCGCCGCCCAAGCCACCCGACGCCTGACGTGACTGAAGTCGCCTGACGTTGCCGCGCACGTTCGGTGACGCGACTGAAGTCGCCTGACGTTGCCGCGCACGTTCGGTGACGCGACTCGCGCTGAGGCTTACTTGCAGCCCTTCGGGTTGTCGAACGGATCGCACTTCGGCTTCGGCGGTGCGGGCGGCGGTTTCGGCGGGGTCGGTGGCGTCGCGGTCGTGGTCGGCGTGCGCGGTGGTTGCTTCACGATCTTGCGCGGTGGCTTTCGCGGCGGCTTCGGCTTGGTGGTGATTGGCTTCGGTTTGGCCACGTCGTTGCCCGTCGTCTGCACGACCGCGCCGCTTCCCGTCGCGCCGGCGTCAACGGCAACCTCGACCGCCGCGTCATCGCGCGTGACTGTCATCTCGATCGGCGCCGCCGCCGCGCCGGGATCGTTCGCTTCGACCGAGTCGTCCGCGGCAGTCGGGTTCAGCTCGTCGGTGTTCATGAAGAACAGGCTCCCGCCCAGCCCGATGGCAAATAGCGCGACGAGTAGCGCGAGTAGCCTCCACGGACCCTTCCGGTCGCGGAGATCGGGAATCGGCGTCTGCGGCAGCACGGGCTGGCTGATCCGCGAGTCGCGTGCCGCGCCCGGCGTCGTGTCGCGACGCACGCTCGGCCTCGTGGCGGCCGCGGGGGCGATCGCGGGCGAGCTGGCGCTGCGCGCGAACGGCGACGGCGTCGAAGGCCGTGAGCCCGGCATTGGCGTCGAGTCGCGGGTGTCGGGGTGCGTGCGGCCGAGCACCCGGAACACGCGCGCGACCTGGCGATAGGCGCGCTCCGGATCGCTCGCGAACGGCTCGAGCGCATATGCGAGATCGGCCATGTCCTGGAAACGG
Organism: Kofleriaceae bacterium; assembly: GCA_036524455.1. Taxonomy (GTDB): domain Bacteria; phylum Myxococcota_A; class Polyangia; order Haliangiales; family Haliangiaceae; genus JABFXX01. The sequence continues at coordinate 4,807 of DATDCH010000943.1, read as the reverse complement.
TCCTCGAGATTCTTCGCGAGTGCCTGCTCGATGATCGGCGTGAGCTCGGGAGCGGTGGTGAGCGGTGCGAACGACTCGATCGTCACCATCACGCACAGCTCGGCGAAGTTACTCGCCTCGAACGGCTGCTTGCCCTCGACGAGCTCGTAGAGCACGCAGCCCAGTGACCAGATGTCGCTGCGCGGATCGACCGTGCGCGCGCTGCGCATCTGTTCGGGGGACATATACGCCGGCGTGCCGAGCATCGACTGCGTCTGCGTCAGCGACAGATCCGAGCTCATCTGCGCCTTCGAGATCCCGAAATCGAGGACCTTGAGCAGATCGGTGCCGTCGCGCCGCTTGGTCACGAACAGGTTGGTCGGCTTGATGTCGCGGTGGACGATGCCGAGCGAGTGAGCTTCGGCTATCGCATCGCAGGTCTGCAGCACGAGGTCGACCGCCCGCTCCCGATCGATCGCGCCGTGATCGAGCAGGAGCTTGCCGAGGTCGAGGCCCTCGAGCAGCTCCATCACCATGTAAGGGCGGCCGTCTTCGAACGTGCCGACGTCGCGAATCCGCGCCACGTGCTCGCTCTTGAGCTTGACCGCGTTCTTCGCCTCGCGAACAAACCGCGTGATGTTGTCGCCGTCGACCTGGACGTCTTCGCGCAGCAGCTTGATTGCGACGTGCTCGTCTAGCGCAATGTTATGCGCCTTGATCACGAGGCCCATGCCGCCGAATCCGAGTGTGGATTCGACGCGATACTTACCGAGTAAGACGCTATCGCGGGCCGGACCACGACCAGCCTGCACTTCGGTCACCCCGGTTACGTTCGTGTCACGATGCAAGCGAGCTTCAAGGGTAGCCCGAAAAAAAGGACGGGGTGCAGCGGCTTGTCACCGCTGCACCCCAAAACGAGCCAGACCGTTCGACCGTGAGACCGTCTACCCCCTACGATTTACGTAGGTGGGCTCCGCGTAACTCATTGGGCTTCCCGACGAGCGGGCGTGCACTCCCGAGACAGAGGCAGATCCCTGGATAGAAATGTAGGAAGCAGATTGGCCCCGGTTATCGCATCAAACCGCCGTGGCTCGATTTCGAAGCTACGCAGCAGGATCCAATCCGTCAATCGAAAAAATGCGGATCGGATCACTTCATCGCCAATAAAAAAATTCTCGTCGAGGATCGCCCATTTGCTGATCGCTCACGAATCGCACGTTGACATCTCGACGTAATCGGAAACTGACCGAGTCATTCGGCACATGAAATCGAAATCCATTTCGCGCTGAGCTCGGTCGCGCGATCGAGTTAGCGATTCACTTCGCCATCGGGCGTGCTCGGTCGCGCGATCGCGTTAGCGATTCACTTCGCCATCGGGCGTGCTCGGTCGCGCGATCGCGCTAGCGATTCACTTCGCCATCGGGCGTGCCCGTCGCGCGCTCGCGCCAGTTCGGGCCTTCGCCGCCTTGCTTCGCGGTCGAACGAATGCCGCGCGCGAGCATCGTCTCGAGCGTCTCGATGCCATCGGCGCGCTCTTCCGTCGGACGCGCATGCTCGCCAGTGTCCATGCGAATCGCATCGCACGGGCACGCTTCGACGCACAGGCCGCACACGACGCAGCGCAGCTCGTCGATCTCGAACACCGCCGGCTTCTTCTCGATGCCTTTGTTGTCGGTCTCGGCCGGAATGATCGTGATGCAGTGCGCGGGGCACACGGTCGGGCAGCACATGCACGCGACGCAGCGCACGGCGCCGTCGTCACGCAGCATCAGGCGATGCAGCCCGCGGAACCGCTCCGGGTACGTCACTTTCTCTTCGGGATACTGAACGGTCTCGATCTCGTTCTTCCATTTCTCGTCGACCGGCGCGCCCGCCTTCGCACGCGCACTCGCCTTGCGCAGCGGCAAGAATAGATTGCGCGCGAAGTGCTTGAGCGTGATGCCGAGACCCTTCGCGCCCGCTTCGAGGAAGCTCGCGTCATGCGGCTCGGGTCGCACGACCTGCACGGTGCGGATCTTCTTGCCGCCCGCCGAAGTGGTCTCGGTGAGGACCTTCGGCCCGTCGTGTGGTTCGTGATCGTCTTCGTGGTGCGCTGCAGACATGATCGCCTCTACATCATCATGATGAGCTTGAGCAGCGCCGTCACCATGATGGTGAGCAGTGACAGCGGTAGCAGGAGCTTCCAACCGAGGTTCATTAGCTGATCGGCGCGGAAGCGCGGCAGCGTCCAGCGGATCATCAGCTGGAACCAGCACAGGATCACGACCTTCGCGCCGAACGCCATGATCTGCAGACCGACGACGAGTCCGTGCGGCATCGGCAGGTGCCAGTAGCCGGTCGGGCTCTCGAGGCCTGGGATCATGAGGCCGGGCACACGGAAGCCGTTCGCTTCGAGGAACGGCACGTGATAGCCGCCGAAGAACACGGTCGCGATCACCGCCGAGATGAACACGATCTCGATGAACTCGGCGAGGAAGAACATGCCCCAGCGGATGCCGGAGTACTCGACGAAGTAACCGATGATCTCGGGCTCGCCTTCCGGGATGTCGAACGGCGCGCGCTTGGTCTCGGCGATGCCGGCCGTGAAGAACAGCAGCAGCGAGAACAGCGCCGGTGCGACGAGCCACACCGAGCCGCCGGCCCATAGCCAGTTCAGCGGATGCGCTGGCGACAGCTCGGGATTGGCGCCGTGCTCGACGATGTAGCCGGGCTCGAGGCTGCCGGCGATCAAGAACGGGGTCATCAGCGACAGACCCATCGCGACTTCGTACGACATCATCTGCGACGAGCTGCGCAGGCCGCCGAGCAGCGCCCACTTGTTGTAGCTTGCCCAGCCGGCGATCGTGCCGCCGTAGTTCGCGAGCGTGAGCACCGCGAAGTAGAAGATCAGGCCCCAGTCGGCGCGGAAGATCTGCAGCCGGATCGAATCGGCGAACTGCGGCGCGGCGGGGTTACTCGCGAGCTCGACGGGATCGAGCACCTTCGTGAATTCGTGCGGGAAGATCGTCGGCCCGAACGGAATGATCGCGAACGCGATCAACACCGGCGCGAGCGCGAGGATCGGCGCGAGCGCGAACAGGCCCTTGTGGACGTTCGCCGGGACGAAGTCCTCCTTGAAGATCATCTTCAGCGCGTCGGCGACGAAGTGGAGGATGCCCTTCAGCTTGATCGGACCGATGTTGGCGCGGTTCGGACCGAGCCGGTCCTGCATCATCGCGCTCTGCCGGCGCTCCGCCCACGTGAGCAGCGACGCGAGCGGCATCACGAGCAGCAGGATCAAGATCGCCCACTTGGTCGCGGGGAAATCGAGGATCGCCCAGCCGCTGGGGACCCAGTCCGGAAGTGCAGCTGCCAGAGACGAGGATAGACTTGCGGTCATTAGCCTCTGCTCCCCGCGAAGCGCAGCTGCAGCGGCCGCGCTTCACGCGCCCACGTCAGGTCCTTCCAGGCCGGGACTGCTGCGGTCATGTCCTTGAACACCTCGCGCGGGTGCGTCCACGCCACCTTGACGCCGGTCGCGTGCGCGAGCCGCACGACCGCTTCCCACGCGGGAATCGCATTGCCCGCCGGCGTGAACGCTGCGTGCATGCGCTGCACGCGGCCGTCCTTGTTTGTGATCGTGCCGGCGTTCTCCGCCCACGCGGCAGCGGGCAGCGCGACCTTTGCGTGCGCGACCGGTCCGCGCTCGTGCGCCGCGATCGACACGGCCTCGAGCTCGCGCAGCTTGCGGCCGTCGAGCCCGGGGAACACGTCGCCGAGGATCACCATCGCGCGGAGATTCGCCGGCACGTTGTTGTCGAGCTGGTACGACGGCGTCGCCGCGAGGCCGAGCGCCTCCGCGATCTTGGTCACGCCCGTCAGGTTCGGATTGACGTCGGCGACGCGCAGCTTGCCGTCGGCGCGCGCAGGCACCGGCGGCTTGCCCGCGATGTAGACCTGCTTGATGCCCCAGTCCTTCGCGAGCTTTGCGAGCGCGAAGTTGTCTTCGTTCGAGTGCAGCGCCGACAGCACGACGCCGATTTGCGACGGGTCCTTGAGGAACACGCCGAGCCGCTTCGCGGCGCTCGCGATCGCGCGGTCCCAGCTGGCGGGCAGGCCCTCGACCGTCGCTGCCGCGAGTCGCTCTTCGCGCAGGCCGTGATACGTGAATCGGCCCTCGTCGCACATCCAGTACTTGTTGACGTCGGGATTGTGACGCGGCACGAGCCGCCACGCGCGGCCGTGCTTGTGATGGATCTCGATGTTGCAGCCGGTCGCGCAGCCGTTGCACACGCTCGGCGTCGCCTCGAGCTCCCACGCGCGCATCGTGAACCGGAAGTCCTTCGCGGTCAGCGCGCCGACCGGGCAGACATCGACGGTGTTGATCGAGTACGGGTTGTCGAGCTGCTCGCCGGGCGCGGTGGTCAGCACCTGGTGATCGCCGCGGTGGGCGAAGTCGAGCTGGTGCTGGCCGGCGACCTCGTCGCAGGCGCGGATGCAGCGCGAGCACAGGATGCAGCGCTCTTGATCGAGCACGATGTGCGGGCCGACGTCGACGACCTTGTCCTTCTCCACCTTCGGCACGTCGACGCGCGAGTCGGCGTTGTCGTGATCGAAGTACAGCTTCTGCAGCGTGCACTCGCCGGCCTTGTCGCAGATCGGGCAATCGATCGGATGGTTGAGCAGCGTGAACTCGAGCTGCTGCTTGCGTGCGAGCGTCGACTGCGGATCGGTCGTGCGCACGACCATGCCGTCACCGCACACTTGCTGGCAGCTCGGCTGCAGCTTCGGATTCTTCTCGACCGCGACCAGGCACTGCCGGCACTGCGCCACGATCGGCAGGCCCGGG
>DATDCH010000942.1:0-6407 GCA_036524455.1 Kofleriaceae bacterium | reverse complement strand
GCGGCGTCGTGCACCGCGATCTCAAGAGCGCGAACGTGTTCATCGAGGCGGGCACCGATCGCGTGAAGCTGCTCGACCTCGGCTTCGCGAAAGTCACCGACGAGCACGCGGTCACCGACCCCGAGCAGCTGCTCGGTACGCCGCTCTACATCAGCCCCGAGCAGTGCTTCGATCCGCGCCAGGTCGACGGGCGCGCCGACTTGTTCTCGCTGGGCGTGCTCTTGTTCGAGAACCTGACCGGTGATTTTCCGTACACGTGGACGTCGAAGCGCGACCTGCTCAAGAAGGTGATGAGCGGTACGCTGGAGCGCCACGCAGCGAAGCGCCGATCCGAAGTGCCGGCGTGGCTCGACGACGCGATCGCGCGCAGCCTCGCGTTCGATCGCGAGAGGCGATTTGCCGACGCTGGCGAGATGCGCGCGGCGCTCGAGCGCGGCGGTCGGCCGCAGCGTACGAGCCTGCTCAAGCGGCTGCTGAAGTGATTCATCGCCGGTTCATGTTCGCGCGCTAGCTTGCGCGCATGACGGCCCACAAAACTCTGTGCACGGTGTTGCTGTCTGTTGCCGCGGTCGGTTGCGCGTCGGACCCCAAAGGCCCGCCGATTCCCGACGACGATCCCAGCGTGCGCGCGTGGATCCTCGCGTACAAGGCGGCGCATCCCGGTCAACACGGCGACATCAACGCGAAGACGCCCGAGCAAGTCGCCGCCGATCCGGACGCGCAGCGCCTGCTCGGCCTCTGTCCCACCGACCAGCGCCCGGTGATTCCGCTGCTCGCGTGGGAGTACGGCGGCGCCGACCACGCGTGGATCGCTCCCGACGCGTCGGCGCTCGTGTACTGCGTATACATTCCGAGCGCGACCGCGACCGAGAGCTGGCACTACGACGCTGCGATGGATCGCGTCACCGCTGATATGTGGATCCGTCTCATCGACGAGAACCCATGCCGCGACAAGACGGGCGCCGACCAGGTCATCGCGTGCATCGGCGATCCGACGAACTTCGAGATCATTGTCGACCTCGCGAGCCTGCATGACGGCGCCGACGTCGGCCTCTCGCTCTCCGAAGCATCGACCGACCTGATGCTGCGTCAGGCCGATGGCTCGCGCGTTCATCTGCTCACGAATCTGTAGAGGTTTCGCCGGCGCCCGCGCCAGGAATAAACCCGACCTCGGCTCCGGTCGACCCACCGTGACGGACCACCCGACGCCAGCCGACGCCACGTCCCCGGAGACCACCGACGCTGCGCCCACGGATCCGCCGCCGCGGTCCCGTGCACGTCGCTTTCTCCGCGAGCTCGCCGTCTTCATGGTGCTCGCGTTCGTGCTGCTGTCTGCGCGCTCGTCGCTTGCCGATCACTACCGCGTGCCGACCGGCTCGATGCAACCGACCGTCGAGATCGACGATCGCATCCTCGTCAGCAAAGCCGCCTACGGCTTGCGCGTGCCGTTCACGAGCACGTTCGTGACCCACTTCGAGGGCCCGCGCATCGGCGACGCGGTCGTGCTGCGCTCGCCCGAAGACGGCAAAGTGCTATTGAAACGCGTCGTCGCCGTGCCGGGCTCGACGGTCGAAGTTCGCGGCGGTCACATCGCGCTCGACGGTCGGCTCGCCGAGATCGAGCAGCGCGGCGAACAATTGATCGAGAACCTCGCGGGTGACGAGCATCCGGTGCGCCTCTCCAATGATGGCGGTCCGGACTTCGGACCGGTCACGCTTCCCGCCGGCCGCTATCTCGTGATGGGTGACAACCGCGGTGATAGCCACGACGGTCGCGCATTCGGTCTCGTCACACGTGATGCGATCATCGGCCGCGCGTTCGCCGTGTATTGGCGCGGCGGCCCGGTGTGGGAACCGCTCTAGCTACAGCGTCTCTTCGGCGCCGATCGTGATCGTCGGATCCGGCGTGACGCGGATGCGCGCGCGGATCCAGTCGACCTGAACGTCGCCGGTCGCCTGGTAGTTGCGCACCATCAGCGAGTAGTCGGCGTTGTTCGTGACAGTCGCCGTGTACGACAGCGCGCCGTCGAAGTAGAAGCGCGTCGCGCTCGGGTCGCGTTCGATCGCGTAGTAGTGCAGGGCCGTATTCTGCGCGAGGTACGCGCCTTCGCAGTTGACCTCGCAGCCGACCGGCGACATCTGTTCGGCGTGCACCTGGGTCTTGCCGCGCGCGATCCACACGACCCAGGGTGCGCTCGCCGAGAAGTCGCCCGTGTGCTGGTAGCCGAACCAGTAGTAGAACGTGCCCTCGGGGTGTGTCGTCGGATCGCTCAATGGGTTGCTGATCGACGCGAGCAATTCGACAGCACTGACGATCGGGACGCCGTCGCTTGCGGCCACCGTCGTGATCGCGTCGGTGCGGTTAGGTCGGAGGAGCAGGCGTCCGTTGCTGACGACAGGTGCGTCATTCTTGAGCCAGATGCTCGAGATCGCGGTCGCGAAGTCATCGTAGACGGCGAACACTTGGTTCCCGTTGGCCGGCGCAGCGCTCGCCGACGGTCGCCCGTAGTAGACGTAGTACGACGTGCTCGTCGTGTTGCCGGCGATGGATTGCGCGAGCGAGAAGTTGATCGCGGCTGGCGTCGGGCCCGCAGGATCGACGATGCGATTGCGTTCGCCGAGCGAGCCCTCGCCGATCACGCGCAAGTCGGAGAGGTCGGCCTTCACCTTGCCGTCGTTGATGAGGGTCGCGAGCGTCGCGCCGAGCGGGACGCGGATCGTGAAGCCCACGGCGAGCGCGCTCGACGAGTTGTTCTGGATCGTGATGCGCCGGCGATACTGGTACGGCGAGGTCGAGCCATCGCCGGGTGCGTCGGTGGCGGCGTCGTCGAGCCTGGCGTCGTCGTCGACCCTCGCATCGGGATCGACCCCGGTTGTCTCGCAGGTATACGTCGCCAGCGAGCAGACGAGACCGGTGGGGCACATGCCGTCGACGCAAGGCGCGCCAGCGGGTGGGGCAGGCGCGTAGCAACCGGCGAGTAGGCCGGCCGCTACGAGGACGCGCATGGGGAAAGTATCGGCTTCGCGTCTGGACGCTACAAGCGACAAATCAGCCGTGCGGCCGCGCTACGGCCTGCCGCAGCGCAGTAGAGTCGGCGGGTGACGACCGAGCCGCTCAGCTACACCCTCGAAGACAAAGTCGCGATCGTCCAGATGGACGATGGCAAAGCCAACGCGCTATCGCAGCCGATGATCGACGCGCTCGTCGCTGCGCTCGCACGTGCCGAGCAGGAGGCGAGTGCGCTCGTGCTCGCCGGCCGGCCGGAGAAGTTCTGCGCGGGCTTCGATCTACGCGTGATGATGAGCGGCCCCGAAGCTGCGACCGCGCTGCTGCGCGCCGGCTCCGAGCTCTTGATGAAGCTCTACGGCGCCTCGATTCCGCTCGTGATCGCATGCACCGGTCATGCGCTCGCGGGGGGTGCGCTCGTGGTGCTGACCGGCGACTACCGCATCGGTGCCGCCGGCGCGTTTCGCATCGGCCTCAATGAAGTGACGATCGGCTTGCCGGTGCCCGTGCTCGCGATGGAGCTTGCGCGCGATCGGCTGTCGAAGCGCGCACTCGTGCACGCGACGCTGCTCTCGCAGATCTACGAACCGGAAGGCGCGCTCGCAGCGGGCTACCTCGACGTCGTGGTAGCGCCCGACGAGGTGATGGCACGTGCGCGCGCCGAGGCGACGCGGCTCGCAGCATTGCCACGCGGTGCGTTCCGCGCGACGAAGACGCGGCTGCGCGGTGCGACGATCGATCACGTCAGGAATTCGCTCGACGCCGACATGAAGTCGATCATGGCCGGCTCGAAGCAGTAGGCGCAGCCGGCTAGCTCGCGCTGCAGGTGTAGGCGCCGAACGCGATGTACGCGCGCCGGCACTTCATCGTCACCGTGCCGCTCGAGCCGAAGGTGAACGTCAGTGTCTCGGTCAGCACGCCGCGGCTGCCTTCCATCCGCGTGACCGTGCACGACGCGCCGCAGCCGGCTTTGTCTCGCGCGAGCTTCTCGGCTTGTGCGCGCACGGCGGCGTCATCGGCAAACACGTTGCGATAGGCGGTCAACGCGACGAGCGCGAGGAACGCGACGACGACGACCCCACCGATGCGTGCCCACACGCCCCGAGGATGGCACGTTGCTCACTCGTGCGCTGAGCAGATTCCAGTGATACCGTCGACTCCTTCAAGTGAGGGGACGATGAGCTTTCTGCGAAAAATGTTCAGCGGCAAAGTGAGTGCCGAAGATCCGCGCCGGTTTCTCGTGGAGGCGATGCTCGGCGCGATGGAAGCCGATGGCGACGTCACCGAAGAAGAGATGGCGACGTTCGAGGGCAGCCTCGCCAATCATCCTCTCTTCGAAGGCCTATCCGGCGAGGAGCTCGGTCGGATGACCGAAGTCGCGGCCGATGCGATTCGCGTCGCCGGCGGCGGCAAGGCGCGTCTCGCCGCGATCGCAGCCGGCCTGCCTTCGCGCAACCAGCGGCTCGCCGCATACGCGATGGCCGCCGAGGTCTGCGTCTCCGATCGCGAGCTCGCCGAATCGGAGATCGATTTTCTCGACGGGATGCAGAAGGAGCTCGCGCTCGACGAATCCGAAGCGAAGGAAGTCTTCGAAGCGGCGCGCCAGCACAGCGGACTGCTCACGCTCGACGAGAAGTCGGAGAAGGTCCGCCTCCTGATGCCGGCGTTCGTCAAATGCATGGCGCTGATGGCCGCCGCCGACGGCGAGGTCCATCACGAGGAGCGCCTCGGCATGCGCGCCGTGCTGCGCAACATCCCCGACATGAGCGTGCTCACCGGCGCCGAGCTCGACGAGGCGATCGACGTCGCGCTCGACCGCGTCGCCGGCAAAGACAGCCGTGAAGAGCTCACCGAGATCGCGAAAGAAATCTCGCTGTCGTCGGACCGCTACTGGGTGACGGTGTACGTGATGATCATCGCGCTCGCCGACGGCAAGCACGACTGGCGCGAGGTGCAGTTCCTCGAGACCATGAAGAACACGTTCGGCCTCTCCGCCAACCAGATGGACGTGGCTATGAAGACCGCCGCGCAGTTCCCAGCGGTGGACCTCGGCGGCTACGCGCCGTCGTAGTCGTTACGGCTTCTTGTCGGCGGGCGCGGGCGTTGCGGGGGCCGTGACCGGTGGCGTCGTTGTCGGCGCGGGCGCGGGTGCAGGTGCTTGCGCTTGCGGTGGGCCGCCCGGATTGTCGTCGCGGCGATCGACCTTGCCGTCGAAGTTGTCGTCGTACGTGATCTGCGTGGGCGCGCCGTCGATGTACTGCTCCCACTGATCAGGCTTGTTGTCGCCGTTGCGATCGCGCCGCACGCTCTGCAACGTGCCGGCTGCGTAGATCTCTTTGACGTCGAGCTTGCCGTCGAAGTCGCTGTCGCGCTCGGCCTCGGTAATCGTGCCGTTCTCGAATACTTCGATCATGTCGAACTTGCCGTCCCAGTCGACGTCGGCCTTCTTGTAGACCGGCTGCTTGCTCTTGTCGTACGCGATCATGAAGTCCTTGTTGCCATCGTGATCGAAGTCGTCGATCTTGCACGTCTCGACATCACCGGCGTACAGGTGCCAGACGTCGGCCTTGCCGTCCTTGTTGAGATCGAACGTCGCGACGCGTTTGCTGCTCTCGTCGCACAGAGATGCATCGACCTTCGAAGCGGCTCCGCCCGTGTTCTTCGGCGTCGTGTCTTGCTTCTTGCCTTTGCACGCCGCGAGCGCGAGCGCGAGCGCCGCGATCCAAATCACTGTTCGTGGCTTCGCCATCGGCCGGAGACTAGCACTGCTCGCGCGTTCGGGCGTTCGATCCCGGAATCTTCCACTTTCGAGCACATAGCGGGTTACGATGGGAATTGGCGATGAAACGTTGCCCGAAGTGCCAAACCGAATATCCCGACGATGCGAACTGGTGTCGGTTCGACGGCGGAAGGCTCGAGATGGTTGCAGCGGCTACCAAGCCGCAACCGCCGGCACAACAACCGGGCGCGTTGACGATGGGTTGGGATGCGCAACCCGAGCCATCTGCCGCAGAGACCACGCCTTCGATGGTCGCGCCGATGCCGGGCGCACCGAGCGGGCCGATGTCGCCGGCGAAGCTCGCGGATGCCGCGTCGACGCAGAAAATGGCGCAGACGCCAGGCGCGCTGACGATGGGCTGGGACGCCCAGCCGGAACCGGTCGCGCCAGCACAGCCCGAACCGACGACACCCGCGCCGAAACCTGCTGCTGCGCAACCGCAACCGATGAGCGGCGCGCGTGTGCCGCAGAAACCGGGCGCGTTGACGATGGGCTGGGATGCGATGCCCGAGCCGCCGCCCGCACCGACGCCGTCGCAACCGCAGCCACAGCCTGCGCAACCGAGCTCGGAACTGGCGGTGCGTATCAAGGGCGCGCCGCCGCCGAGCGGACCACGCGTTCC
>DATDCH010000941.1:0-4270 GCA_036524455.1 Kofleriaceae bacterium | reverse complement strand
GCATCGGGCGGAATCATCTTGTCTTCGGTCGCAACCAGGTACCAGCTCGGCTTCGCTTTCCAAGCCGGCTTGGTGACCACGCCCTCGAGCGCGGCCACTCCCCAGGGAACCTGAGAGTCCGCCATGAACGCGGCCTCCTCGCCATCGACGTCCGCAGCGAACGATGACGCAAACCTTGTCGTGTCGAGAAACATGAAGCCATCCCGAGGCGGCAGGATCGGCGGAACCGGTGCGCCCGGCGGGGGATTCTTGATCAGGCTGCTAACGGATTCGCCGGCGTCGGGCGCGAATGCTGTGATGTAGACAAGCCCGGCGACGATCGGATCGTTTCCGGCCTCGGTGATCACAGCGCCTCCGTAGGAATGACCGACGAGCAGGACCGGGTGATCCTGCTCATCCAGGACGAGCTTTGTTGCCGCGACGTCGTCGCGCAACGAAGTGGTCGGATTTTGTACGACGCTAACGTGGAAGCCTTCGCTTCTCAGGATCTGATAGACAGCGCGCCATCCCGAGCCGTCTACGAACCCACCGTGCACCAGGACAATACTCGGAACGTTGTTGATGGTGGACATCGCTCTTCACTCCTGCAGGTTATGAACGATCGAGTGTGCAGGCGTCATGCCGCAGGCTGGCGATCCGCGCGGCGAGGAGCCTACGCGCTCATCGAATGCGCATGCGTGCTCGTCGCGACGTGCACCGCGTACCGTCACGCCCGTAGCGCACGTGAAAGGTGCCGCTCGAGCTCACGAACTGCAGCGCTTCCCCTCGATCGAGCGGGCACCCGCGATGCAATCGCGTGGTCTCGAGGAGCGCCCGATGACACAAACAACAACAGACACGAGACCCGTAGCGAAGCGGGCCAAGCCTGCGAGTACCGCGCAAGAACATCACTTCGTCGGAGTTGGCGACATCGAAATTCTTTATCGAGCATGGCGTCCTGAAGGCCCACCGCGTGCGCTCGTCGTGATCGCTCCTGGCTTCAATTCGCATGGCGGTCACTACGAGTGGGTCGCGAGTCAATTCGTACGCCAAGGTTTGGCCGTCTACGCGATCGACCATCGCGGACGCGGCAAGTCCGACGGCGAGCGGTTCTTCGTCAAGCACGTCTTGGAGTACGTCGACGATCTGTCGACGCTCGTGAATCTCGCGAAAGCCCGCGACCCGGACCTTCCCGTATTCCTGCTCGGTCACAGCGCAGGCGGGGTGATTTCCTGCGTCTACACACTCGAGCACCAGGACGACATTGACGGACTGATCTGCGAGAGCTTCGCGTTCAAGGTTCCGGCGCCCAATTTTGCGTTGACGTTGATCAAAGGACTCAGCCATGTGGTACCGCGCGCCCACGTCCTCACGCTTCCGAACAAGTACTTCTCGCGCGATCCTGAAATCGTCGAGGCGCTAAACACCGACCCCTACATCGCCAACGAGAGGCAGCCGAGCTCGACCGTGGCAGCGCTCGTGCGCGCCGATGAACGGCTCGCGAAGGAGTTTCCGCTTATCACGCTGCCGGTGCTCATTCTTCATGGCACGGCGGACAAGGTCACGATCGCGAGCGGGAGCCAGTTCTTCTACGACACGGTCGGGTCGCAAGATAAATCGCTCAAGCTCTACGAAGGTCACTTCCACGATCTGCTCAACGACGTCGACAAAGAACGCGTGCTCGCGGACGTCGAGAGCTGGATCGATGCGCGACTCTCGGCGTCATGACGCTCGTCATGCTCTCGCATCCGCAACCTCGTGGCGTTACAGACTCGCTTCGACCGACAGCGTGAAGATGTGGTTCGCGCCGTGCCCGCGGAAGTTCGACGGCGGCGACGTCGTCGAATCGGTGACATCCGGGATCAGGTACCAGTAGCGCAGGTAGCTCGCGGCGAAGCGGTAACGGCCGGTGGTGAAGCGCGCGCCCGTGTGGAGGCCGAAATGGCGGAACGTCGGCTGATCGAGCGTGACCGTACTCGACGGCGCGGGCGTCCGATCGAAGTGCGTGCCGGCCATCAGCTCGAGACCCGGCGCGCGTGCGAGATCGTGAACGCGCACGCCGCCGGCGAGCTGCCACGAGTCGTTGTAGTTCTTCATCGTCTCGAGCTCGCGCACGAGGAAGATGCCGACGATCTTGCTGTACTGCTTCTTGTACTGGCGATAGAGCCAGTAGCGCGCCTCGGCGCCGATTTCGATCTGCGGCGTGAGATCGAAGTTCGCGCCCGCCATGAATGCCCACGGCAGTAGTTGCGTAGTCTCGTGTTGCCCGACGAGCTTGTCGCCCGGCGATGACGCATCGTCACTGAGCGTGATCTCGACGGGGCCGCGCATCGTCGCGTCGACGCGACCGGTCAGCGTCGCGCCCCACGACACACGCGGGTGGGGTTGGCCGAACGCGCCGAGCATCCACGACGGCGCCCATGCTTCGCCATCGAGCACGAGCTCGGGCCGCGTGCCGGTGATCGAGCTGACGTCCATGCCGTCGACGATCGGGAACACTTCGCGGCGACCGTGGATGCGCACGTTGAGCACGCCCGCAGAGCCGCCGACACTGATCGCATCGTTGATGCGGTATGCAGCGGCGATCACCGCTTGCGGCGCGATCACGTAGCCATCGATCAGGTGATAGCGCGTGACGTCCTCGCGCGAGAATGCGGCACCTTGTGCGTTGCCGACGTAGAGCGCAGCGCCGAGCACGAGCTTGCCCGGCAGGATCTCGCCGGTCGCTGCGAGCATCGGGATTACGCCCATCGCGCGACTCGGCTGCACCGGATCGTAGTAGCCGTCCGGATCCGCCGAGATGCCGAGGAAGCGATCGCTCTCCGGCCATGCCCGGAGCTGGAACTCGGTGCGCACGACCGCGAGCCCCATCGAGAGATAGACGCGCCAACCGGGCTGGAGCACGAGCCCTGCGGGGTTGTGATAGATCGCCGCGGGCTCGTCGGGGCGGCCGATCACGGCGCCCATCGCGGTGCGGCGCACACCGATTTCGGGGATCCCGAAGCCGCCCGCCTCGGTGCGCTCGGTCGCGTGCACCATGAGAGCTCCGGCGATTAGCCACACCATATGCGTCGACATGCCGCCTAGTTCCATCACGGCGCGAGGCCTGCGAACAAGTCTTGATCGGATCAATTTTACAGTGTAAAGGTGTGGGTGAAGTGCTCGATCTCAAAATCTCCAGCGGCACGATCGTCGACGGCACGGGACGCGCCGCGTTCACCGCGGACGTCGGCATCGCAGAGGGTCGCATCGTCGAGCTCGGTGACCGGCTCGGGCCGGCGCGGCGCACGATCGACGCGGCTGGTGCGCACGTGCTGCCCGGCTTCGTCGACATCCACACGCACTACGACGGCCAGGTGTCGTGGGACGAGGAGCTGGCACCGACGTCGCTCCACGGCGTGACCACCATCGTGATGGGCAGCTGTGGCGTCGGGTTCGCGCCGGTGCGCCCGGGACGCGAGGCGTTGCTCGTCGAGCTGATGGAAGGCGTGGAGGACATTCCCGGCTCGGCACTTGCGGAAGGAATTCCGTGGGGCTGGGAATCGATCGCGGACTACATGGCTGCGATCGACGCGATGCCGCACGCGATCGATTTCCTCGTCCAGGTGCCGCACGACCCGCTGCGCATGTACGTGATGGGCGATCGCGCGGTTGCCGGCGAGGTCGCCACCGGCGATGACATCGCGGCGATGCGCGGGTTGCTTCGCGCGGCACTCGAGGCGGGTGCGGCGGGATTCTCGACAGGCCGCAGCGACAACCATCGCACCGCACGCGGCGCCGCGACGCCGGCATCGGAGGTCGGCGCGAACGAGCTCGCAGGGATCGCAGCCGCGTTCGTCGGGCTGCACCACGGCGTACTGCAGGCGGTCAGCGACTTCGACATGATGAGCGGACCGGACCGTTTCGATCACGAGTTCGATCTGCTCGAGGAGATGGTCGCGGCCAGTGGCGGCCGCCCGCTATCGATCTCGACGATGCAACGCGATCACGAGGCGAATCAGTGGCGGCGCATCTTCGCGCGCGCCGAGCAAGCAGTCGCGCGCGGCTACGACGTGCATTGCCAGGTCGGCTCGCGCGGCATCGGCGTGCTGCTCGGCCTCGAGGCCACGTTCCAGCCGTTCATGGGCTTTCCGTCTTACAAGACGATCGCTCATCTGCCACTCGCCGAGCGCGTGGCGCGCATGCGCAACCCCGAGCTGCGCGCGCGCATCCTCAGCGAGAAGAGCGACAAGCTCGCCGGCGACGGCACGCCGATTCCGCCGCTCGCCGATTTCTTCCTCGCGAATCTCGG
>DATDCH010000940.1:0-14251 GCA_036524455.1 Kofleriaceae bacterium | reverse complement strand
GACAGCGTCGGCGCAGAGCTGCGCCATCTGACGCCGCGCATCGGTCGTGGCGGACCCGAGGTGCGGCGCCACGACGAGGCGCGGTGCGGCGAGCAGCTTCGGATCGATGTGAGGCTCGCCGTTGAACACGTCAAGGGCGGCCGCGAAAATCGTCCCCGCCGCCAGCGCGGCGGCGAGCGCCGCGTCATCGACGCACCCACCGCGCGCGGTGTTGACGACGATCGCCGTCGGCTTCATCCGCGCGAGTCGCTCGGCGTTGACCAAGTTACGCGTCTCGGGCGTCAGCGGGCAGTGCAGCGACACCACGTCCGCTTCGGCGAATAGCTCGTCGACCTCGACGCGGCGCGCGACGAACGGCGTCCCGACATCGTGGGGGTTGCTGTAGATCACGTGCATGCCGAGACCGACTGCGCGCTCCGCGACCGCCATGCCGATGCGGCCGAGCCCGACGATGCCGAGCGTGCGCCTCTTGATCGGCTGGCCGAGCAGCTGATCGAGACGCCAGCCGGGCCATGCACCGGAGCGCACGAGTGATTCGCCCTCCGGAAGGCGGCGCGCGGCGGCGAGCATGAGCGTGATCGTGAGCTCGGCGGTCGCGTCGGTGAGCACGTCGGGCGTGTTGGTCACGGCGATACCCGCGCGCGTCGCGGCCGCGATATCGACGTTGTCGTAGCCGACCGCGCAGTTCGCGATGACGCGTAGCTTCGGCGCGCGCGCGATCAGAGATTCATCGATCCGATCGAGGAGTAGGCAGACGAGTGCGTCGACGTCCGACAAGTCGTAACGCGCGAGACCGACCCATTGTTCCGAGGAATTTGGGACCTCGACGATCGCGTCAGGAAGTTGCGCGCGCACTTGCGCCGATAGATCGATCGGCAGACTGGAAGTCGAGACGACGCGCACGTCGAGAGGATACTGAAGATGAGGTTGTCGCGTGATAGTGTGAGCGGAATGCGGTGGGTTGTAGTTGCGATCCTGCTGTCGGCGGCGGTGGCGACCGCCGAGACGCAGACCGCGACGGCCGAGAAGCCGAGCGCGAAGCCGAGCGAAAAGGCCGACAAGCCGATCGAGAAGCCGAGTGACCTGCCCCCAGAGCCGGTCACAAAGAAGATCGCGACCGCGAAGAAGGCCGCGGTCGTGAAGCCCGAGAAGGTCGAGCCGAACGAGTTCACCAACGATCCGGTGCTCGGTAAGGCGACGCGCGTGCACGGTGAAGAGACGACCGGCGTGGTCACGTTCACGTTCGACGACGGCCCGAATCCCGAGACCACGCCGGCGGTGCTCGACGCGCTCGCGAAGTACGAAATTCCGGCGACGTTTTTCGTCGTCACGCGCCGGCTCGTCGGCAAGACCGGCGAGAAACCGCGCGAGATTTTGGCGCGCACGATGGCCGACGGTCACCTGGTCGCGAGCCACTCGGTCTCGCATGCGCACCTTGGCGGCGCCGACGCGAAGAAGCTCGATAAGGAAGTGGATAAGTCGTTCGTGATGTTGTCGACCGAAGCGAAGCGACCGATCGGCCTATTCCGCGCGCCGTTCGGTGCACTCGGCGCTCTCGGCCGCTCGCGGCTCAAGAAGCTCGGCGTCACCGAAGTGTTCTGGTCGATCGACACGCTCGACTGGCAGGCAAAGAAGGCCGACAAGCTGCGCGCGAAGGTGATGCAGATGATCGTGAAGCAGAAAGGCGGCGTCGTGCTGCTCCACGACGTGAAGCCGATCACCGCCGAGGTCATTGGCGGCGTGCTCGATGATCTCGAGGCGGAAAACTGTCGCCGGCTCACCGCGAAGGAAGAGCCGATCTGGCCGGTGTCGATTCACTACTTTTTGCGGGACGGCAAAAAGCAGCGCGCGGTGCCAGATGACGTGGCGAAGCGAACCGAGGCCTACAAGAAAGCGTTGCCCGGCCGGTGCGCCAAGCGACCGCCGCCGGCCGCGACGCCGACCGAGCCGGCGAAACCGGCAGCGCCAGCCGCTGCGAAATCGGCGCCGGCCGCTGCGAAACCGGCCGCGCCCGCGCCCGCGAAGCCGGCTTCAGTTTCGCCGCCAACCACGCAAGCACCTGCGCCGCCTGCGAAGTAGCGGCGGCGTTGCCGCGGTCGCGATCCCGACGTCGCGATCGTGCAGTAACTGTTGGATTGCAGTGGGATTGAAGACACTTCGTATTGGTTGACAACTACATCGGCCCACACTAGGTTCCGCGCGCCCTTCAGCCAGGGGTGCCATCGGGGACACGTGGATAGATATGGATTCTGCAAAGGACGCGGGCGCTAATGGCGCCGATCGGACGACGGATATGGCGCCTCTAACGTGGGATCGAAACACGCCGAGCCCGGGCCTGGTCGACAGCGATAGCGATAGTTTCGAAGGTACCGAGCCGACACCGCTGTTCGAAACGTCGGACCTCGAAGGCTTCGGCGATGACAACGAAGGCGAGCGCACCGTCATTCAAGCGGCGACGCCGTATGACCTGCGCCCGAAGTTCACCGGTCGCAACGCCGCGCTCGCGCAGCTCCAGCAGCTGACCGACAAGGCGTTCGCCGACAAGCAAATCGCGTTCGCCGCGGTGATCGGTGAGCCCGGCATGGGCAAGAGCCGCATCATCGGCGAGCTCATCGCACGCGCGAAGACGAAGATTCCCAACATCCATGTGTTGCAGGGCGTGGCCGACGAGAACGCGCACGCCTACGGTCCGATCGCGCGCGCACTGACGGTGCGGTTCGGGCTGCAGCCCGGCGAGGATCCGGCCGAGAGCCGCGACAAGATCCAAGCGGCGGTCGCCGATGTCGTGCAGGCATCGCGCGTCACCGAGATCGCGCACCTGATCGCCCACCTGTTGCGGGTGCCGTTCGACGACAGTCCGGTCACCACACCGCTGCTCGAGTCGCCGCAGCGGCTCGAGGCGCGCCTGTTCATGGCGCTCAAGCGCCTGCTCACCGCGGAAGCGGAGCGGCGCCCCGTGATCATCGTCGTCGAGAACCTCGAGCTGTGCGGCGGCGACACGATCAACTTCCTGCAGTACCTCGCAGCCGGCATGACCGATCAGCGCGTCGCGATCCTCGGCACGGCAACGACCGCGCTATGGGAGCGCCACGCCGCGTTCGGCGAAGGCGAAGTCGCGCCGATCAAGGTCGAGCTCGGCGCGCTGACGCCGAACGAGTCCGAGCAGCTGCTCCGCGAGCTGTGCAAGCAGCTGACCGAGGTGCCGTCGCGCCTCAGCGCGCACGTGCGTAATCTCGGCGGCTCGCCGCGCGCGATCCACGAGCTCGTGCGCCTGCTGCTCGAGAGTGACGTCATCGTGCGCGAAGGCATGATGTGGCGCCTCGATCCGAACAAGATGGCGGTGATGCCGCTGCCGAAGACGTACGAGGAGCTCGTCGCCGCGCGCCTGCGCGTGATGGAAGCGGGCGAGCGCCGCGTGCTCGAGATGGCTGCCGTCGTCGGCGAGACGTCGTGGCTCGACGCGATTATCGCGACCGAGCGCTCGAACCAGCCGTTCAAAGATCCCGATGGTCCGACGCTCGCGCAGATCGCGGCCAGCGGCGACCACTCGCGGCTCGGCGTCGTGGCGGCGATCGGCAAGCTCGTCGAGCGCGAGTGGATCGTCGAGGTCCCTCAGTCGAGCGTGTCGGGCGAGCGCGAGCTGCGCTTCGCGTATCCGAACCTGTGGTCGATCGTCTACAAGAGCATCGACGAAGGCCGTCGCCGCGGCTATCACGCGGTCGTCGCGCGCTGGCTCGAGCTGCACCCCGAAGGCCGAGGACCGGGCGCGCAAGAAGAGGTCGGCCGTCACCTCGCGCTCGCCGGGCATCCGCGTGACGCGGCGCTGCGCTATCGCCGTGCGGCGGAAGCGGCGCGCGCGCAATTCCAGAACGAGCGGGCGATCCGGTTGTTCGATCGCGCCCTCGCCTGCATCGGCGATCAGGATCACTCGGCGCGGATCCACCTGTGGCACGACCTCGGCTCGATCTACGAGCTGATCGGCGACTTCGAAGCGGCGCTCGGCGCGTTCGAGCGCATGCTGCGGCTGTCGTGGGTCGCGGCGAGCAAGACGAAGGCGGCCGTCGCGTTCAACAAGATGGGCCGCGTGTGGCGACGCAAGGGCGACCTCAAGCTCGCGCTCGAATACTTGGAGCGCGGCCTCGAGCTGTTCCGCAGCGCGAGCGACGCGCGCGGCATCGCCGGCTCGCTCGACGACATCGGCAAGACGCTGCAGATGCTCGGCCGCTACGACGAAGCGCACGCCAAGATCACCGAGGCACTCGCCCGGCGCGGCAAGCGCGGCGACAAGCGCGCGATCGCCACGAGCCTGTCGCGGCTCGGCGACGTGCAGCAGTCGCGCGGCAACTACGAGTCCTCATACAACTGCCACAAGGACGCGCTCGAGATGCGCAAGCAGGCCGGCGACCGCTGGGGCGTCGTCGTGTCGCAGAACAACCTCGCCGCGCTCGCGTTCGAGCTCGGCGATCTCGCTGACGCCCGCACCGGCTGGCTCGCCGCGCTGCCCGAAGCCGAAGCGATCGGAGCGCTGCCACTGGCCGCGCTGATCCTGTCGAACCTCGGCGAGCTCGCGATCGTCGAGGGCAAGCTCGACGAGGCGCGCAGCCGGCTCGAGAACGCGCTCGAAATTATCGAGGACGTCGAGGATCGCGGCCTCGAGAGCGAGTGCTGCCGCCACCTCGCGCAGCTCGAGAAGCTGCATGGCGAAGCGCAGCTCGCCCGCGAGCACGCCGAGCGTGCACTCGAGGTCGCGAAGAAGGCCGGCCTGCGCGAGAAGGAAGCCCAGGCGTACCTGACGCTCGGTGACGTGTTGTCGACGAGCCTGTACGACGGCGACGAGCAAGGCGCGGTGTCCGACGCTGCCGTCGCGTACACCAAGGCGATCGAGGTGCTGCGGTCGATCGGCAACGAGACCGAGCTCGGTCGCGCGCTGTTTGCGTTCGGCCGCTACAAAGCCGAGACCGGCGCGATCGCCGCCGGCAAGGACATGCTGCGCGACGCGATCGCGCTGTTCGCCAAGTTGGGGCTCCAGCGCCCTGCGACCGACGCCGAGAAGCTGCTCGCGACGCTGTCGTAGCCGGCTGGCCTAGCACGGGCTGGCCCGGGATCTAGAAAACTCTCGCGACGCTGAGCTGATCAGGCAACGACCCGGTGGGATTCTTCGGACAGCTTGCTCAGCAGCTGTTCAACGACGGTCTCGCGCCGTTCCAAGGACTCGCGATATTCGCGGGTGTCGGAATGGGCGATCTCGCGGAGCAGCTGCTTTTTGGAGCTCTCCAGCAGCTCGCGGAGGGTCTCGACTTGGGCTGGATCAAAGGCGACGTACATGCCTGCTAGGGCTGCAACGCTCGTTCCACGGCCCGACCTCTGCTGCGGCGAGACGACGCAGGAAGCGAATAATACCGTCACAACTGGACGCATTCCCTTGCGAGTTGGCACTCGACTAGGCATGTTTCCTGACCGGCGATGATCTGGTTCTGGCTTGGTTACTTCGGCCTGGTCGCGCTCCTGCTGTTCCTCGATCTATTCGTTTTTCATCGCAAGAACGAGGTCCAGTCGCTGAGGAGCGCCGCGGCGTGGACGGCTGGCTGGATGGCGCTCGGCCTGTCGTTCACCGGCGTCGTCTACCTGATGTACGAGAACAAGTGGCTCGGCATCACGGGCCCCGATGGCGGCGTAGCCGCGATCACGTACGTCTCGGCGTATCTGCTCGAGCAGGCACTCTCCGTCGACAACATCTTCGTCATCTCGCTGCTGTTCCATCAGTTCCGCGTGCCGATGAAGTATCAGCACCGCGTTCTGTTCTGGGGCATCATGGGCGCGATCGTCTTCCGCGTCGCGATGCTCGGCGGTGGCATCTGGCTCGCGTCGAAGTTCGACTGGGTGTTCTACATCTTCGGCGCCTACCTCGCGTACCAGGGCTTTGGCCTGCTTCGCGAGGACGAGGAAGAAGAGGAAGAAGAAGCGCTCAAGAACAACCGCGCGGTGCGGTTCCTGCGCAAGTTCGTCAAGGTCGTCGAGGGCGACCACGGCGGCAAGTTCCGCGTCTACATCGACGGCCGTTTCGCGCTCACCACCGTTGCGGTGTGCCTGATCTCCGTCGAGCTCACCGACATCGTGTTCGCGCTCGACTCGATTCCCGCGGTGCTCTCCGTCAGTCAGGAATCGTTCATCATCATCACGTCGAACATCTTCGCGATCATGGGCCTGCGCTCGCTGTACTTCGTGCTCGCCGGCGCGATGGCGCAGTTCAAGTACCTCAAGATGGCGCTCGCGATCTTGCTGATGGGCATCGGCGTCAAGCTGTTCCTGCACAACCACGTCCACGTCTCGCACGTGATCTCGCTGATCGCGATCGCGACGATCATCGGCACGGGCGTGCTCGCATCGATCATCTCGAGCAAGCGCAGCCCGCCGGCTGAAAAGCAGCACCTCGGCGATCACGATCTCAAGCACACGCATACGCACAAGCACGACCACAAGCCGTAGGTCCGCGCCGATCAACGAACGAGCACGAGCATCTCGGTCTCCATGATCTCTTCGGCCCAGCGCCGCTTGTAGTCCATCTCGGTGCCGAGGTCGTAGCGCGTGATGCCTTCGTCGCACAGCTCGCAGACCTGGTGGTACTGGAGCAAACCGCCGACGCCGAGCTCGGCGAAGTCGGCGTCATACGAGAACTGCAGACCGCGATACTCGCCGACCATCACCGCGCCGAGGATGTAGCCGACGTCGCGATCATGGAGGCGCGCGAAGATCGTGCGTTGCTGGCCGAGCGCGCACAGCCGCGGCAGCATCGTGCCGTAGAACGCGCGCATCGGACCGGCGTGAATACCGACGCCCTCGCGCGACTTCCAGCTGCGCGCCTCGATCGCTTGAATGCGCTCGTAGAGCGCGCTCGCGTCGACCTCATTCGCGCGCACGGACTCGAACGTCATGCCCGCGTCGTGCGCGGCGCGCAGTGACTTGCGGACGCTCTTGCGCAAATCACGCGACCGGCGCGACAGAAACCCATCGATGCCGCCGTCGAGGCTGGCGACGTGGCGAATCGTCGGCTGGCCGCGGCGGCGTTCCCAACGCGCCGGCAGTGTGGCGTCCAGGGCACGCCGTTGCGGCCCGGTCACGGTCAGGCCCGAGAAGATCGCCAACTGCCAGTCACGCCGCCCGGCAAGGAGTGGCACGACCTCGCCGACGAGTCCGGGCGCGTCACCGCCGATCAACGGCGAAGCGAGGCCCCACGCCAGCTCGACGGGCTCGACGTATGGGAATCCAGCAGGATGCACCCCGCGCATCGCCGCGAAGTAGCCGTGTGTGCCCTTGAACGAGAACGGTGCGCGAGGCGGCATTAGCGCAGCGGTGGCTGCGAGAATCCAAGCGCTCGACGAGCAGAACCGGTCGATTGCAGGGGTCTGCGCGACTTCTCGATCGAAGTCGTCGGCGCAGGCCGCGAGGTCGATCGGTTCCACGCAGTCATCCTAGCTGCGCGGACCTAGTCGCACCCGCAGGCCGCGCACGCTTTCTGCAATAATGCCCGGGATGCGCCTAATTGCCTTGGTGGTGGCAGCGGCGGTCGTCACGACCGGCTGCGCGTCACAGACGTACAAGATTCCGGCGTACGAGCTGCAGCGGCTCTCGCAGCAGCCGCCCGACACGCGCGCCGAGCGCGTCCGCGTTCAGCAAGAGCTCGGCGATGCCGACGTCGGTCCGCCGCAACCGGTGACCGCCGAGACGCAGGTCGTGTTCTTCCCGCACATCCACGTCGGCGGCGCGTACGAGCGTCGTCGCTACTACCAGAGCGGCAGCTCGTGGGGCACCGGCGGTGGCGGCGGCGGACCGTCGGGACGCGGTGGCGCGTCGAGCCTCAAGCTGAACGGCGGCGGCGACGGCAAAGGCGCCGCGATCGTGATCCTCGTCGTCGCAGCAGTCGCGCTCGTCGCGGTCGCTGCGGTCGAGGGCTCGCGATTCGACGGCTACGCGCAGCTGCATCCGATGCACCCTGTCTATCTCGTCGGTCGCGACGGCGGGCGCGTCGTGCTGCCGCTCGCATGGATCGATCCGATGACCGCGCAGTGGGCGAAGTATGGGCTCGTGCGCCGCCACGAGGGTCCGTTCACCCAGCTCGAGCGCGCTCCGCTCGATCGCGAGGGTTGGAACTACTCGATGTACGGCGGCATCGGCACGTTCGAGTCGGCCGACGGCAGCAAAGCCGCGGGCACCGCGACGACGATCCAGCTGGGCTACTTCCCGAGCCATCCGATCGGAATCGTCGGTTCGATCTTCTTCGGCTGGCGCCAGAACGCCGTCGACCAAACGTTGTTCGAGTCGCGCTACACGCTCGAGCTGCAGGGCTATCCGATTCACACCGGCCCATTTCAAGTAGGCGGCTACATCGGTGGCGGCGCTGCATATCGCTTCGAAGACGGCATCGACGGCGGCAACTCGGGCTCGTCGGCGTTGATCGGCGGCGGCATGCTGCAGCTCGACGTCAACACGCGCATCGCGATCACCGCGCGCCTCGGCGTCACGCGAGCGCATCAAGAACGTATGACCGACGCGATGGTCGGTCTCTCGGTCTACTAAAAAACGGTGACCGACGCGATGGTCGGTCTCTCTGTGTGCTGAGGGTCAGACACGAGTTGCACGAGCTTTCAGGGGAGACAACTCGCGCAACTCGTGCCCGACTACTTGCCTTTCTCGGGGTCGAGCCCCGCGAGCATGAACACCAGCTCGCGACAGACCGGACACCGATCGAAGTGCGCCTCGAGGGCGCTCGTGCGTGATGGGATCAAAGTGCGATCGAGGAACTCGGCGAGCTCGGCGTCGTTTGGACAATCGCCGGCCCTGTCCTCCGTGATCAGAACACGCAGGAGGCGAGCTCGGAGTCGTCGATGCTCCACACCGCGTTGTCCAAGCACAGGTCCACCGTGTCGAGGATGCATTCGTCGTTGTCCTCGTCGACGATGCGGATGTCGTATGTGTTGCAAGCGATGCCGCTGACCTCGAACACCTCGCCGGGAATCAGCACTTCGGCGCCGAGCAGGTCCGGTCCCCAGCTCACGCTGGTCGTCGGGCTGAGGTGGATCGCGATGAACGTGTAGCTCGAGTTGTTGTCGATCGACAGGTTCGAACCGGGGTCGATCGGATCGCCCTCGTCGGTCGCGCACGCTGCGAGCGTCAGCGCTGCGAGGAGTGCAAGCCGCTTCACTGCGCACCTCCCGAGGCCACGGCGCCACCGGCGCAGTGCACGTCGACCGAGATCGGCGAGTAGATGCCGCCGGTCAGCGCCGTCAGGATGCCGTCGCCGACACTGGCCTTGCTGTCGATGCCGGCAACGCCGTTCGGGCACAGTGCCTGGAGGTCGACATCGTTGCCGCCGACGAGGCCCCACAGGAAGAACGATTGCTTCGCGCTCTTCGTGGTGCCTGACTGGGCGACCGTCGGGTTCTTGTAGTGAATCTTGTGCGTCGCGCAGGCGCTCGTGGCGAGCGCGACCGTTAGCATGATCATCAGCGTCTTCATGGTCCGTATCTCCTTGTTCGGCTCGGAGATGCGGAGGTGTGTGCGCGTGTAGCGATTTTTTTTCGAGCTACACGGCGGTCGGCGGGCAGGCGCCGAGCATTCGATAGAGACTGAGGTCCAAGTTGCTGTCGATCATGCGCATTGCGCTGTCGAGGTTGCTGTCGTCGAGCGACAGCTGCGCGCGCAGGCGAGACCGCGTGCCCTTGAGCAGGGCGTGACGGATCTCGGAAACCCAGCGCGATGCGGTCACACGATGAATGCCGTACACGGCGGCGATCTCGTTGATCGTGCGATCGTCGACGATCATCGCGCGCAGCACGGCGCGATCGCGGGCGGGCAGCGCCTCGACGGCGGCCTGAAACGCCTGCTTGAAGTCGGAGCTGTGCTGGCTCTTGAGCGCGACCAGCTGCGGATCGTCGGCGGCGTCGAGCAGATCGTCATCGCCGATCGGATCGATGGGCTTCTTGCGCCGCAACGAACCGAGCGCTTCGCGTCCCGCCACCGATGCAACCCACTGCGCGAGCGGACCGGTGCCTTGGAACTGGGCGAGCTTCGCGCGATCGCCGAGGAGCAGCTTCGTGCGCAGCTCCTGCTTGATGTCATCGGAGTCGGCCGCGCTGAGCCCGAGCCGCCCGAGCACGCGATCGACGCGCTCGAACATGTCGCGATCGAAGTAGCGAATCGCCGCGTCGTCACCTGCGACGCACGCGCGCGCGAGCACGAGATCGGTCATGCACGGCGGTTCGCCCTCGCCGCGCTCGATGAGCACCTGCGCCAGCACCGCTTCGTCCACCGCTATTCCCGGCCAGCGTTCGCGCGCGGCCTCGATGCTCTCGGCTATACCCATACTCACTGACCTCGACGACGCGCATATATCGAGAGTTGGGCGCCAGTGCAAACGTTCGTTGATCGAGGGCCGTAACACTTTCAGCGCA
Source organism: Kofleriaceae bacterium (assembly GCA_036524455.1). Taxonomy (GTDB): domain Bacteria; phylum Myxococcota_A; class Polyangia; order Haliangiales; family Haliangiaceae; genus JABFXX01. The sequence goes on along the minus strand of DATDCH010000940.1, from coordinate 3,803 downwards.
TCGCGCTAGCAACGTGTGCCGGCGTACCAAAGCTACTTTTGGTACTTCGTTTTCCACTCCTCGTAGGGCATGCCGTAGATCTGCTCGCGCGCTTCGGGGTCGCTGATCTCGACGCCGCGCTCGGCGGCCGCCGCGCGGTACCACTTCGACAGGCAGTTGCGACAGAAGCCGGCGAGGTTCATGACGTCGACGTTCTGCACGTCGGTGCGGTCTTGGAAGTGCTGCACGAGCCGGCGAAACGCCGCCGCCTCGATCTCGGTTCGCGTCGGTTCCGGGATGTCGGTCGCCATGCGTCCTCCATAGCATGTGGTATGGAAGCGCGGTGGAGCTGCCGAACTCCGTCACCACGCTCGAGCACGAGGGCACGACGTACTTCGTGGTCGGCACGGCACACGTATCGCAGCGCTCCGTCGAAGAAGTTCGTCACGTCATCGCCGAGGTCAAACCCGATGTCGTCTGCGTCGAGCTGTGCAAGCCGCGCTACGACGCACTGACCAAGGACAGCGCGTTTCGCGACCTCGACATCTTCAAGGTCGTGCGCGAGGGCAAGACGCTCTACCTGCTCGCGCACCTCGCGCTGTCGAGCTATCAGCGCCGCATCGGCGCCAGCCTCGGCGTCAAGCCGGGTGCCGAGCTGCTCGCTGCCGTCAACGCGGCCAAGGAGCTCGACCTCCCCGTCGAGCTGATCGATCGCGATATCAACGTCACGCTCAAGCGCACGTGGGCCAACCTCGGCCTGTGGAAGCGCTCGATGCTGCTGTCGTCGCTGCTCGTCGGCTGGGAAGACAAGGACAACGGCGAAGCGGTCACCGAGCAGACCGTCGAGGATCTCAAGGAGCCCAAGGCGCTCTCCGAAATGCTCACCGAGCTCGGCCGTGCGGTGCCCGAAGTCAAAGGTCCGCTTGTCGACGAGCGCGATCAATACCTCGCGAGCAAGATGCTCGAGGCAGGCAAGGGCAAGCGCAAGGTCGTCGCCGTCGTCGGCGCGGCGCACGTACCCGGCATGACGCAGCAGATCGGTAAGCCGATCGATCGCGCGAAGCTCGACCAGCTGCCGCCGCCGTCGCTGCTGTGGCAAATCGTCAAGTGGGGCATCCCTGCCCTGTTCGTGTTCGCGCTGATCTGGGGCTGGCAGCGCAGCGACACGACGAGCTTCACGGAAATGATGCTCGCGTGGATTTTGCCGACGTCGATCGGTGCCGGCGTGCTCACGCTGATCGCGGGCGGTTCGATCCTGTCCGTGCTTTCGGCACTCGCGGTGGCACCGGTTGCCGCAATTCACCCGCTGCTCGGAACCGGCATGGTCGTCGGTGTTGTCGAGGCATGGCGACGCCGGCCAAGCGTCGCTGATTGCGAGCGGTTACCCGACGACGTGCAGAGTATGGGTGGATTTTGGCGCAATCCTGTCACACGCATTTTGCTGATCGCGGTGGCTTCGGGGATCGGTACGGCGGTCGGGTTCTGGGTCGGTGTCGGTTGGGTTGCCAGTTTGCTGTGATCATCGTCGTGGACATTGTTGGTCCGACCACGTTAAACACCGGGCCATGGCGATGAATCGGCGCGAAGCGCTCAAGACCATCGGTGGGCTCGCTGGCGCAGCTACGCTCGGCAAGTTCCTCCCGGGATGCAACGGTGACAGCGGCGGCCCCGAGGGCATCAAGAACTACGTGTTCCTGATGCTCGAGAACCGAACCTACGATCACGTGTTCGGCGCGCGCAGCTGGAAGGAAGGCAAGCCAGGCAACGGCCTCACCGACACGATGCGGCAGCCTGACAGCAACAACATGCCGGTCGCGCCGTACGAGCCGATGAATCTCGCCGCGCAGATGTGCGTGAGCAACGATCCGCACCACAGCTGGGGTAGCTCGCGCGGTCAATTCAACGCAGGCGCGCTCGACGGCTTCCTCACCGTGCATCAAGCGGACTATCCCGGCGCGCTCGAGCCGATGCAGTACCTGACGCGCAAGCAGCAGCCGATCAGCTGGGCGCTCGCCGACGCATACACGTCTTGCGACAAGTGGCACTGCTCGCTGATGGGCCCCACGCTGCCGAACCGCTTCTACTGGCACGCCGGCACGTCGGCGGGCTATCGCACGAACGCGGTCGCGACGAACAACGATCGGGCGCTCGACGTCGACACCATCTATCACCGCCTCCAGACCAAGAACGTTCCGTGGCGGTACTACTACGGCAACCTGCCGGTCATCTCGGTCGCGAACTCGCGCCTCGCTCCGGCGCGCCAGTTCACGAACGAGTACCTCATGGAGTCGGTGAAGAACTTCGGTGACAGCGAGTTCGCCGAAGGCCAATTCTTCAAGGACGCCAAAGAAGGCAAGCTCGCGCCGGTCTCGTATATCGACCCCGCGTTCTACGTGAACGATGACCACCCGCCGACGCACCCGATCCTCGCGCAGGCGCTGATCGCGTCGATCTACACCGCGCTCGCCACCTCGCCGCAATGGAAGAACTGCATGCTCGTCATCACGTACGACGAGCACGGCGGGTTCTACGATCACGTCGCGCCGCCCAACCTCGACGCCTCGGCCGACGACACCGCGGCGCGGTTCCCGGTCGACGAGAACGGCGCGACCACGGCGGGCGCGAACGAGTTCACGCAGCTCGGCTTCCGCGTGCCGGCGATGGTGATCGGTCCGTACGTCAAGCAGGGCTACATCAGCTCGGTGCAGTACGACCACACCTCGGCGCTCAAGCACCTCGAGAACACGTTTGGTCTCGATCCGCTCACCGCCCGCGTCACCGCCGCAACCGATCTCAGCGACTGCATCGACATGGACCGCCTCGCTGCCGGCGATTGGGCGGAGCCGATCCAGATGCCCGAGTTCCAGTTCGAGCACGACGGCACCGGCGAGATCACGTCGGTCGCGGTCGCCGGCGAGACCTGGCCGTACACGAAGTCGATCTGCGCCCCGGGCGTCGGCGGCTTCAGTGCCGACCGCTCGCACTGCCCGATGAACGACGCGGCGATCAAGCGGCCCGAAATCTTCAAGGGCTTCGACCTGCGCAGCAGCGAGGGTCTCTACCTCGACTCGATCACGCGCTTCCTCGCCGAGAACCAAAAGAAGATCGGTTCGTAAGCCGCTCCCCGATCGGGGAGCTGTCGCAGTCGGTCGCAGGCGCGAAATCGCGCGCAACGCTCGTGATCCGCTCGAAAAAACTGTTGCGCGCAGTTGGCAGAATCAACGTTGACGCGTTCACGGGCCGGAGGCATGCTCTCTGAACCTATGAAGAAGCTCGCAATCATCATCGCCACCGCCTCGCTCGCGTTTGCCACGCCAGTCTTTGCGTGCCCGCACGAAGAGGGCGCGGCTCCGAAGACGGCGGAGAAGAAGAAGGACGAGAAGGGCACCACCGACACGGCCAAGAAGGAAGCGCCCAAGAAGGAAGAGGGCACCGCGGCCAAGAAGAAGGAAGAGCCCAAGCAGGACGCGAACAAGAAGCCCGACAAGGTTTCGCAGAAGTAAGCGCGCGCGGCACACACACGCCGCGCAGCTCCCACGCTGTCACGCACAAGCGACGCGCGGGGTTACTCGAAGCAGACGGGTTCGGCCGTAAGGTCGAGCCCGTTTTTGCGTTTCGGCCGTATGAGCGGGCCCGTCAGGGAAGTTGGGGCCACGCCATGAGCCGACGCAGACGCAACTCGGTTGCACATAGCCGAGCGGTGGGTGAATCGAGTCGGGTGGGTGAATCGAGTCGGGTCGGTGAATCGAGTCGGGTCGGTGAATCGAGTCGGGTCGGTGAATCGAGTCGGGTCGGTGAATCGAGTCGGGTCGGTGAATCGAGTC
>DATDCH010000939.1:0-31952 GCA_036524455.1 Kofleriaceae bacterium | reverse complement strand
ACCACAAGAGGAGAACGCCCACATGTTTGTCGCATACGAAGTTTCAGTTCAGCTCGTCACTTCACTCCGAGAGCTTGTTCCGATCCTCGAACGATCCGATCGCGATCTTGCCGATCAGATGCGGCGAGCCGCGAGTAGCGTCGTTTTGAATCTCGCCGAGGGATCGCGATCGGCGAAAGGAAACAAGCACAAGCATTTTGCGATCGCGCACGGCAGCGCGAGCGAAGTGAAAGCCGCACTCGAGCTGGCACGTGCGTGGGGCTGGATCGAAGACGCGCGGGAGCCGCGAGAGCTGCTCGATCGTCTACTCGCGTTGCTTTGGCGGCTGACACATCCGCGTCGCCCATGAGGACGTTCTTGTACCCACGTGGGTATGGCGCGAATCGCTCTGTCACTCGTGCGGCGAGCACGCGAATGTCGTGCGCGACGCTTTCAGCAAGCGGCGTCGAGGTCCGGGCGTTTGGTGTCGATCGACACCGAACGGTCGGTTACCTTGACCGCATGCACGCCGACCTGCTGCGCCGCGCGCCGCTGTTCGCCGCGATGCCGGCGAGAGTCGTCGACGGGATCTCCGCACGGGCGACCCGGCGCAAGCTGCGCAAAGGGCAGCGCGTGATGGCCCGTGGCGACGCCGCCGTGGCCATGCTGCTCACCGGCCGGCTCGAAGTGGTCAGCGATCGAGGCGACGAGGTCACGGTCGTGCGCTCGCTGTTGCCGCCGGCGGTGGTCGGGGTGTCGGTTGCGGCGGGGGCGGCGCCGAGCGCCGAGCTGTGGGTCGCTGAGGCCGCGGAGGTGGTGGTGATCCCGGCGGATGCAGTTGCGGCCGCGTTGCGCCGCTATCCCGAGGCGGCGATCGCCGCGATCGCGCACCTGGGCGGTGTGATCGCCGAGCTGTCGTCGGAGATCGCCGCGCTGCGCGTGCACGGCCTCGTCGAGCGAGTGCGCCATCGAGTGCGCCAGCTCGCCGCGGGCAGGCGCGAGGTCGCGATCACCCACGCCCGGCTCGCCGACGAGGTCGGTGGCACGCGGGCAAACGTGTCCCGCGCATTGGCACGGCTCGAGCGTGAGGGCGTGATCCGACGGCGGCGTGGACGCATCGAGTTGGGGTAGTTGGCGTTTTGAAGCGATCCCTGGGCACCTAGGCGTGATCTAGCTGGGCTAGGATGCGCGCGTGCTAGCGACTCAGATTAGGCAAAAGGACAGCGTCTTCTACTTCTGTGCGTATCCGGCCGAGGACCTGCTCGACAAGGTCCGGTTCATCAGTCGGTTCTACGCAGAAGGTGCGCCGAGCCTCGCAGGTGAAGAGGTCGAGGCAGGGGATGAAGTCGCGACGTTCATCTCGAAAATCGAGGCGACCGATGCGGCGTTTCAGCGTCAGCTGTCACGCGGCAAGGTCACCGCGATCCGCAACTTCTACGAGACGGCCGTGAGCCAGCCGCCGATTCCCGGCACCGTGCTGCTGTTCACCGAGGAGAAGCTGAAGTTCGACGGCGTCAAGCCGTACAACAACGTCGGCAACCTCACCGAGCCACGCGGCAAGTACCTCATCATCGACGGCCAGCACCGGCTCGCCGCGCTGCACTTCTTCATGCACCAGCGTCCCGACGACGCGAAGACGATCCACGTGCCGTGCGTGATCTTCGACGGCAAGAGCGAAGACTTCGCGACCGAGATGTTCGTGATCATCAACTCGACGCCGACGCGCATCAACAAGTCGCACCTGATCGACCTCTACGAGAAGGTGTCGTGGGCCGCGCCCGACAAGAAGTTCGCCGCGCGCGTCGTCGATCACCTGTATCGCGAGGGCGATAGCCCGCTCCGCTACAAGATCAATCGGCTCGGCGGGCGCAGCAAGCAGGAGAAATGGATCCTGCAGGCCGAGCTGTTCAACGAGATTCATCGCTGGGCGCTCCTCGACTGGAAGCAGATCAAGAAGAGCTCGAGCTGGCAGCGCCAGGCGGAGCGGTATTACGAGATGGTGCGCGACTTCTTGCGCGCCGCCGAGAAGGCGTGGGACGAGGCGTGGGGCCACCAGAGCTACATGATCACGCGCCCGGTCACGATCAAAGCGATGCTCCGCGTATGCGCGGACCTCGCGGCTGCTGATCCGGATCCCGAGGATCGCGTGAAGCGCTGGGCGCGCAAGCTGTCACCGTGGAGCGACTTCGCGAAGAGCTTCCGTCAGGAAGGCTTCTACGAGCGGTTCCCGGCGAAAGGCCAGATCGAGCGCGTGTCGCGCATCCACAAGGAGCTCGCGCGCGTCGCAAACATCGAGCGCCGCACGAAGGAAAAGGGCGAGGAAGAAGAGTAGACCGCGCGGTAGCCGCGTTGCCGAGCTCGAGCGGCCGTGACTACCAGACCACGCACTGCTTCGCCGGCCGCATCTTCGCGCCGGCTTTGCAGCGGAACGCCTTCGCGAAGTCCGGCGTCGCAGCCATCGAGCCGTTGACCCGCCAGCGCGGCGGCGAGTGCGGGTCGACCGTGACGAGCATCGACTCCATCTCGGGGCGCATCTTCGCGCACCACGTTTGGCCGAAGCTGAGGAAGAACTGCTGGTCCTCGGTGAAGCCGTCGGCGACGTCGGTGTCGGGTGCGCTGGAGCGCAGCTGGCGATAGGCGGCTAGCGCGAGCTTGATGCCGCCGATGTCGGCGATGTTCTCGCCGAGCGTGAGCTTGCCGTTGAGCTTCATGCCACCGGCGTCGTACGCGCTGTACTGATCGGCCACGCACTGCGTGCGCTGCTTGAACTGCTTCTCGGTTTCGGGCTGCCACCAGTTCGTCATGTTGCCGACCGCGTCGAACTGCGCGCCCTGATCGTCGAAGCCGTGCGTCAGCTCGTGGCCGACGACCATGCCCATGCCGCCGAGGTTGACGGCGATCGAGTGGTCGAGTTGATAGAACGGCGTCTGCAGGATCCCGGCGGGGAACACCATCTTGTTGTGGAGCGGGTTGTAGAACGCGTTGACGGTCGGCGGCGAGAACGACCAGTCCTCGCGGTCGACGGGCTTGCCGATCTTCGCCATCTGGCGCGCCTGCTCGAACTTGCGGGCGGCGAGCGCATTCGCACCGAACGCCTTCGGATCGATCTTGAACGTGTACTCGCGCCACTTCGCGGGATAGCCGATCTGGTAGGCCATCTTCTGCAGCTTGGCGTGCGCTTTCTGTTTCGTCGTCGCGTCCATCCACGGCAGCGCGTCCAGGTTCTGCTTCATCGCCGCGACGATTGCGTGGACCTGCTCTTCGGCTGCGGTCTTGCTGTTGCCCGGGAACTTGTCGCGCACGAACAGCTGGCCGAGCGCTTCGCCGAGCGCGTTGTCGGTGTGGGTCACGCAACGCTTCCAGCGCACGCGTTGCTCCTTCGCACCGGCGAGCGTCTGCTGGAACTTGAACTGAATGTCTTGCAGCTTCTGGGTCAGCATCGGCGCCGCGTTGTCGAGTGCGTACACGAGGAGGAAGTTGCGCCACGTCGCCGGCGGCGTCTTGACGATCAGCGCGTCGAGGCCGGTCAAGAAGCCAGGCGACTCGACGGTGATCGCGGTGAGCTTTGGGTGACCGACCGCCTTGAAGAACGCGTCCCACTCGAAGTGCGGCATCGCCTTCTTGACGCCGTCACGATCGATCTTGTTGTAGACCGCTTTCGGGTCGCGGCGCGCGACTTTGTCCATGCTGATCTTCGCGATCTCGGTCTCGAGCGCGAGGATCTCGGCCGCCGCCTTCGCCGCGGCATCGGGCTTCTGGCCGGCCTCGACGAGCAGTGCGGTCGCATACTCGACGTATGCGGCGCGCACGGTCTTCGTCTTCGCGTCGTCGTTGATGTAGTAGTCGCGATCGGGCAGGCCGAGGCCTCTTTGATCGATGCCGCCGATCATCTTCGTCGCGTCGGCAAAGTCCTCGGTCGGCGCAAAGCCGAACAGCGGATTCATCGCGAGCGGCTGCATCATCGTCACCGTCGCCGACAACGACTTCGCGTCCTTGACCTTCGCGATCTGTGCGAGCACCGGCGCGATCGGCTTGAGCCCGGCCTTCGCGATCGCGGCCTCGTCCATGCACGAGCCGTAGTAGGCGCCGAGCTTCTTCAGCAACAGATCGTTGCCGGGGCTCGTGCGCGCCTTCTCGAGCACGTCGTACAGGTACGCTTCGTTGCGCAGCTCGATGTCGACGAAGCTGCGCATCGCGATCGGCAGGTCGGGCGCGATCTCGGTGTTCTTCAGCCACGTGCCGCACGCGAATTGATAGAAGTCGGCACAGGGGTCGGCAGTGCGATCCATCGCAGTCGGATCGAGACCGATCGTCGCGAGCGTCGTGTTCTTGATCGACTTCGTCGGGCCTGGCTGCGGCACCGGATCGGCGACCGGCTCGGTCGGCGGCAGTCGGTCGTCGGGCGGAGGCTGCGGCGGAGCGGGCTCGGCGGTTGGTGTCTTTCCAGAGCCGCATGCGGCGGCGAGCACGAGCAGCGAGAGGGCACTACGCATGCTCGCGTGCGTAACACGCGTCGATCACGCGATCTATGCGTGTCGCAGCGGTCGCACGGTGTCTCACGGACGTTTTTCGAAGTACGCCTTGAGGTCGGGGAGCTGGCGCGCGAGCTCGGCGATGCACTGATCGCTCTTGTCGAGCCCGCGTCTCACCTTCTGCTCGGCGCCACCGATCTTCATCGCCCGGTTGCCGACGATCGCTGCGGCGCGTTTGCGGCGCTCTGGATCGCAGAACGCGCCGGCGATCCCGCCGAGGAAACCGGCCGCCTCGTCGTCGCGCATGCGCGGCAACAATGCACCGATGTGCTTGTCGAGGAAGTCGAGCGCGAGGTCGCGCGTTTCGCGGTGCTCGAGCAGGCCGAGCACGATGCCTCGGGTGTCGCGCAGGTCGAAGTCGGTCGCGAGCACCAGGTCGAGCGCGCGCTTCGCGAGCACCGGATCGATGAACTGAGCGAGCGGGCGCAGCAGGCGGATCTGCTCGGTGCGGTCCTTCGCGACCTTCGCTGCTTCGAGGTAGCGATCGAAGCGTGTCGCGTTGCCGCGGAACGCAGCAACAGCGAGAGCAGCATCGACGAGATCATCCGCAATGCCTGTGCGGTCGCGTAGCCAGCGGTCGACCAGCCGCTCAGCGTCCGCGCCGAGCCGTGCGTCGTGGCGCGCGATCATCGGCACGATCTCGATGCGCAGGCGGTGCCGCTCGTCGCTGTCGCCCGTCAGCCGCGCCCAGCGCAGCCGGCGCGCCATCGGACCGAACGTCTTCTCGCGCCAGCCCCGCGCGAGCTGGTACAGATTTTCGTCGAGTGCGTCGGCGCGAAATGACGCCGCGACGAGCGCCCACGACGCCACCTTGGGGTCGGTGTCATAGATGATCATGCCGGTCATCGCGAGCACGCTGTCGATCGATAGCTCGCCGCGGTTCACCGCGCTGCGCATGTCCGAGACGATCATCATCTTCTCCGCCGGGGTCGCCTTTGCGTTGCGCGCGGTCGAGTTCCGCGCGTCGAGCAGTAGCTGCACGAGCTTCGGCTCGATCGCCGAGCGGTAGTAGCCGCGTGCGTCTTGATTCGGCACGAACCACGTCGGGCACACCGCGAGCGGTACGGTGGCTTCTGCGGTATCGAGCAACACGCAGGCGTCGTGGGCCTTCATCGCGTCGCCGTAACGAAAGCACACGGGCAGGTGCCAGCGTGGCTGCGCCGGATCCGACTGGCCGAGCGACAGCGCGCGCGTCTGGCGGATCGCGAGCCGGCTGCCGGTCGGCTCGCAGTGCGGCTCGAACGCAACCAGTGGAACACCCGGCTGCTCGACGAAGCTGCGCATCACGAGCTCTGCAGGATCGCCGAGCTTGTCGGCGAGCAGCGCGAAGAAGTCGTTCGCCGACGCGCTGCCCCACGCGTGCTTCGTCATGAACGCCCGGATGAAATCGCGCCACTTGTCGGGCCCGACCCACGCCTCCATCATGCGGATTACCGACGAGCCTTTGTAGTACACGATGCTGTTGTCGAACGCGGCCTCGATCGCTTCGGGCGTCGTCACTGCGCGGCGGATCGCCTGGACCGATAGCAGCTCGTCGGCGGCCTTCGCAGCCGCAGCCGTGCCGACGCGGTTGTCGCGATAGCGCCACGTCGGCTCGACCGTGTCCGTGATGACCATATCCATCCACTGGCCGAGCGACTCGTTGAGCCATGTGTCTTCCCACCACTTCATCGTGACGTAGTCGCCGAACCAGTAGTGCGCGAGCTCGTGCGCGAGAATGTTCGCGTAGCTCTGTTTGCGCGCGCGCGATTCTTGCTCCGGTCGGATCAACGTGAGCGGCTGACCCATCGCGACGAGGCCGGGATGCTCCATCGTGCCCCAGTAGCGAGGCACGACCGCAACGTCGAGCTTGCCGAATGGATACGTCATGTCGAAGTAATCTTCGAGCGCGGCGACCACGCGCGGCGTGACTTCGCGTGCCCAGCGCAGCTCGCCACCGCGCCCCTTCGGTACCGCGAACCGGATCGGAGTCTTCGCGCGCCCGCCGGTACCACCGTCGATGATCTCGAACGGACCGACGATGAACGCGACGAGGTACGTCGGCAGTGGTGGCGTCGGCGCGAGCTCGATCCGCTTCATCGCACCCGCGATGCGTTCGTTCACGATCGCGGCGTTGCCAAGCGCGACATGTTCCTTCTTGACGTTGAGCACGAGCGTCCACGGCGCCTTGAACGCGGGCTCGTCGAAGCACGGGAACGCACGCCGCGCATCCGTCGCCTCGAAGAACGTGTACGCGTACGCTTCGCCCGCTTCTTGCTCGGCATAGATGCCGCGGCTGCGCGCGTGATCGATCGGGGCGGTGAACGTCAGCTCGATCGTGGTCTTGCCGGCCGCTCGCTCGCTGACGAGTCCGACGAAGTCGCCTTTGCGCACGACCCGCACGTCCGTGCCGGCGACACGTGCACCCGCGATCGCGATCTCGGCAGCGGCGTGCAACCAGATCGCGCGCACCGGCTTGGCGACGGCGACGTCGATCGCGATGACGCCGCTCACCTGCTTCGCGCTCGGATCGAGGGTCAGCTCGAGCCGGTAGCTCGACGGCCGCACGTCGCTCGGGAGCCGAAAGTTCGGGGCCTGCGGATCAGGTCCCGACACCGGAGCCGTGTCCTGCTTGGGTGCCGGCCCCGCACAAGCCACCGAGCACGCGGCCAGTGCCGCAAGTGCCAGGCATCGCACGGCGTTCATCGGCGGATCATGCATCGCGGCTGATTCTTCGCAACAGGGCTTAGATCGTCCGTGTCGTTGGCGCGTTCCAGCCAAAGGAGGCTTCATGCGTCATGCCACAGGTCTGTTCGCCGTCCTCGCATTCTCGAGCCTAGCTTCCGCCGAGCCCAGTGGCGGATTCGCCAAGGCGCCGCAGAAAGCGCCCACCCCGCCACCGCAGCCGCAGGCGCAGCCGGCGAAGTCACCCACGCCTGCAAAGCAAGCCACGCCCGCTCCGAAGGCGCCGGCGACGAGTGATGCCGCGCTCTCGGAGAGCTCGAAGATGCTCGCGCCGATCCAGGTCGAGAGCCTGACGCTGACCCCGATCGTGACGACGAAGCAGAAGGTCGAGCAAGACAAGCTGATCGTGCTCGACGAAGCGATGGGCAAGAAGCTCGTGCGCATCCACGAGGTCGCCGACGAAGACGTCAACCAGCTCACGATCACGAACAAGTCGGATCAACCGCTGTTCCTGCTCGCCGGCGAAGTCATCATCGGCGGCAAGCAAGATCGCATCATCGGCCGCAACGCGATCGTGCCGCCGAAGAAGACGCAAACGGTGCCGGTGTTCTGTGTCGAGCACGGGCGCTGGGACAACTCGGGCAAAGAATTCACGACGGCCAAGGCGCTCGCGCACGGCCGCCTGCGCGGCAGCGCGAACTTCGACACGCAAAGCGAAGTGTGGAAAGAAGTCGCCACGAAGAACGAGCTGCGCAAGACGAAGTCGTCGACCGACACGTATCGCAAGGTCGCGACGCAGCAGTCCGACGGCACGCTCAAGAAATGGGAGCAGCAAGTCGACACCGCGCTCGGCAAGCTCGCCGTTGACGACAAGGCGAAGCTCGTCGGCTTCGCAGTCTCGGTGAACGGCAAGGTTGCGACCGTCGACGTGTTCGACAACCCGACGCTATTCAAGAAGCTGCAGGCCAAGCTCGTGCGCAGCTACATCACCGAAGCGATCGACGTGAAGAAGCAGAAGGACATCAAGGTGCCGACCGCGACCGACGTCAAAGACTTCATCGCCGACGCCGAGAAGGCCCAAGAGGAGCGCGCGTACGAGACCGACCTCTCGGAGAGCCACATGAAGAAGGGCATGAAGTCGGCCAAGTCGCGGGTGATGTACAAGTCGAGGCCGAAGGCGGGCGCGGATGCTGCGGCGCCGGCCGCTGAAGCGAAGCCGGTGTTCGAGTCGTACCAGGCGCGCTAGCTCGGCTCGCGAGAGACTCGCGCACGCGCACGCGCACGAGCTCCGCGACGTCGCCGATGACGTCGCCGATGACGTCGCCGATGACCTCGCCGACCAGCACCGTGATCTGGTTCGCGCGCAATCCGTGATCAGCTTCGCGTTGCTTCGGCGCGGTGCCGCGGCTTGCCGGCTTTTGCTCCACGTCGATTCACGCGCCCGATCCGCGATCGGCTACTAGCGAAAGGTCGTCTGTCGACAGATCCACGCGTGATAGCGTGGGTTCTTGGAGGTCGTGATGCGTCGCTGGTACTCCCTCGTTAGTGTCTTCGTGGTCGCGGTGCCCGCGCTCGCGCTCGCGCAAACGCCTCCTCCTCCTCTGCCGCAACCCGCGCCACCTCCGCCGCCCGCCGCAGGTGCGCCGGCCGATCCGTTCGCGCCCGTGCCGCCGACGGACCCGGCGCCGCCGATGCCACCACCACAACCCGCGCCGCCTCCGCCGTACTACCAGCCGCCGCCTCCGCCGATGTACGCGCAGCCGCCGCCTCCGCCACCATCGCTGCACCGAGGTATGACGTTCGAAGCGAACCTCGGCATTGGCTGGATCCGGCTGACCGACGAAGGTGGCGATTCGGAGACCTCTGATGTTGGCGTCGGTGGTCTGAGCTTGGGCGTGGGCGGCTGGATGAACGAGAAGGTCGCGATCACGGCGCGGCTCTCTGGCGTGACGATCAGCGAAGACGATTCTCGGTTCAGCGCGATCTTTCTCGGCCCGAGCGCGCAGTACTGGGTCGACAAGCACTTCTGGCTCGGCGGCGGCGTCGGCTTGGGTATCGTCGCGGCCAGCAGTGGCGACCTGAATGACAGCATCACCGGCTTCAGTCTCGATCTGCGCGCCGGATACACGTTCAACGAGGGCAGCGAGAACACGTTCAACGCGTCGCTCGAGATCAACCCGGGCTTCTACTCGGAGAACGGCAGCTCGGGCACCGCGACGGGCGTCGGCCTCCTGTTCGGCTATCAGCACCTCTGATCGGATGTTGGCCGTCAGGCCTAGCTGTGGAGTTCTCGTCGGTTAGCGGACCGGAGATTCTCGCGGCTGGCGGCCGAGACGTGGCGCCGGGGGCGGACCTTGTAAGGCACCCCGCGATCGGGTAAATCCTCCGCCTCTTCGGATTTCCCGAAGAACTACACACTGCATCCGAGATGTTCGGCCGTGGCCCTGCGGGGTTTCCGACATCAACGACGGTGCAGGCGGCAACCAACGGAGGATGACAATGGAAACGATGGCAGAAGCGACGGGGCAAAACCCCATCAGCATGCGCGCTCTTCTCGAGGCGGGCGTGCACTTCGGACACAACACGGGTCGTTGGAATCCCAAGATGAAGCAGTTCATCTTCGGCGCGCGCAACGGCATCCACATCATCGACCTGCAGCACACGGTCAAGCTGTTCCGTCAGGCGTTCAACGCGGTCGTCGAATCGACCGGCCGCGGTGAGACGATCCTGTTCGTCGGCACGAAGAAGCAGGCGCAGGACGTGATCGTCGAAGAGGCGACGCGCAGCGCTCAGCACTTCGTGACGCAGCGTTGGCTCGGCGGCACGCTCACCAACTTCAAGACGGTGAAGGGCTCGCTCGAGCGCCTGCGCGGTCTCGAGAAGATGGAAGAGGACGGCACGCTGTTCGCGCTCACGAAGCGCGAGCAGGTGATGATCAAGCGCGATCGCGACAAGCTGATGAAGTCCCTCGGCGGCATCAAGGGCATGAGCAAGCTGCCCGGCATGCTGTTCGTGATCGATCCGCACAAAGAGCACATTGCCGTCGACGAGGCGCGCAAGCTCGAGATTCCGGTCGTCGCGATCACCGACACGAACTGCGATCCCGATCGCATCGATTACGTGATTCCGGGCAACGACGACGCGATCCGCGCGATCAAGCTGTTCGCAGCCCGCATCGCCGACGCCGCGATCATCGGCCAGAAGGTCTGGAAGGAGACCGCGCGGCATCGTGGTCAGGAGCGTCAGGACGAGGGCGAGCGCGTGATCCACGTGTCGTCGGGTGGTGACGGTCCGCGCGTCGAGATGTCGACGGGCGGCAGCATGTTCAACCCGGAGGCCTCGGCCTCGCCGGACGAGGAGAAGTAGCGATGGAGATCAACGCGACGATGATCAAGGAAGTGCGCGAGCGCACCGGCGCCGGCATGGCGGATTGCAAGAAGGCGCTGACCGAAGTCAGTGGCGACATGGACAAGGCCATCGACTACCTGCGCGCGAAGGGCCTCGCGAAGGCGGCGAAGAAGGCGGGTCGTGAAGCGACCGAGGGCCTCGTCGTTTCGTACATCCACGGCGGCGGTCGCATCGGCGTGCTCGTCGAGATCAACTGCGAGACCGACTTCGTCGCTCGCAACGAGGATTTCATCGGCTTCACGAGGGACGTGTCGATGCAGATCGCCGCGATGGCCCCGCAATACGTGCGCAAGGAAGAGATTCCGGCGTCGGCCGTCGATCACGAGAAGTCCGTGCTCGTCGCGAAGGCGAAGGAAGATCCGAAGAACGCGAACAAGCCGGAGGCGGTGCTCGCCAAGATCATGGACGGGCAGATCTCGAAGTGGATGAAGGAGATCTGTCTCCTCGATCAGCCGTTCGTGAAGAACCCCGACAAGACGATCGACCAGCTCCAGCAGGAGCTGATCGCGAAGATCGGCGAGAACATCAAGATCCGCCGCTTCGTGCGCTTCGAATTGGGCGAGGGTCTCGAGAAGAAGAAAGACGACTTCGCGGCCGAAGTCGCGAAGCAGGCCGGCCTGGCCTAACGAGTCGCGCGGCGTCGACGCCTGCCCGCAACTGCGAGCAGCACGATACCGAAGAGCCCACTCGACACGCCGTTGGTTGCATTGCAGCCGACGGCGTCGTCGATTTCGGGCGGGTTCACCTCGTCGCCCGGTGGTTCCTCGTCCTGTTCCTCTTGTTCGCACTGGCTCCAGTCGTACATGCCGGAACACACGCCCACGGGAACGTCGTCGGTGTTGCACGCGCCGCCCGCCGCCTGGACGGTGCCGAGGAACATCCCGCCGACGTAGAGCACCTCGCTTGGCTGCACGTCCGTGAGCGTGAGCTCGAAGACGTCGAACGGTTCCATGTGGTGCGACTCGGAGACGACATTGCCGTTGCAATCGACCGTGTAGACGCCCATGTCGAGGTCCTGCATCCGGACCTGCGTGCTCGTGGCCGTCACGTCCACCGCTACATTGTCGCGATGGACGATCGCGCGCGGCGGATCCACGGCCACGCCGAAGTTGCGATAGAACACGATCGTGCAGTCCGCGGGCGGATCGAATGCGGGACGCGCGAACGGACCGAGGGAACACGTGCTCGCCCGCGCAGGTTCGACGGCGGCAACCACGAAGAGTGGGATGAGCAGGAACCTACGCATGGGACCTCGGTGATTGTAGCCGTCGCCGGCGCACGAGCGCACCGAGCACCAACAGGATCGGAAGTCCCGCGACGCCCCGGCTCGTGCTGCATCCAACATCGATGTCGAGGTCCTCGTCGACCTCGTCCTTCGGCGGATCCTCGATCTCGTCGCCCGGGCAGTCTTCGGTCGACTGCGTCGCGTAGCACTCCACACTCGGCAGCGGCACGACCGGGCATTGCGCATGGTCTTGCACCAGCACGCGCACAGTGCCGTAGCCATAGACGCCGCTCATCACGACCTCGTCGCCCGGCTGCGCGTCGAGCGCATCGATCGAGTAGTGAACGAACGGTTCGGACTGCACGTACTGGACGTCGTACGTTCCGCACGTGATGTCGTAGTAGTCGACGTCGAGATAGACCTTCGTCGCGATGATCTCGATCTGCGCGTCGGCGACGACCTCGCCGTTGCGGAGGAGCTCGGTAGTCAGGGGTTCGGCGTAGCCCTCACGTTCGACGACGACGAACGGGCAGCCGGCGAGTGCGGCGGATGGCAGCCAGGGTCCCGAACAGGCGGGGGACGCGAGCGCATCGACGGGATATGCGAGCAAAGCGAGAGCAGCAATCGAGACCAAGCGCATCCGCTCCGCATGAGCAGCCAGCGGACCAGTCCCGTCCCTGTCATCTCGACGAGTTGGCGCTGTCATGATGCGACGTCAGCCGTCGATCGTGACAACCGTGTCACTAGCCAGGCGACTGCACTTGCCGGCACTGAATTCGGTAAGGGGGCAACCACAATGAGCGCCGCGGCGGCATGGGCGCTGCACCAAGGCGCGCGCACCATGCGCGCCTCGAAGCTCGGTCAGCTGTTCCTCCTCGGTTCGCTCGTAACTGCCTGCGCCGATATGGGCGAAGGCGAAGACGGCGCGGCCGACATCCAGGGCGAGGAAGAGAAGGCCGATGGCACAACGGGCATCGAGGTCACCGCGCGGATCAAGCCCGGCACCGTCGACGCCGATCTGTCGATGCGGGTACCGCGCCGCGGCTACGTGTTCTATGCGGCCGAGGCCGCGAGGGTCTCCGTCGAGACCACGCGCACCGGCTCGAGCTCGGGGCTCGACACGGTCCTCAAGGTCTACGGCCCGCGGCTCGCCGATGGCTCGTATCCGAAGACGCTCGCGAGCGACGAAGACGGCGGTTACGGCAAGCTGTCGAAGATCAGCGAGCTCACGATCACGATCCCCGGCTTCTACCTGATCGAAGCGAGCTTCGGCGCTGCGGCGACCGCCGCCGACGCCAAGAAGGCGCGCGTCAAGCTCGCGTGCACCGGCTCGTGCGATAGCGCGCTGCCGGTCGACCTCGACCTCGGCCTCAAGTGGTATCGCCGCTCCGCCGAGCGTCGCGCGCTGACCGCGCAGGCGTACTCGATAGCGCTCGACAAGCTGCAAGAGAAAGTGTCGGCCGGGATCACCGGTGCATGGGGCGTCGTGCTCGACATCGACGAGACTACGCTCAACAACTCGACGTATCAGCAGGAGCGCATGGACCTCGGCCTCGGCTATTCGCCGGCGAGCTGGTTCGCGTGGGTCGAGCGCAAAGCGGCGACGCCGCTCGATGGCGTTTCCGACTTCGTACACGGCGTGAAGCAGCTCGGCGGCAAGGTCGTGTTCGTGTCGAACCGCGCCGCGAACGAGTGCGCCGCGACGCAAGCCAATCTAACGAGCGCGAGCCTGCCGTTCGACGGCATCTTCTGCAAGACCGACACGAGCGACAAGAACCCGCGCTTCACCGCGATCGCGAACGGCACAGCGTCGTCGAGCCTGCCCGCGCTCAAAGTGATCCTGTACGTCGGCGACAACATCCTCGACTTCCCGATGCTGTCGCAAGACCTGCGCAAACAACCCGCGAGCGCGTACGCAAAGTTCGGTCAGGACTTCATCCTGCTGCCGAACTCGATGTATGGCTCTTGGGAAAAGAACACCGACGACAACTCCTTGTAGCCATGCCCGAAGCCGTACCTGAACCGATCTTTCCCGAAGACGATCCGTATCCCGCGTACCGTGTGCCCGCGCCGATCGTTGCCCGCCAGAAGGTGCGCTCGCCGATCGACGAGTACGTGCTGTCGGCCGTGGTCGCTACCGGCACCGTGCTCGTGAAGAACCAAGCTCGCCGCGTCACCGAGATCTAACGAGCAGCTGCTGCGCCAGGGCGTGCCGCCAGGGCACGTTGAATGGTATGCCTCCGCGGCGATGAGTAACGCCAAGCCCCAGACCGCGATCACGCCGACGCGCGCGGACAATTACCAGGACTGGTACCAGGAAGTCGTCAAAGCCGCCGACCTCGCCGAGAACAGCGACGTGCGCGGCTGCATGGTGATCAAGCCGTGGGGCTATGCGCTGTGGGAGAACATCCAGCGCGTGCTCGACGGCATGTTCAAAGCCACGGGGCACGTCAACGCGTACTTCCCGCTGTTCATCCCGTTGTCGTTCCTCGAGAAGGAAGCGGCGCACGTCGAAGGCTTTGCGAAGGAGTGCGCGGTCGTCACGCACCATCGCCTCATTGCCGGGTCGAACGGCAAGCTGATCGCGGATCCCGGCAGCGAGCTCGAGGAGCCGCTCGTCGTGCGGCCGACGTCGGAGACGATCATCGGCGCGTCGTTCGCGAAGTGGGTGCAGAGCTATCGCGACCTGCCGCTGTTGATCAACCAATGGGCGAACGTTGTGCGCTGGGAGATGCGCACGCGCCTGTTCCTGCGCACCACGGAGTTTCTCTGGCAAGAGGGCCACACCGCCCATGCGACGAGCGAAGAAGCCGTCGAGGAGACGATGAAGATGCTCGGCGTCTATGCCGAGTTCGCCGAACAGCACATGGCGATGCCGGTGATCCAGGGCGAGAAGACTGCGGGCGAGCGGTTCCCGGGCGCGGTGCAGACGTACTGCATCGAGGGGATGATGCAGGACCGCAAAGCGCTGCAAGCCGGCACGTCGCACTTCCTCGGTCAGAACTTCGCGAAGGCGTCGGGGATCCAGTTCACCGATCAGAGCAACAAGATCACGCACGCGTGGACGACGTCGTGGGGCGTGTCGACGCGACTGGTCGGCGGCATGATCATGAGCCACGCCGATGATGACGGCATGGTGTGCCCGCCGCGGCTCGCGCCGCAGCACGTCGTGATCATCCCGATCGCGAAGAAGCCCGAGGAGCGCCAGCGCGTATTCGACTACTGCCGCGCGCTGAAGAAGGATCTCGAAGGTCAGTGGTACGCGGGTGCGCCGGTGCGCGCGCATGTCGACGAGCGCGATGTCGGCGGTGGCGTGAACTGGCACTGGATCAAGAAGGGCGTGCCGATCCGGCTCGAGATCGGACCGCGCGACATCGACAAGGACAGCGTGTTCATGGGCCGGCGCGACAAGGGTGCGAAGGAGAAGACGTCTCTGCCGCGCGGCGAGTTTGTCGCGAAGGTCAGCAGCATGCTGCAAGACATCCAAGATGCGCTGTTCGAGCGTGCGCGCGAGTTCCGCAAGGAGCACACGCGCGTGATCGACTCGAAGGACGACTTCTACGCATTCTTCGCCGACCCGCCGAAGAAGAAGGAGAACGATCCGACGCCGATCCACGCCGGCTTCGCGCTCGCGCACTTCAATGGCGACCCCGCGCTCGAGGCGAAGATCAAGGACGACCTCAAGGTCACGGTGCGATGCATCCCGATCGTCAACCGCGCGGACTCAGCGCTCGGCATCACCGGCGACCCGGGCACGTGCCCGTTCACGGGGCAGCCGAGCAAGCAGCGCGTGGTGTGGGCGAAGAGCTACTAAACTTCGCCGAAACCAGAACAAACCGGTGGTGTCGTGCGTTTGACGCCAGATGCGCTGGGTACTGCCGCTTAGCCTCGTCGCATGCTCCGGATCGGGCGGGGATGCTCAGAAACACGAGGCTCCGCCTGCAACCGCACCGCCGGTCGGCGTGTCTAGCCCGGCCGCGCCGGTCGAGCCGCTGCAGTTCGGTGCGCCGCCCGCCGTCGTAGCAAAACCCGCGACCCCGGTGCGGCTGTGGAACGCGCGGCCCGGCGTGCCGCTCGCGCGCGTGTTCGCAACCGAGGATGGCAGCGCGGCGGTCTCGATCGACGAGTCCAATCACGCGCGGCTCTGGCCGTCGCTCGACGGCAAGCGCGAGCCGTACGTGTTGCCGCTGACGACGCCGGTCGAGGCCGTGATCAACCGCGACGGCGATGGCTACTCGATCGCCGCGCTCGACGAGAGCGGCGGCTTCGAAGTGATCGTGGTCAGCGCCGACGGCGTGATGACGTCACACGTTCGTCGCGAGCCCGAGCCAGGCGTCGAGATCGCCGTGTCGCGCGGCGACGGTTTCCTCGTGCTGCATCGCGATCAAACGCTCGAGCACCTCGACAAGCGCGGCGCGCGTATCGGGTCGCTGCTGCCGCAACCCGGCTCGCACGTGGTGAAGCTGTTGCACCGCAACGGCCGCACGCTCGCGCTCGTACGCAAGCGCGACGGACTGCGCGGCCAGTGGATCGCGACCGACACGCTCGCGTGGGGCGACGAGTCGCCGAAGCTGAGGGTCGATCTGTCGAAGGTGTTCCTGAGCCCCGACCACAAACGGTTGGCGACGCTCGAGACGCTCCCCGACGCGCTCCTCGACAGGTCTGGCGCGCAGGTTCTCCTGGTCGACCTCGACACGGGTGCTGCGAAGCCGCTCCTCAACAAGCTCAGCATGAATGGGCCGATGGGCGTGCCGATCGGTTTCGCGGCCGATCAGCGCGTGATCATCGCGTTCAGCGACTTCGAGCTCAGCACGGTCGAGTGGTGGAAACCATCGGGTCACTCGAACGCCGTGATCGGTGGCATGAATTACCACCTCGAGTTCGTCGCCGTCGATCAAGCGGTCGTCACCGACACGAACGTGATCGCGTTCGCCGAGCACGACCTCGCCGTGATGCGGCCGAACACGGCGACCGCGCCCAGCGAGCTTCGCTACCTCGGCTATCGCATCACCCGCACACGAGGCATCAAGCCGACACCGGCTGGCGTGGTCGCGACGATCGGTGGCAGTGCGTACCTACTCGACGACAATGCGCGGGTCGCCAAGCGCGTGCCCACGCTCGAAACGATTCCGTTCGGCAAGGACCTCGCGCTGATCAAGTTCACGGCGCGCGATTGGGGCGAGCCCGTCATCGGTGTGTCGAACTTCATCGATCCCGAATGGATCGAGGGTTCGAAGATCAAGCGCAAATCGCAGGACAGCACGCCGCGCATCGCGCTGTTCGATCTCGCGACGAAGAAGGAGCTGCAGCGCTGGCCGACCGCGCGGCGGATCTACTTCGAGCCAACGTCGCAGCTGATGGCGATCGATCGCGGCACAAAGGCGTTCTTCGCGCGCTTCGATGCAACGACGCGCAAGTTCGGCGACGAGCACACGATCGCGAGCGGTGGCAGCGAGATCGTGCTCCTCGATCCGGCGCTCGCCGGAGGCAACGTCGCGATGCTCGTGCGCCAGCGGGGCAAGACGATCGAGGTGCGCACGCTGCGCGATCTCGCAGCCGAACCGCCGGCGCCGACAACGCTGACCGGAACGCTCGAAGCGACCGACCGTGCGGGACGGCTCTACGTACGTGACGATACGGATACGGTCGTCGTGTATGGCGGTAAGGAGCCGGTGCGGCTGACCGGCTTGACGAAATGGCGTGTGCGGCCGCACCCGAATGGGACGCAGGTGGCCGCATTCGCGCGCAGCAGACTGATGCTGCTCGGCGAACGCGGCGACGACAAATGGGCAGTCGGCTTCCCGGGGATCAGCGACGTCGCGTGGAGCCCCGACGGCGCATTGGTTGCGCTCTCGGGTGATCTCGCCAAGCTCGATGCCGCGACTGGACGTGTCGTTGCCGCACAGTGTGGCTGGTCGTTCGGTTTGCGGATCAGCGCGCGCGAGCCGTCTGATTTTCCGAGCACGAACGAGACGCTCTGCGATCACTGACGTGGCAGATTAGAAGCATGAGATGTCCCAGCTGCAAGACGGCGCTCGTGCAGGCCGGTCGCACGTGGAAGTGCGCGAGCTGTGACGGCGCATGGGTCGAGAGCGACGTGCTCGTGCCGATGCTCGAGCAAAGTGCATCGACGCTGGTCGAGCTCGCGTGGCAGCCGAGCGGTGAAGCGCACGTGCGAGCGTGTCCACAGTGCACGGAGGCGATGCAGACCGTGCAGCTCGGCACCGTCGCGCTCGATCGCTGCGAGTCGCACGGCGTGTGGTTCGACGCGAGGGAGCTCGCGGCGCTGCTCAAGCAAGCGAAGAGGTTTCGCGCAGAGGACAAGCACGAGCACCGCGGCATCCTCGAGACGCTCGGCAGAGTGCTCGGCTAGTCACTGCTGACGAACGTGCGCGTGAACGTCGTCGTCGCCGAGTAGGGCAAAACAAAAGGGGCGTGGGATTGTCTCCCACGCCCCCGACGACGTGCATGCACCGCATTTCGCTGGTGCATGCGCTGTTTTCTACTTGGTCACTGGCGCATACCGTGCTGGCTCGAGCACGAACCGTCCGCGTCCGTGGGTCATCCCACCGAGTGCGTTGGCGTAGCCAAACGACTCGGCGAGCGGCACCTCGGCGCGCACGACGTGATCGTTGCCGCGGGCGTCGTGCGCGAGCACTTCGCCGCGCCGGCGACCGAGATCGCCGATCACCGTGCCGACATCCTCCTCGGGGCACGTGACCTCGAGGAGCATGATCGGCTCGAGCATGATCGGCCCGGCTTCGGCAGCCGCCGCTTTGAACGCGAGCGAGCCCGCGATCTGGAAGGCAGGCTCTTTCGAGTCCTTCTCGTGGATCGCGCCGTCGAGCAACACGACGTGCACGTCGACGACCGGGTGGCCTCCGAGGAGACCATCGGCCATCGCGCCACGCACGCCCGCTTCGACCGCTTTGATGAACGGCCTCGGAATCGCGCCGCCCTTGATGCGATCCTCGAACACGAGGCCGCTGCCGGGCGCCGCAGGTCCGACTTCGATCAGGACCTGTGCGAACTGACCAGGTCCACCGGTCTGCTTCGCGTAACGCAGCTCGTGACGCGCGGTGCGCGTGATCGTCGTGCGGTACGCGACGCGTGGCTTACCCGTCGTGACGACGAGCTTGTGCTCGCTCGCGAGCCGCTCGACCGCGATGTCGAGGTGGAGTTGACCCATCCCCGCGAGCAAGGTCTCGCCGGTCTCGCGATCGGACTCGATGCGCAACGACGGATCCGCCGCGATCATCCGCGACAACGCGAGCGAGAGCTTTTCGCGCTCGGCCGCATTCTTCGCTTCGATTGCGACGCGCACGACCGGTTCGGGCGCAGTGATCGCCTCGAGCACGATCGGGTGCGCGGCGTCGGCAAGCGTTTCACCGCCTGCCAGCGGCGCCGCGAGGATCGCACCGATTTCGCCCGCTGCGAGCTGATCGACATCGACGCGCTCGTCGGCGACGAGCTGGACGAGTCGACCGACGCGCAGCTTCTTGCCTCGACCGGTCACGACGCTCTCGCCCCGCGCGAGCACGCCGCTATACACGCGCACGAACGTCATCTGGCCATGTTCGTCGAACACGACCTTGAAGCCGAGCGCGGCAAGTGGCGCGTCGCGTGTGGGCGCGCGCGTCTGCGTACCGTCGATGCTCTTCACGGGCTCGCGATCGCTCGGTGCGGGTAGATACGCGACCACCGCGTCGAGCAGAGGCTGGACGCCGCGGTTCTTGTACGCCGAACCGGCGAGCACGGGCAGGAGCCGTCCCGCGATCGTGCCGCGCCGAAGCGCCGCGCGAATGCGAGCAGGATCGATCGCTCGCCCATCGACGAGCGCCGTCAGGATCTCGGGATCCTCGTCGGCGGCCGCTTCGAGCAAGCGTTCGCGTGCAGGTACCAAGTTGTCAAAGAGCGATACCGGCTGGGAAGTAAACTTCCGACCGGCCTTGTCGGACCACCGAATCTCGGTGCGCTCGACGAGATCGACCACGCCGACGAGGACGTTATCCTCGAAGAGTGGCCACGTGACGGCAACGGCGCGCACGCTGAACTTCTTGTGCAGCTCGGCGAGGCAGCGTGCGTAGTCGGCGCCGACGCGATCGAGCTTGTTGACAAACCCGATGCGCGGCACGCGATGGCGATCCGCTTGCCGCCACACCGTCTCGGTCTGTGGCTCTACGCCGGCGACGCCGTCGAGCACGACGACCGCGCCATCGAGCACGCGCAGCGAGCGTTCCACTTCGATCGTGAAATCGACGTGGCCCGGCGTGTCGATCAGATGGATGCGATGGTTCTGCCAGTCGGCAGTGACCGCCGCGGCCATGATCGTGATGCCGTGCTTCTGTTCGAGCGTGTGATGGTCGGTGTGCGCCGTGCCGTCGTGCACTTCGCCGGTTTCATGGATCAGACCGGTGAAGAGCAGGACACGTTCGGTGAGCGTGGTTTTGCCGGCGTCGACGTGAGCGACGATGCCGATATTGCGAATGCGTTCGAGAGGAAACATAGAGCTCTCCCTGAGCTCGGAAGTTGAGTGTAACGGTGAATTGGACGCAGCTATCCCGCGACGGGAACTGTGGATGCAGCGAGCCCGTGCGGGCTTACCGACTCACCGGACAAAAACAGAGCCGGGCGTACTCGCGCGTGCGCGCAGACGCCTCCCGAGCCGAATCGACTCGGCGATCAAACCGCTGAATGTGCGTTGACCGTGGCATTACGTTGCCTCTAGCGCATTCATCTAAAGCTTCTCGCGCGGTTCGTCAAACATCTCGTTGCAACGCCGCGAAACAGCTCGCCCTCACTACTACTTCGCGACCGACTTTGGAATGCTGCTGCGCTTGGCCGCGACAAAGTCCGCATCTGACGCACGCACGGTGATCGAGCTGTGCAGCGTGGTCACGACGAGCCACGGGCCACGCCGCACCGCATCGGCCTCGGGCCGGTCGAGCAGGCGCAGCGCACGCTGCTGCAAGAACAGCTGGCCGACCGACGAGAAAATGAACGGCGCGAGCAGGATCCACAGGTCGTTGATGTCGCGAGCGAACTGCATCGCGACTGCGGTGCCGACGAGCATCGCGCTCCACACCGCCTGCCAGCGGATCAACCGCCGTGCGAGCGCCTCAGCCTCGAGCAACGAGATCGACTCGGCGAGGTGTCGCTTCACGAAGATGCGCCGCACGATCACCGCGACGACCCACACGATCAGCGTGATCGGCACGAGGATCACGAAGAACAAGATCTCGAAGCCGTGCCCGTGGCGGTGACGATGGTGCTCGTGTGCGTCGCCGCCGTGCATGCAGTCGAGCGCGGGATCGTTGGAGGCGAGTGTCGTGCTCGTGATCTCGGCGCCGAGCGGTGGGCTCTCGTTGCCGGCGAGATCGAGTGCGCGGATCTCGACGAAGACCTTGCCGGGCGTGATGCGAAGGCCGGGCTGGCACAGAAACAGACGGCGCGGCGTCGTGACCAGCCGCGCGATTGCACCGCTAGCGTCGCGGAGATCGATACGCACGAGCGCGGTGTCGGTGGGCAACCGCGCCGAGATCGACAGCGCTTCGACGTCGCCGCCGATCAGCGTCGCGACCGATGCGTAGAGGTCGGTCGGTGCCGTCGGCGCGACATCGTCGGGTCCGGCGCCGGTCGTGAAGTCCATCATCCAACCGTCGTTCTTGTACGGTTGGTTCGGCTGCAGAACCGGCGCCTCGACCTGGACGTTTGGAATCTCGGCGCCGTCGTGCGCGCGGTAGATGTGCGGGCCGGGCGAGCCGAACGACCACAACTTCGCGTTCGTCGGTACGTTCGTCGCGCCGCGCTCCGGGAGCGTCAAGACCGCCGGGCAATCGCACGCCACGTGCTTCGCAACGGCGTCGCCCCCGATGGTGCTCGCGACCCCGAGAACACAGACCGCGAGCCACCCGTGGCGCATGTGTCGAGTCTAGCGGCGCCCGTCGGGGATTCACGAAGAACAGTGTCACTTCGCCGAGACAACCGTCATCATCTGCTAGAGTTCGGCCCCGATGGCCGAGTCTCGCAAACCCGCTTACAAGCGCGTCCTCCTCAAGATCTCGGGGGAAGCGTTGCTGGGCAATTTGAGCTACGGCATCAATCCCGACGTGCTGCGCGTGGTCGCGGCCGAGATTGCCGAGACTGCCAATCTGGGTGTGCAGGTTGCGGTGGTCGTGGGTGGCGGCAACATCTGGCGCGGTGCGCAACAGTCCGGGATGGACCGCGCGAGCGCGGATTACGTCGGCATGCTCGCGACAGTGATGAATGCGGTGTCGCTGCAATCTGCGGTCGAGAAGAACGGTGTCACGACTCGCGTACAGACGGCGATTCCGATCTCGCAGATCGCCGAGCCGTATATTCGGCGGCGCGCGATCCGACACCTCGAAAAGGAACGCGTCGTGATTTTTGGTGCCGGCACCGGCAACCCGTACTTCACGACGGATACCGCAGCGGCGCTGCGCGCGATGGAGATCGAAGCCGACGTGCTGCTGATGGCGAAGAACATCGACGGCGTGTACGACAAAGATCCGAAGAAGCACTCCGACGCGCGCCGCTACGCGCAGGTGACGTTCAACGATGCGTTGCATCGCGACCTGCGCGTGATGGATGCGACAGCGTTCGCGCTGTGTCGCGACAATGATCTCGAAATTGCGGTGTTCGAGCTTGCGACCCCGGGGAACATCCGGCGCGTCGTGTGCGGCGAGCCGATCGGTACCATCGTCAAGAACAACCAAGAGACGCGCTTCGCGCAATAGAGGGACCCGAGGGCACCATGATCAACGACATCACCACCGATGCCGAAGACGGCATGAAGAAAGCAGTGGACTCGTTCAAGCGCGACCTCCAGAAGATCAGGACGGGCCGCGCGAACACCTCGATGCTCGACGGCATCAAGGTCGATTACTACGGCACGCCGACGCCGGTGAATCAGGTCTCGACCGTGCAGGTCGTCGACGCGCGTCTCATCACGGTCAAGCCGTGGGAGAAGAACATGATCGCGGTGATCGACAAGGCGATCCGTGCGAGCGACCTCGGGATCAATCCTGTCGCGGATAGCGAGCTCGTGCGGTTGCCGATTCCGCCGCTGACGCAAGAGCGCCGCAAGGAGCTCGCAAAGGTCGTCGGCAAGCAGACGGAAGAAGCGCGCGTTGCCGTGCGCTCGGCGCGTCGCGATGCGATGGACATGATCAAGGACGCCGAGAAGGACAAACAGATCACCGAGGACGAGCGCAAAAAGGGCGAGACGAAGGTCCAGGAGCTGACCGACAAGTACATCGGCTCGATCGAAGACATCGCGAAGGCCAAAGAGAAAGAGATTATGGAGCTGTAAGCTCCTGGAAATCCTGAGAAGCGACGCACATGTCGGGCGCGCCGCCGACGCGATCGCGGTATGATGTCGGCGCATGTCCGGTATTCCGGCGGGGGCCGGGTCGCTGATTGGTAAGCGGCTCGGCAAGTACGAGATCCTGGCGCTCCTCGCCCTGGGCGGAACGGCAGAGATCTATCTCGCGCGGATCGGCGGTGCGGCCGGGTTCGAGAAGTACGTGGTGGTCAAGTGTCTGCACGACCACCTCGCCGACGACACCGACTTCGTCAAGATGTTCCTCGACGAAGCGCGCATGGCGGCGATGCTCGATCACTCGAACATCGTCCAGACGTTCGAGCTCGGCGAGTACGAGAACCGCTACTACATGGTGATGGAGTTCCTCGCGGGCTTGTCGCTCGCGATGGTCGTGCGGCGCGCGTCGGAGCGGCTGCAGGGCGGCATGATGCCGGCGCAGCTGGTGCTCAACGTTGCAGCGCAGGCATGCGCTGGATTGCATTACGCGCACGAGCGCACCGCGAACGGCAAGCCGCTCAACATGGTGCATCGCGATATTTCGCCGCAGAACCTCGTGATCAGCTTCGAGGGCGTGGTGAAGGTCGTCGATTTCGGCATCGCGCGCGCCGAGATGCGCGAGACGAAGACGAAGGCCGGCACGATCAAAGGCAAGTTCGCGTACATGTCGCCCGAGCAGTGCGTGGCGAACAACGTGGATCGTCGCACCGACGTGTTTGCGCTCGGTGTGATCGTGCACGAGCTGCTGACGGGCCGCCGGTTGTTCAAGCGCAACTCGCCATACGAGACGTACCAGGCGGTGATCGAGTGTGCGGTGGACGCGCCGTCGCGCATCAACAACCAGCTCGATCCCGCACTCGATGCGGTCGTGATGAAGGCAGTCGCGAAGGACAAGGAGAAGCGCTATCCGTCGGCGGAAGCATTCGGCGACGCGATGCTCGGCTACTTGCACCATCGCGGCAAAGCCTCGGGCGGCAACGAGCTCGGCCGGTTCTTCGAGCAGTATTTCGGGCAAGAGATCGACGAGCACGGCGAGCGCATGCGCGAGCTGATCTCGGGGCGCGACTTCGCCGTCGATAGCAGCGTCGGTTGGGATGACGCGGAGGACAAAGGCAACCAGACCGTCGACCTCAGCGGCAGCAAGGAAGATGTATCGATCTCGCTCGCGACCGGCGAGATCATGGAGTTGCGCACGGGCGACTCCTCGCTCGATGCGTTCGGCGACGATCTCGACGAGCCACCGGATCCCGACGCGATGCCCGCCGACAAGACGAACATCGTGATGAACCCGCTCGAGATGATCGAGCAGCTCGATCAGCAGGTCGCGCGCAATAGCGGCAAGTTCATGATGTCGGCATCGACGACCGGCGGGCCTGCGCCATTGCCGGCGCCGCCGACGGGACCGAGGGCTGTTGTCGGCAAGCCAGGGTCGGGCAAGTTCCCGGACCTACCGAACATGCCGACGCAGATGGACGACTCGAAGCAAGTCGTGATCGGCGCTCGGAACAGCGATCCAGCGATCGCGCATCTGCGCACGCAGGCGGACATGCAAGCGCAGCAGCCGCCACCCGAGCTCGAGCACGGCGGCCCTATGAGCTCGACGCACTACGCGACGAGGCAGAGCGCGATGCAAGCGGGCGCGCAGCCAAACCACGGCGCGATGCAGCCCGGCGCGCAGCCGAACCACGGCGCGCCGCCACCTTCGCAGATGATGCACGACTATCCCGTCATGCCCGGCGGGCAGCGGCCACTGTCGACGGATATCGCGCCGACCACGCTGCCGTCGTCGCAGCGCTCGCCGTATGCAAACGCGCCGTTCGATCCGGGCCAGGCGGCGAACTTCATGTCGCCGGTTGGCGAGCAGTATCCGCGGACCGATTGGGAGCGCGCGGCCGCGATGTCGGCGAAGGCGCTGCCAACGTGGGTGTTGATCGCGTTGTTCGGCGGCGCGCTCTTCGGTGCGCTGCTGCTCACGCTCATCATCGCAAAGATTTTCTCGTAGCGGGCGTTCGCTGCACGCGCTTTGCATCGTATGGATGCATGGCAGAGGTAGTCGTGATCACCGGAGCGACGGCCGGCGTCGGTCGCGCAGTTGCGCGGCGGTTCGCGCGTCAAGGAGCCAAGCTCGCGATCCTCGCGCGCAAGCGAGAGGAGCTGACGACAGCGGCGATCGAGGTCGTAACGCTCGGCGCGTCAGCGGCGCTCGCCATTCCGTGCGACGTCGAAAACGATGCGCAGCTCGACGCGGCGACTCGGCGGATCGAGCAAGAGCTCGGACCGATCGATGTCTGGATCGACATCGCAGGCGAACAGCGCGCACGGAGCCGCATCGCGATCGCGGCTGGCGCAGCTGCGGCACTGGTCGGGTTCGTCGCGCTGACCGTGCTGTTGCGACGCGCGTTTCGTTAGCGCACGCGGATCGGCCGCGAGATGTCGGGCGGATATCGACTCGCCGACACGGTGAGCTCGATCGCGCGGAAGCCGGCGCGCGCATACAGGCGGGCCGCGGGGCTGCCCGGTTCCGCGACGATCACGACTCGATCGACACCGACCCATTGTTTCTCGTCGGCGCGCAGGCGCGACGTCGATTCGCCGAGCGCGTCGCGTGCTGCAGCGGCGAGCAGCGCACGTGCGAGCCCACGTTTGCGATACGCCGGCAACGTTTGCACGTCTTGATAGCGGCCGAGGTCGAGCACGCGCACGAGACCGAGACTCGCCACGAGGGATGTCCCGTCGAAGGCGCCGTAAAACCGCGCGGCACCGCGGGCGACGAGGTCGCGATGCCACGCCGCGCGCCGGTGCAGGAACTGGCGATACGTCTCGTCGTGGCGATCGCCGAGCTGCCACGCGAGGTCGGCGGTGGCGAGAACTTCGTCGGGCGCGAGGAGGCGGGTCGGCAACGTTGCGGGCGCGGCTTCGACGAGCTCGGCGGCGAGCAACTCGTGGGTGTCGATCTGGAAGCCGGCGTCGCGCAGCTCCTCGGCCGCGCCCTGATCGCCGGTAATGCCGTCCCAGCAGAACGTGACGTGCTTGATCGCCGGATTGCGCCCGAGCTCGTCGTCGAACTTGCGGAGCCAGTGCACGAGCTCGCCGGGTTGCGGCGCCGCCGGAAACACGAGGAGGTTGCCGTGGTAGTAGCCCGGATCGTCGGGCGTCTCGAGGACGAGGTAGCCACCGCGATCGGTGACGCGTCCGCGCGTCGCGATGAGAGCGAGCTCGGTGGTGAGCGCGAGACTACGAATGTTCACTAATTGCGCACGAGCCCGAGCAACTTCGACATCGTCTTTTCATCGGCGGGCGGGAAGTCGTAGTCGAGGAACTCGCGCGACGTCACCCAGCGCAGATCCGCGACGGTGGCGGGGTACGGCCGCGCTTCCGCGGGCAGCTTGCACGAGTACATCGTGAGCTGCACTTGGTAGTTCGTGTACTCGTGGAGGTGCTCGCCCAGCTTGTTGCCGACGACAACCTCTACGCCGATGCGGCCCCGTACTTCGCGCGATAGCGCCTTCGCTTCGTCCTCGCCTGGCTCGACCCGCCCACCGGGGAACTCCCAGAGCAGCGGCAGCACGGCGTTGGCTTGGCGTTGGGTGATGAGGTAGCGGCCTTCGTGCTCGATCACGGCCGCGACAACACGAATCACCTCTTTGCCCATCGCCGGCTGATTATCGTTGGATCGCTCCCGATTGCAATCGCGATTGACGCACCTGGCAGCGACGGCCAAGGCGTGTATGCTGCGCCCGCGATGGCGATTCGGTTCGTCGAGATCAAACCAGCAGAGTCCGCCGAGGCACTCAACAGCGAATGGGTCATCCTCGAAAACGATGGCAAAGCACCGTTCAACACGCGTGGATGCGGCATGACGGTGGGCCGGCGTGGCTCCAACAAGAAGTCGTTACTCGGGATCATCGACCCGGGTTTCGTGCTGCACCCCGGTGAGCGCGTGCGCATGTGTACCGGTAACCCTGGGACACAAGCGCACGGTGCGGCCCCCGAGGACGGCGTGAAGAATTATTTTCTGTTCCTGCCAAAACCGTATGTCGCGGGGGGCGTCGTGCTGACGCTCGTTCTGCGCGGCCTGCCGGTGTCGAAGGCCGAGTTCGATCCGAACCAGCCGAGCGGCGTCGCTAGCTGACCGGCACGCCGGTGTAACGCGCGCGCGGCCGCAACAAGAAACCTGCCGCGCGCTGCTCGAGCGCATGCGCGAGCCAACCGGCGCTGCGCGCGATCGCGTAGAGGCCCGAGCCCACGGCGGGCTGCGCACCGAGTGCAGCGACCAGCGCGGCGAGCGCGACGTCGACACTCGGCTGCGTCTTGGCGCCGACCGCATCGATGAGCGCGAACAGCGTGCGCGCCCGGCGCGCGAACGGCGAGCGCGACGAGCCGAGCAAGTCTTTCGCGATCGCGAGCAGCGGCACGGCGCGCGGGTCACCCGCCGGATACAGCGTATGCCCGAAGCCGGGCGGCACCTCGCCGCGCTTGCGTAGCGCGCGCACGGCGGTTCGCGCGTGCTCCGCTCCGCCGACCTCGTCGGCAAACCGCGCGACGAGCTCGGGCGCCGTCCCGTGCTTGGGGCCCGACAAGGTCGCGAGCGCGGCCGCGACGCACGCATATGGATCCGCGCCCGTCGACGCCGCGATGCGCGCGGTGAAGCTCGACGCGTTGAGCTCGTGATCGGCGAGCAGCACGAGCACCGGATCGATCACGCGCGCGGCGGTGTCGTCGAGGCCGAGCGCGCGCGCCGCGATCACCGCCACACTGCCGGCGCCGAGTGCGCGAGTGACCGTGGCGGCGGCGAAATCCGCCGCGAGCGACGCGGCCAGCAGCGGAATCAACGCGCGACCGCGCCCGATGATCGCGTCGGGACGTCCATCACGGCGCTGCGGATCGGCGAGCGCTGCGATCTCGATCAGCACGGGCATCACTTCGAGCGGCTTCACACCGTATGGAATGAGCCGCCCGACCTGCGCGACCGGTGGCGCACTGCGCGGCCACAGCACCGGCTCCGTCGGCAGGTAACCCGACCACAACAGCTCGGCGACGTTCTCGAACGGCACGCCGGCGTCGGCGAGCTCGACGGCAAGCCGCCCGCGATACGCCGGACCGCGCGGGGTGATCGCCGTGATCGCGGAATCGAGCACCGGCTCGCCCCAGCGCAGCGCGCCCGCGGCAACGGCACCGTGGCCTGCTCGGGCATCGCGACGCACGCGCAGCCGCTCGAGGTCTGCGAGCGAGTACAAGCGCGGTCGCCCATGCTCGCCGGCGACGCTGCGCACCTGGCCGCGCGACACGTAGGCGTAGAGCGTCCTCTGCTGGACGCCGAGATGCTTGGCCGCGGCGCGCGAGTCGACCCAACGTTGATCGTCGATTCTACGTTGATCAACCATAGCTTCCACCATACATCTCCTTGTAGGAGGTGACCATGAGTGAAGCGAAAGCCTCGGGGCTCGACGGAATCGTTGTCGCAGATACGGCGATCTCGGATGTCGACGGCGAACGCGGCAGGCTCGTGATCGCCGGCTCCGACGTCGAGCAGCTCGCGCTGGCGTGCGACTTCGAAACCGCCGCGGCGCGCGTGCTGTCGGCGGGTGGTCTGCCGACCGCGACTGACATTCGCGACAAGAAGACGTCGGTCGACATGCGCAACGGCACGGACATGCGCAGCGCGCTGGCTCGCGCCCGCCAAGCCGCATGGGATTGGTTGCCTCGCATCGGCGATGCGCTCGAGGCGCCCGATGGGATGGACGCGCTACGCGGTGCACTCGCGCAGCTGCGATCGACAGGCGATGACGGTGTCGATGCGCTGACCGCGATCGGCGCTGCACCGGTGTTCGTCGCTGCGTGGAACCGCGTGCGCGCGGGTGCCGCGCCGGTTGCGCCGAACGCGGTGCTCGGCCACGCCGCCGACTACCTGCGCATGTCGCTCGGTACGACGCCAAGCGACGAAGCGGTGCGCGCGCTCGACGCATACCTGGTCACGGTGATCGATCACGGCATGAACGCGTCGACATTCACCGCGCGTGTCGTCACGTCGACGGCGTCGGATCTGATCTCTGCGATCGTCGCAGCGGTCGGCGCTCTCAAGGGGCCGCTGCACGGTGGTGCACCCGGTCCGGTGCTCGACATGCTCGACGCGATCGCCGAGCCTGCTCGCGCCGAGCAGTGGCTACTCGGCGAGCTCTCCGCGGGACGCCGCATCATGGGTATGGGGCATCGCATCTATCGCGTGCGCGATCCGCGTGCGGCCGTGCTCGAGCGTGCAGTGAAGTCGCTCGCCTCGCAGCGCCTCGAGCTCGCGCGTGCCGTCGAGCGCGCAGCCGCGAAGATCCTGCAGGAGCGCCGACCCGATCGGCCGCTCGCTGCGAACGTCGAGTTCTACACGGCGGTGTTGCTCGACGCGGTGGGCCTGCCGCGCGAGCAGTTCTCGTCGACGTTTGCGGTCGGTCGCGTCGCCGGTTGGAGCGCGCACGTCATCGAGCAGCGGCGCACCGGTCGATTGATCCGGCCGAGCTCGAAGTACGTCGGCCCGATGCCGGTGTACTGAGCCCGAGCCCGCTCGTGCAACATCGCGAAGCCCACCCGTTGCTGAGTGGGTGATCACGAACTGTGCGGCCGCACTAAGCCATCCGCTCGTCGTGCGCGGCGAGTGTCTTGATGTTCGGTAGCTGCGCGGCATGGCCAGCGCCGTCCGCGAACACCTTGGTCCAGCTGTCGAGCTTGGCGTCGAGGCAGTGCGCGGCGATCAGCTGCACGAACGTGCGCGCTCGGTCTTCGCCTTCGCCGTAGACCGGCGCCCCGGTGATCTCCGTCCACGGCATGATGCGCAATGTCGAGCCGGCGAGCGATACGAGATCGACGAACGTCGTGCCGTCGAACGGCACCTCGCTCGGCAGACGGCGCGCGATGATGCCGACGATCGCTTCCCATTCGACGAGCTTGTGCGAGCCGTCCTCGCGATGCGCCTCGATACCCGCGCTCGTCAGCTTCGCGCTGATTACCGCATAGCGGATCTTGCGATACAGCGCCGGAGGTCCGGCGTATGGCGACGGCGTTGGTGCTGCGGGCGCGCGTGTGCTCGGTCCGACGCCGGACGTGGTCGCGCCGGCGACGGCCATGGCTGCAGCCGCACCTACGGGTGCGCGTGCGATCGCGCCGCCCGGAGCAGTGGCGGCGGTGGAGCTTGCGGTCGCGGGTGGGCGTCCGATCGAGCCCGGAGCAGTCGCTGCGGCGGAGCTCGCGGTCGCTGTGGCGGAGCTCGCGGTCGCGGGTGGGCGTGCGATCGAGCCCCGAGCAGTCGCTGCGGCGGAGCTCGCGGTCGCTGCGGCGGAGCTCGCGCTCGCGGGTGCGCGTGCGATCGCGCCGCAAGCGGCACTCGGTGCGGCGGTCGCCGCGGTTACCGGCGCGCGCGAGCTCGTGCCGAGGCCCGAGGCGGTGGTTCCAGCACCGGCTGGAGCAGCGCCGACCGATCCGAATGACGGGGCAAGCGCGAGGTCGGTCATCGCGTCGTCCGCGATCGCCGGCATCGCGAGCGGCGGCGGCCCGAGTCGGGCCGAAAGGTCGAGGTCGCCGAGGTCATCGGAGAGACTGCGCAGCGCGATCGACGGCATCGCGCCCGGCGGGGTGCGGCCGGTCGGCGCCGACGAGCGCGGCTCGACCTTGACCAGTGTCTTCGCGGGCGGCAGCGGAATCGGCGAGATCGGGCCTGCCGATGGTGTGCGTTTGCGAATCACGAGGCCGGACTCCGGCGCGACCGGAATCTGATCAGGCGGCACCGGAACCGGCTCGGGCAGGGGCGGCTTGATCGCGACCGCGATTGGCGCACCCGAAAGCCGCGCTGCGAGATCGATCGGTCCCGATCCCGAGCTGCGGCCGCGCAACAACTCGCGTGGAACACCGGGCTCGCTTGGCGATTCCGCGGTGAAGTCATCGCCGGGCTGCGAGCCCGGCCGGGGCTGCGATCCGGCTCGCGGCTGCGATCCGGGTCGGGGTTGCGAGCCCGCTCGCGGTTGCGATCCCGGCCGGGGCTGCGATCCGGGTCGGGGTTGTGAGCCCGCTCGTGGTTGCGACGGCGATCGCGTGCGTGCCTCGAGCGGCTGCTGCGACGCAGACTTCGTTCGATCGCCGGGCTGCGAAGCCGAGTGAGCGCGCGGAACCGCGACCGACGTGCCGGTGCCGGGCGGCGGCTCCGATGACGTGCGCGCGCGTCCCGACGGTGACGTCGTGCGCGCAACGAGCGGTTGCTGGTCGTCGGATCCGCGACGTGCACGGTCGGGCGACGCCGTGCGTGCCACGAACGGCTGCTCGTCGGATCCGCGACGTGCGCGGTCGGGCGACGCGGTGCGCGCGACGAACGGCTCGTCGGATCCGCGCGGTGCGCGGTCGGGCGACGCGGTGCGCGCGACGAACGGCTGCTCGTCGGATCCGCGACGTGCGCGGTCGGGCGACGCGGTGCGCGCGACGAATGGCTCGTCGGATCCGCGACGTGCGCGGTCGGGCGACGCGGTGCGCGCGACCAAAGGCTCGTCGGATCCGCGAGGCGCGCGGTCGGGCGAAACGGTCCGCGCGACGAACGGTTGCTGCTCGTCGGATCCGCGACGCGCGCGGTCGGGCGACGCGGTGCGCGCGACGAACGCTGGGTCCCCTGAACGCGGCACGGCAGCTGAGGTTCCGCTGCCCGAGGACGGCTCCGACGATGTTTGCGCGCGGCCCGACGGCGAGCTCGCGCGTTCCGACTGCGAGCTCGCGCGTTCCGACTGCGAGCTCGCGCGTTCCGACTGCGAGCTCGCGCGACCCGACTGCGAGCTCG
>DATDCH010000938.1:0-7276 GCA_036524455.1 Kofleriaceae bacterium | reverse complement strand
ATCAGCGTCGGGTACCAGTCGAGGCCCGACATCACGCCGTTTTCCACTTTGCCCGCGGGGATGTGTCCGGGCCAACGCGCGATGCAAGGAACGCGGAAGCCGCCCTCGAGCACGGTGCCCTTGCCGCCCGCGAACGGCGTCTGCCCACCATCGGGCCACGTGAAGTTCTCGGCGCCGTTGTCGGTCGTGACGACGATGATGGTGTTGTCCGCGACGCCGAGCTCGGTCAGCTTCGCGACCAGCGCGCCGACGATGTCGTCGAACTGCGCCATGCCGGCTTCCTGAATCGACCAACCGTTCTCGGCCGTACGCATCTTCTGGTACTTGTCCGACAGGTGCGTCGTGACGTGCATGCGCGTCGGGTTGTGGTAGCAGAAGAACGGCTTGCCCTCCTTGACCGCCTTCTCCATGAACTTGGTCGAGTGCTCGAGGATCTCGTCGTCGACGGTCTCCATGCGCTTGGGGTAGAGCGTCCCGGCGTCTTGGATCTTCTGCTTGCCGACCTTGCCCCATCGGGGATCGACGGTCGCGTCGTCCTTGTCGGTCGCCCAGCAATGGAGCACGTTGCGCGGTCCCACGGTGTTCAACAGCGCCTGTGGGTAGTTCGGGTGCGAGGGGTCTTCCATCGCGTCGAGGTGATAGAGGTAGCCAAAGAACTCGTCGAAGCCGTGCATCGTCGGCAGGAACTCGTTGCGATCACCGAGGTGGTTCTTGCCGAACTGGCCGGTGTTGTAGCCCATCGACTTCAGTGCGGTCGCGATCGTGGGCGCCTCGACGGGCATCCCGATCTTCGCACCGGCTTGGCCAACGGTCGTGAGGCCGGTCCGGATCGGAAGCTGGCCCGTGATGAAGTTGGCGCGACCCGCGGTGCAGCTCGCTTCTGCGTAGTAGTCGGTGAACAGCATGCCGTTCGCGGCAAGCTTGTCGATGTGCGGCGTACGGCCCGCCATGATCCCTCGGTGGTACGCACCGATGTTGAACCAACCGATATCGTCTCCCATGACGAAGAGGATGTTGGGTTGCTTGGTGGATGATGAGCCCGCGGGTCCCTTGGTCGTTGACATGGCGATGCGGACAGCACGCTGAGTGCCAACGTACGCGCGTCCGAATCGAGTGACCTCTTGGAGAGTGCTCGAGCGAACCGTACACACAGTGATCGGTGTGGCTCGAGAGCATGTACAAAGCGTGCAGCGACAAGCGCAGCGCGCTCGATTGGGCGCGGAATGAGCGTTGCACCCGATTTCGAGCATGCGCGGACCACTCGAGTCTTGGAGAGCTGGGGCTGCCCAGCGCGCGATCCTCGACTTCGTCGTCGCAACGACGATGCCGACGTCCGCGTCCTATGTACGAATCGAGGATCGGATCGCGGTGTTCGACCACGATGGCACGTTGTGGTGCGAACGGCCGCTGCCGATCTACGCACAGTTCTTGGTGCGCCGCCTCGCGGCGATGGCCGAGCGCGATCCAGAGCTGCGGGCGCGTGCGGACGCACTGGGTCTCGGTGATGCGATCGAGGGCGCGACGGTCGAGGAGCTCGCCAGCGCTGCGGTTGCGTTCGTTCGTTCGGCACAGCATCCCGATCTGCATCGCGTGTACGCGGAGTGCACCTACCGGCCGATGATCGCGCTCGTGCGGTTCCTCCACGCGAACCACTTCACGACGTATCTCGCCGCCGGCGGCGGGCGCGACTTTGTCCGTCCGCTGTCGCAAGAGCTGTACGGCATCCCGCCCGAACGAGTGATCGGGAGCTCCTCGGATCTCGAGCTCGTCGACGACGATGTCGCCAAGCTCGTCCACAAGCGACCTCCCGATCTACTCGATGACGGCCCGGCCAAGCCCATCCAGATCTGGGGTCGCGTCGGTCGCCGACCCATTCTCGTGGCCGGCAACGCGAACGGTGACATTCCGATGCTGCGCTACGCTGCGCACCCGTCGCGTCCGTCGCTCGGGTTGCTCGTCGATCACGATGACGACAAGCGCGACATCGCCTATCGGGACGGTGCAGACGAGGCGCTGCGGCTGGCCAGTCGCCACGGCTGGATCGTCGTCAGCATCAAGGACGACTGGGCCGATGTGATGTCGGCCTCGGGCAATGGCGGTAACGGCGATCGGCGCGGCTAGGCGCGCTGCTTCATGGCCTTATCGACGCCGGTCTTCATCTCGTCGAGACTCATCGCCGGCGTGATCTCGATCGAGGCGTTGAAGCCCATGAAGAACGGCTCGGCCACCGAGGGAATCAGCGTGGGGTCCTTGAGATCGAACACGAAGTAGCCGGTACGTTGCCCCTTCTCGGCGGCGAAGTAGCACGACTCTGGTTTCACCTGATCGACGAACGCCTGGACGGTCTTGGGAAACAAACCATCCTTCACGCCCTTGTTGCCGGACTCTACGGGAATCGAGACCTTCATCAGCATCCGCATCGTTTCACCTTCTCCTCTTGCCGGCACCGCGCCGGACGTTGGTGCCACGTTGGCGCATCGATGCGGGAGGACAAGTCCGGGCGCGTACCGTGATCTACGTAATCCTCGCGACGGTCATGCGATGCTTCGACACCCATGCTGCGCATCTGCTCGCGGTCGCATGCGCGTGGGCGTGCGCGGGAACGCCGATCCAATCGGCGCCGCGGCTCGAGCTCGCGATCGGCCATCGACGCGCACCAGCGTTGGTTCCGACGAAACAGAATGCGCTCGCTGATGAGGTACGAAGAACGCGCACGAGATCGGCCACATGCCCGGGGTCGACGACCTTGCGACGAGCCTAGAACTCTACGATCCTGACTCCGTTGTACCTGCGGTGGTCGAATCTATGCACGGGATCCGCTGTGCTCCTGGTCGCCGTCCTATCGGGCGCGTGCGGCCGCATTGGTTTCGACGCTTGCCCGATCGCTGCGGTTGACTGCGTTGGCGATCCTGGGAATGCCTGCGAGCTCGATGTCGACTGCGCCAAGGGTTACCTCTGCGTGGAAGGCAACTGCCGGCTGCCCGACGGGAATACGTGCGTGAGCGACTTCGACTGCGTCGGCATCTGCAACGCGGGCACCTGCGAGTCTCCCGCGGGCATTCTAAGCAACGAGTGGGGATGGACTTGGGAGAACCCGTACCCGACGGGGCAGCTGCTGCGCGATGCGTGGGAGGCAGGACCCAACGACGTGTGGATGGTCGGTTTGTACGGGACCATCGTGCATTGGGACGGCTCGCGCTTCGATCACTACGCCGCCGGCACGCACGAAGCGCTGCTCGCGATTTTTGGTTTCGCCGCGAACGACGTTTGGGCGGTCGGTTACGGAGGCACTTTCTTGCATTGGAACGGATCGGCGTGGACGCGCACAGC
The DNA here is from genome assembly GCA_036524455.1 of Kofleriaceae bacterium. GTDB lineage: Bacteria > Myxococcota_A > Polyangia > Haliangiales > Haliangiaceae > JABFXX01. The sequence goes on along the minus strand of DATDCH010000938.1, from coordinate 3,946 downwards.
CATTCCCGTTGCGGGAATTGTCTCTGGCCTGTGGGGCGCTTCGAGCGCTGATCTCTGGGCCGTCTCGTCGAACGGCCAGGCACACCACTGGGATGGCACGAGCTGGTCGTCGGGAATGACATCGATCACCGACCACTTGTATGGCGGCGTCACCGGATCGGCGGCCGATGACGTGTGGGCACTCGGGCAAGATGGCGCGCTCACCCAGTGGACGGGCTCCAGTTGGAACACGGTCACGAGTCCCTCGATCGCACAGACGTCGCGCGTCGCGATGCTCGGGTCAGACGTGCTGTTCGCGAACGGCGCAAGCCTCTTCACGTATAGCGGGGGCGCGTGGACGACACAGAACGGCCCAGGCGGTGTCATCAACGACATCTTTGCCGAAAGCCCGACCAACGTCTGGACCGTGGGCTCAACCGGCATGCACCACTTCGACGGCGGCAGTTGGACGCCCGCGCCCTTGCCGATCGCGCAACCAACTTTGTCTCGTTATCGATCGTTGAGCGACGGTCGCCGCCTGAGCGTGGGTCGCGCCGTCGTCCTCCACGATACCGCGTGGCGCGCTCTCTCCTATGGCAGTCGCCAACCTGTGTACGCCGCCGCTACGGTCGACGGTGTGTTGTGGGCCGTCGGCGCCGCGGGCACCGTCCTGCGTCGCGACTCCAGCTACTGGAAGCCGGTCGACAGCGGCGCCACCGTCACGCTGAACGATGTGTCCGGTGCAGCCGACGGCTCGGGTTGGATCGTTGGCTCCGGCGGGACGTTCCTGCGCTGGAACGGCAGCGCCTGGCAGGCCACACCGTCCGGGATCAGCGCCGACCTACGCGGCGTGTGGGCGCACAACGCGCGAGATGCGTGGGCTGTCGGTATGGGCGGCACGCTCGTCCATTGGGACGGGGTCTCGTGGAAAGCGGTGGCGAGCCCGACGACCGTCGATCTCAACGCCGTCTGGGGACTGGGCGCGGACGATGTCTGGGCAGTCGGTCAGACTGGAGTCATCGTCCACTTCGACGGTGAACGTTGGCAGCAAAGCTCGAGCGGGACCACCGACGACCTCAACGCGGTATGCGGCGTCTCGCCAACCTCGGTCTGGGCGGTCGGCGGCACCACGGACACGGCACGGGCGATCCGCTGGAACGGCGCCGCCTGGATCGAGAATGCACAATTCACCGCCGGCACGGGGCACAAAGCGCTGACCGACGCGCTGTGCCTCGGGCAGGACGACGTCGTGGCGGTGGGCTATCAGCGCGTCTATCAGGTGGGTGCGACGCAGAGCTCGGCGCTCGTTGGCATGCCGAGCGGCGTCCGCTTCATCACCGGGGACGCCACGAACCTGTGGATCGGCGGCGCCGAGGGCGCGGTGCTGCGCGCCCCTCGGTAATCACGGCGTACTCGACGCGTGCGTTACCTCGCGCTCGGACTCCTCGTCGTCGGACGCGGATTCGCGGAGCAACTCCCGCTCTAATTAGCTCACTCCATGCGGCCGGTTGTCGACAGCTTGCCGAGCTCGCGATACTCGAGCTGAACGGCACGCACGAGGTGCTCGTGTGCGAGCGGGCGCGCTTCCTGCGCCGCGAGGAACGCTGCACGTAGCGCGCTGTTGCGGATGTAGCCGCCCGACAGCGGGAAGCGACGCGCGAGCTCCGCGAAGTCAAAGTCGCCCGCGATCGGAGTTTGCGGCGGCAGGTGTGCGGCCCAGAGGCGCGCGCGCATGTCTTCGTCGGGGAATGGGAACTGCAGACGCACGGTCATGCGGCGCTTGAACGCAGGATCGATCGAGCCGTCGAGGTTCGTCGTGAGCAGGCAGATGCCTTCGAACGCGTCGAGGCGCTGGAGCAGGTAGTTGACCTCGAGGTTCGCGTAGCGATCGTTGGAGGACTTGACCTCACCGCGCTTCGCGAACAGCGAGTCAGCCTCGTCGAAGAGAATGACGACTTGGCCGTCTTCGGCGGCATCGAAGATCTGCGATAGGTTCTTTTCGGTCTCACCGATCCACTTCGAGACGACGCGAGACAAGTCGACCTTGTAGAGCTCGAGGCCGAGCTCGCGTGCAATTAGGCCTGCGACCATCGACTTGCCGGTACCGGGCGGACCGTAGAACAGCGCGGAGAGCCCGCGCGACGTGCTCATCTTCGCGTCGAAGCCCCAGTCCTCGAAGACAGCGCGGCGGTGCCGCACGCGCGCGATCAGCTCCTTGAGACTGTCGAGGATGTCGTCGGGCAGCGCGACCTGCTCCCATTGCGCGAGGCGCGTGACACGCGTCGCGAGATTCGCGAGCCGGGTGGTGACGTGCTGGCGAGCGGCCTCGTCGAGGCGCGCGCCTGCATCGGCGGCGGGAGCGCGATCGCGTGCGCCGGCGACCTCGCGTGCGATGCGTTCGATCGTACCGGGACCGATCCGGTAGCGCGTCGCGAGCGAAGCGATGTCTGCGCACGGCAGCTTGGTACGCGCGAGCGCGCCGCGCCAGAACGCGAGGCGCTCGGTCTCGGTGAGCGGCGACAGCGTGATCGAGATGTGCCCGGGATCGAGCGGAAGCGATGCTTCTGGCGACACGCGGAGCACGATCGGCCCGCGATGCGCGCGCAGGACTTGCTGGATCAGGGTCTCGTCTTTGGGGTTGTCGCGCGCGAGCTCGAGATTCGAGATCACGGGAATCGCTCGACAGAGGCGCGCACGGGCGAGCTCGGACCGCAGCGCGCTTGCGAAGTGTTCGCCATCGAGCGTGATGCGGCGTGCGTCGATCGCCGCGACCCGATAGCCGACGCGAGCGGCGAGCGCCGCGATCGCGCTCGTGCGCCCGCAGCCTGGTCGGCCCCGCAACACGAGCCGCACCGGATCGTGCTCGTCGCGCGGTTCGGCAAGTGCCGTCGCGAGGGAGCGGCGAACGGTGGGATCGAGTTGCAGCGCCTCGAACGTGCGATCGGCGTCGCGTATCACGGTGACGCCTCGCGAATCGACGGGCGAAGGCGCGATCGTGCGACCGCGCACGCGATCGACGACGACGGGATCCACGGTCAGCGCGCCGAACAGCGGCGTGCGGCCATCGTGATGGATCAGGCCATAGCGAATGAGCGGCGCGTCGGGCGCGAGCTCGTCGGCGACGGCCGAGCGCAGGCGAAGGTCGCTTCCGGCAATCGCCGTCTCGACGAGGAATCGATCGACGAGCGGCCGATGCTCGTCGTTCGCGAGCACGCCGTAGAGCCGCGCGATCTCGCCGCGCAGCTGCGGACCGAGCACGACGGCGAGCACCTGCGTCGCCATCGCGGACAGACCAAGCTCGCGCGCGAGATCGATCCATGGCAGCGAGATGCCGCTCGCGAGTGTCGTTGCTGCCCGGGTCGCGACGCGGTTCGCCATGCGCGCGACGCGGTCGTCAAAGTCTGCGAGCACGTCGCCCGCGTAGCTGCCCGTGCTGCCGAGGATCGCGAGCACTTCGCGCTCGAACGGCCGGCGATCTTCGGCCGGGCTGCTGAGCCGACCCGAGTTCCATGCGTCCGCGATCGCACGCGCAGCGAGTGCGAGCACGACATCGAGCAGCTCATCGACGTGGTCGCGCGCCGACGCGTACGGCTCGGCATCGCCGCCCGGCTCGACCACGAGTGGCGACAACGGCTCGCCGAGCGCGCGAGGCAACGGCCACGTTTGGCGCGGAGCCTCGTCGACGCGTTCCTCGACGGCCGCTGGCTCGACGGCGACTGGCTCGGCGCTGCGCGATGGCACCTGTGCGGCTGCGTCGGTAACGCGCGCTTCGATCCGCGCTTCGATCGGCTCCGCGGCAAACGCTTCGTCGGCGTCCTCGATCGTCGGCGCCGCAGGCGGCCGCGAGCTGCGCGTGAGCTCGGTGATCGGCACGTGCACGACGCGACCTTCGCCGGCGAACGCTGCGAACTGGCCCGCGGTATCTATCGCGAGGTCATCGATCGCGAGCGGCGCCTCGAGCTCGGCG
>DATDCH010000937.1:0-3263 GCA_036524455.1 Kofleriaceae bacterium | reverse complement strand
CGGCCCTTCGGTAGCTCGAAGCGGAACAGCCACGCGATCAGTGCAGCGTTGACGGCGAGACACACGATGCCGATCGGCAACGTGAGCGCGAGGTACTGCGCGAAGCTGATCGTGCCGTGCGCCGCCGCACCGACGATCATGTTCTGCGGGTTGCCGGAGAAGCTGACGACGCCGCCGACGTTCGCTGCCGTCGCAAGCGCGAGCAGATACGGCAACGGAGGTAGCCGCGCCTCGACGACCACCGCGAGCACGAGCGGCGTGAGCACGATGCACACGGTGTCGTTGACGAGCAGCGCCGACAGGCCACCCGCGACGAACACCAAGCCGAACAGCAACGAGCGCGCCGAGCGTGCGCGCGTCAGCACGAGATACGCCGCGAGCCGGAAGAACTGCGCCTCGGTGAGATACGCCGCGATCACGAGCACGCCGAACAGCAGCAGCAGCACGTGCAGATCGATCGCTTGCAGCGCGCGCTCCATCGGCAACCCACCGACGATCACCATCGCGACGGCGCCGACGACCGCGCCCGCCGGCCGGTCCAGCTTCAGGAAGTGAAGCTGCCGGCTCGCGATCACGAGATACGTCACGCAAAAGACGACGAGCGCGCCGGTCACCCGCCACGACGATACACCTGCGACACCGCCGAGGCGGCAAGTCGCGCACGGTCAGTGGCTGGCAGAGATCCCAAGCCAAGCTGCTGCGTTTGCGCTCGCATGCGCAACCGTCGTTTCATCATCGCCGTCTCGCTGACCGTCCACGTCGCCCTCGTGCTCGGCCTGTTCGTCGCCGGGTTCTGGCGGATCGACAAGCTCGAGGGCCCGCGCCATCGCATCGACCTCGCGGTGCAGGAGCGACCTGCGCCCGCTTCCGAAGGCAGCCCGGCGACCACGAAGGCCGAGCCGTTCAAGCTCAAGAAGCGGATCGTCAAGGAAACCACCCAGCCGGAGAAGAAGAAGCTCGAGGTCAAGATCGAGACGACGACCGAGGTCCCCGGCACGGGCAGCGGCAGTGGCAGTGGTAGCGGTAGCGGTAGCGGCAAGCCGGAGGACAGGGGCGAGTGCCTCGTCGATTGCGGCGACGAGGTCAAGCCGAAGATCGAGAAGCGCGTGATGCCGACCGAGAAGTTTATCGCGCCGCCGCTGCTCAAAGGGATGCGCATCGCCGGTGAGACCCAGATCCACCCGCCCGATAACGAGAAGACCGCGCTGCTGCGCTCGGGGCACCCACGTACGCAGTCGGACGTGCGGATCTGCGTCAGCGAGACCGGAGGCATTTCGAGCCTGACGATGGTGCTCGCGTCGGACTACCCCGGCTGGAACACGGCGATCATGAATGCCATGCGTAAGTGGCGCTTCAAGCCGTACCGCGTCGGCGACCACGCGATCGCCGTGTGCAGCCGGATCAACTTCATCTACGAGATCAAATAGAGCGATCTGATGGCCGCGGCGGGCGCCCCGATGCCTGTTAATGTGTAGGCGTCTTGGACTCCGCCGCGATCGACGTACGCGATCTTCGCAAGACGTTCCGCACGCCGCTGCGGCGCAAGAAGGTCGAAGCGCTGCGCGGCGTGACGTTCAAGGTCGAGCGCGGCCAGATCTTCGGCTTCGTCGGCCCGAATGGCGCCGGCAAGACCACCACGATCCGCACGCTGATGGGCCTGCTGCGGCCGACCGCCGGCTCGGCGACGATCTTCGGCCACGCGATTCCGAGCCGCGCCGCGCGGTTCAAGCTCGGCTTCTTGCCCGAGTCGCCGTACTTCTACGACTACCTCACCGTCGGCGAGCTGCTCGATCTCGCGGGGCGGCTATTCGGCATCGCGGCGGACGTGCGCAGGAAGCGCGCCGACGAGCTGATCGAGAAGGTCGGCCTTGGCCGCGCCCGCACGCAGAGCCTCAAGAAGTTCAGCAAGGGCATGCTGCAGCGCGCCGGGCTCGCACAGGCGCTGATGAACGACCCCGAGCTCGTCGTGCTCGACGAGCCGATGAGTGGCCTTGATCCGATCGGCCGCAAAGAAGTGCGCGACCTGATCCTCGAGCTGCGCGAGCAAGGCAAGACCGTATTCTTCTCGTCGCACATCCTGACCGACATCGAGGCGATCGCCGATCGCGTCGCGATCATCGCGCGCGGCCAGCTGCAGGCGCAGGGCACGCCGGCCGAGCTGATCCAGCGCACGGTGCTCGGCATCGATGTCGTCGTGCGGATCGCAGCGACGATCGATATCGGCGAGCTCGGCGCGCTGACCGAGGGCGCAAGCCGTGTGCGGCGCACCGGCGACGAGCTCTCGCTCACGCTGCCTGCCGACGCCGACGTCGATGCGTGGCTGTCGGCCGCGCGTGACAAAGGCGCGAAGGTCGTGGCAGTGACGCCGCGCTTCGAGACGCTCGAAGATCTGTTCATGCGGCAGATCGCGACGGCCGGCGGCGGCGCCGATGCGCAGGAAGGTCGCGTGTGAACGCGCTCGATCGAATCTGGGCCGGCATCTGGGGCCGCATCTGGGCGATCGCGCTCAACACGTTCCGCGAGGCCGCTCGCATTCGCGTGCTGTACGGCATCATCGTGCTCGTTATCGGCGCGAACCTCTTCGCGCTCGTGCTCGGCGAGATGTCGATCCGCGAGCACGCCCGAGTCGCGCGCGACGTCGGCCTCGCCGGCATCTCGCTGTTTGGCTCGCTGACCGCGATCTTTCTTGGCGTGTTTCTGCTCTACACCGAAGTGCAGCGGCGCACGATCCACGCGATCGTGAGTAAACCGATCGAGCGCTGGGAGTTCGTCGTCGGCAAGTACCTCGGCATGGCGCTCGTGCTCAGCGTGCTCGTCGGGATGTTCGCGCTCGCGATGGTTTGCATGCTGCTCGCGCAGGGCGTCGGCATCTCGCCGGAGATCGTGCGCGCGATCGTGCTCGCGTGGTGTGAGGTGCTCACCGTCGCTGCGATCGCGATCTTCTTTTCGTCGTTCTCGACGCCGTTTCTATCCGGCATCTTCGCGCTCGCGATGTGGGTGATCGGCCGCGTCACGCCGGATATCGAGGCCGCGGTGCGCGAAGGTTCGGGCTGGATCCGGGCGACCGCGCGCATCGCGCTCGAGGTCGTGCCCGACATTCATCTGTTCTCGCCGTCGGGTCGCGTCGTCGACGATGTCGCGGTCACCGTGCACGGCGAGTTCGTATCGTGGGGCTACGTCGCGGTGTCGAGCCTGCACGCGCTCGGTTGGATCGTCGGCTTGCTCGCACTCGCGTGCGTGCTGTTTCACCGCCGCGACTTCGC
>DATDCH010000936.1:0-8121 GCA_036524455.1 Kofleriaceae bacterium | reverse complement strand
GATGACGCTGAAGTACAGCATCGACATCGAGCGCTGAGCGACGCATCGCTGTCGCCGCGATCGTTTATCGTCCGCCCGCGTGATGACGGCGAGCGGCGGGCAGCGCGTCAGCGGGCTCACGATCAATGACAAGCTCGCGGTGCCGCGTGTCGAGCTCGACCGGCTGCGCGCGACCCTTTACAACTGCATCCGCACCGGCCCAGCCCCGCAGAACCGCGACGCTCACGCCAACTTCCGCGGGCACCTGCAAGGCCGCATCGCGTGGGTCGCCTCGGTCGATCCGGCGAAGGGCGACCGGCTACGCGCGATCTTCGAGCGAATCGCTTGGGACTAACAATCGAGCACCGAGCGCGAAAGCGCTACGCCGCTCAGCGTTTTGGTGGAACCAACACCCGGCGGTCTCGCCGGTAACGAAAGTAGACGGCGAAGTCGTTCGTATCGACGCTCACGACCGGGAGCCTCGGCTCGAGATCACTTAAGCGAACGATGCATGCGTCGGCGAAGTCGACCAAACGGTCGGAGTACCGCAAGAGCTCCGCACGTACAGGCTGAAGCTCGTCTGGAAGCAGATGGCGGCTGACGAGAGCCCCGCGGTCGAGCCACTCGAGTAGCTCTTCGACCCCCGCTCGGCCGGTGGACTTCACGAGAAACAACGTCTCGCTGATGCACGCTTCCGCGGTGTACCAAGGGCCACGCAGCCGAGGCGCCACTTCAGTAGCCCAGTTGTGATGCAGATCGGAACCGTCCAGCAGAGCGACTAGAAACCCGCTGTCAACAATTGCGCGTCCTCGCATTCAAAGCTGCTCTGTCTGCGCTACGCGAGAGCCGCGGGTCACCGACTCACTGGTTCCGTGAGCGCCCGTAGCCCTGCATGTGCTTCTTGTTGTACGAGAGGTCGCCGGGGCCGCGAACAATGCCGAAGCCATCGCCGATCGCGGCAACCATATCGATGCCGTCGTCTTCGCTGCTCGTCACGCGCTCGATGCCTTCACGAATGAGCTCTGACTCCGAGCAGCTGCGCTGCTTCGCCACCCGCTTCAACGCGGCAGCCAGCGCCTTGGGCAGTTTCACGGTCTTGACCACGAGCTTGGCCATCCTCTCGATAATACCATGAGGTAATACCCGCGCACGCGACGTCGCGTAAGCGCGCGACTCAGCGCCGACTGCCCTCGAAGCTCGAGGTGATGGCAATCCCCGCGAAATCACCCGTCCACGTGCCTCGCGTGATCGAATCCATCGGTCCATCGCCGTTCACGTCGACCGCCCACGCCTCGCCACCGGCGTCGAGCGGCAGCGCGGCCGCATCGATCGCAGCGATGCGATCGTAGATGCGCGACGCGAGCGCGGTCAGCCCGAGCTTGCAGCCGGTCGCGTAGAAGCTCGGCGAGCCGAGCCCGATCCAGTCCGACACGACGACGCCGAGCTGATCGCAATCGACGAGCTCGGCGAGCGCCTTCGCGAGATCGTGCGCGCCGGGCACGACATCGGGAATCACCGCGAAGTCGAAGCCGAGGCGCAGTAGCCTTGTATAGGGCAGTGCGATCGTGTGGCGATCGAAGACGAGCGTTTCGCCGTCGAGCACGACGCGCGTATCGCCGGTGAGATCGGGCATGCCGAGCGGGGCAAACCCGACCTCGGCGACGTCGCGACCCGCGTGCAGGTCGAAGCGGAAACCGACGATCGCGCGGCGCAGCGAGCCGACGCGGCCGTCGCTCGACAGCGAGGCTATCTCGTCAGCGTCGAACGCGGCGTCGGCTTCGATCGCGAACGTCTCGCTCGTACCGAAGCGCTGCGCGATGCGCGTCAGGCCATTCGACAGCGCGCGCGCACCGTCCATGAATTTTGGCGCGACCGTCGCGATGCGCAAGTTGAGGTACGCGGCGACGTACGGCGCGACGACGGTCGCGTACGTGCGCGTCGGCCCTTCGGGCAGCTTCGCGATCATTAGATCGATCAAGTATCGGCTCGGATCGTCGGACCCATCGGTCGCGGCGGCGAGCTCGGCGAGCACTTCGGTTGCGGGTGCAGGCACCGACGCGAGCGCGAACGAGCTCGTGACCGCGTAGTGGCCCGACGGATCGATCGGGATGTCGCGCGGCGGATCGATCGGCGGCTGCGTGGCCGGATCGTCCGTGCACGCGGCGACGATGACAGAGATGAAGAGGAGCGAGGTGGAAGCTAGGCGAAGGTTTGTCATGCGTCGCGTGCATTGCAGCGTGCGTGCCGCGAACAGCGCGCGCGAAGCTCGCGAATCGATTCGATCGTCGTCGAGCGTGTCCGTCCGAACATCCGCGCGACGGACGGCGAGGTCCGCGTGACGGACGAGGGCGTTTTCGCGCCTCGCGATGACACGCCCCACGAACAGGTGAAACTCGCTGCGAGGGACGGCGCTCCCGTCGCCGCAGGGACCGATCCGTGTTACGCCCCTCGCATGTCGGTCACCGAAGCCACCGCGAAATGGGTCGAGGAACAGTTCGCCAAGACGATCGTCCCGACGCTCGTCGAGTACATCAAGATTCCAAACAAGTCGGCGATGTTCGATCCCGACTGGAAGAAGAACGGCCACGTCGATCGTGCGGTCGATCTACTTGCCGGCTGGGCGAAGAACAATCTGCCCGAAGGCGCGACGCTCGAGGTCGTGCGGCTGAAAGACGGCGACAAGGAACGCACGCCGGTCATCTTCATCGATGTCCCCGGCACGGGCGGCCGCAAGGACGACACCGTGATGCTGTACGGCCACCTCGACAAGCAGCCGGAGATGGCGGGCTGGCGCGAGGGCCTTGGCCCGTGGACGCCGGTGATCGAAGGCGACAAGCTGTATGGCCGCGGTGGCGCCGACGACGGCTACGCGATCTTCGCTTCGCTGACCGCGATCAATGCGGTGCGCCGCGACAAGTTTCCGCATACGCGCTGCGTGGTGTTGATCGAGGCGTGCGAGGAGTCGGGCAGCTACGACTTGCCCGCGTATATCGATCACCTCGCGCCACGCATCGGCGAGCTGTCGCTCGTCGTGTGCCTCGACTCGGGCTGCGCGAACTACGATCAGCTGTGGTCGACGACGTCGCTGCGCGGGCTCGTGATCGGCAACCTCGAAGTGTCGCTGCTGACCGAAGGCGTGCACTCCGGGGATGGCACCGGTGTGATCGCGGCGAGCGAGCGGATCACCCGCCAGCTGCTCGACCGGCTCGACGACAGCGCGACCGGCAAGATCAAGCTCGCCGCGCTCGAGACCCCGATCCCGCCGCAGCGGATCAAGCAGGCCGAGCGCACCGCGCAGGTGATCGGCAACGAGGTGTTCGACAAGTTCCCGCTGCAGCCCGGCGTCAAGCCGGTCGTCGACAACAACGTCGAGCTGATCTTGAACCGCACATGGCGACCCGGGCTCGCGATCACGGGCGCGGATGGCTGGCCGCCGATCGGCAACGCGGGCAACGTGCTGCGCCCGTTCACGCGCGTGAAGCTGTCGATCCGGATCCCGCCGCGCGTCAGTCCAAAGGCTGCGGCCGCCGCGGTCAAAGAAGCGCTCGAGAAGGATCCGCCCTACGGGGCCAAGGTGTCGTTCACCGACATCGGCGCAAATGCCGGCTGGGATGCTCCCGAGATGGCACCGTGGCTCGAGAAGGCGCTCGACGAGGCCTCGCAGCGCCACTTCGGCAAGCCCTCGATGTACATGGGTGAAGGCGGCACGATTCCGTTCATGTACATGCTCGGTGAGAAGTTTCCCAAGGCGCAGTTCTGCATTACCGGTGTGCTCGGACCCGGTTCGAACGCGCATGGGCCGAACGAGTTCCTGCATATTCCGACGGCGCGCAAGCTCACACTGTGCGTCGCGGAGGTGCTGGCCACCCACGCCAAGCAGTAGCCGGAATCGGTTACGATAGCGGTCTCATGGTCGACCGGGATGGTGGGTCCGGTCCGAGGACCGACCTCGACCTCGATGACGCGGCTGCCGCGGCAGTGGAGGCCGCACAGGACGGCGAAGCTGCGGCTGGGGCCGATGCGGTCGTCGTCGATCCGCCGCTGATCGATCCGCCGCGCGGGACGCAGGACCTGCCGCCGACTCCGGCGGAGTCGCTGTTCGGATCGCGCAAGCCGACCGAGGTCGCGCGCGATTTCGCGGCGCACGAACCAACCGCCGAAGCGTCGCGCCACTATGTCGACTTCGAGAAGGACCAGACCGCGGAAGCGGCACGCCCGCACGTCGACTTCGAGAAGGACGCGACCGCCGAAGCGCAGCGCTATCAGCCACCGCCGGCCGATGACTTCGAGCGCGATCAGACCGACGAGGCCGCCCTGCCCACACGGTCACGTACCAAGCACATCGAGCTCCCGCGCACGGTGAGCGGCGAACTGCCACGACGCTCGCGCGAACCGTCCGCGCACGTCGTCCGCCAGCACGACGACTTCGATCGCATTGTCACCGGCGAGCACGTGCTGCGCGACAAAGCGACCGAGATCGACCTGCGCGTCGCCGCGGCGGCCGCGGTCGAAGCGGCGCGCCGGGACATCGAGGCAGCACAAGCCGACGCGAGCGAGCATGCGAAGAAGCCCGAACCCGAGCATCAGACGCACATCGGCGCGCCGAGCGCGATCGGTACGCCGCCGCCGAAGAAGGCGCGCGCGAGCGAGGCGTTCGCGCCGACCGCCGCACTCGCGGAGCTGACCGCGGACACGTCTGGCACGGGCACGCTGACGCTCGAACCATTCGAAGAGCTGCCGGAAGGCACGCTGCTCGCCGGTCGCTATCACATCACCGAGCTCGTCGGCCAAGGCGGCATGGGTGCGGTGTACGCCGCGCACGACGACGACCTCGACGAAGACATCGCGCTCAAGCTGCTGCGCCCCGACCTCGGCCGCGATGCCGACTTCCAGCGCCGCCTCAAGGCTGAGGTTCGGCTCGCGCGCCGGGTCTCGCATCCGAACGTGTGTCGCGTGCACGACATCGGCGTCGACGACGAGCTCGTGTTCGTGACGATGGAGTTGGTACGCGGCCACACGCTGCGCGAGCGGCTCGCGGAAACTATCGCCGGTCGCAGCGAACCGCTCGAGCTCGCGCAGATCGTCGACATCATCGTGCAGATCGGCTCGGCGCTGTCGGCCGCCCATCGCGCCGGCGTGATCCATCGCGACGTCAAGCCCGACAACGTGATCTTGGCGGCAGGCCGCGCGGTATTGACCGACTTCGGCGTCGCGTCGATGGTCGTCGATCGCAAGCACTCGATCGTCGGCACGCCCGCGTACCTCGCACCCGAGGTGCTGCGTCACGAGCCGTTCGATCACCGCGTCGACGTCTACGCGGTGAGCTGCCTCGCGTACGAGCTGATCGCGGGTCAGCCGCCGTTTGCCGCGCGCACGCTCGAAGCAGCGATGCAGCTCGCGAAGGATCGGCCATCGTATCCGGGCCTGCCCGACACGTTCGCGACGACCGCGGTGCGCGGCGCGCTCGATCGCGTACTCCAGCGCGGCGTCGCTTCGGATCCGCACGTGCGCCCGCCGACGATGGAGCGGCTGACCGATGGCTTCGCGCATGCCGCGCGCGGCGCACCGCTGTCGCTCGCGGTGCCGGGGCGCAAGCACGAGCGACTGTCGACGCAAGACTCGACGACACCAGCGCCGCTCGTGCGCCGCACCGAGCTGCGCGTCACCACCGCGCTGGTCTGGTACGCGAACCGCGGACCGCGCGACACCGAGCAGGCCGAGCGGCTCGTCGCCGACGCGGGTGGCACGCCGATTCGCGTGGTGCCCGGCGAGATCGTCGCGCTGTTCGGTGCGACCCGGTCGAGCGGCGACGACGCCGATCGCGCCGCGCACACCGCACTCGCGATCGTGAAGCAGTTCGGCGGTCGCGCCGGACTCGACACCACGCGCATCTTGCTGCGGCCGAGCGACAACGAGCTCGCAGGGCCGGACTCGGCGGCGATCGCCGCGTCGCTCGCGCACGATGCCCCGGAGGGCCAGATCTGGGCGAGCAAGACCACCGCGCGCCAGCTCGCCGCACGGTTCGCGATCGAGGCCGCCGTCGGCGCCGGATATGAGTCCGGCCCCGACGGATCATTGACACGGGGCGGCGATGGGCGGCGCATCACCGGCACGCGCAAGCTCGTCGACGAGGTCGCGATCGAATCGATGCGCGCGGCAGAGCTCGCCGCGATCGACGCGCATCTCGAGCGGGCGTTTCGCGAGCGCACGCCGGTGTTCGTCGAGGTGCGCGGAGGCGCCGGCTCGGGCAAGACGCGTCTGCGCAAAGCGGTGATGGCCGCGATCAACGCGCGCCGCGACGTCGAGTGGCTCGTCGCGGTGACGTCGCCGGTCGGTGAGCCCGCGCCGCTGTCGATCGTGCAGAGCTGCAGTGCCGATTGGTTCACCGCGACCACAGCGGGCGAGCCGACCCAGCGCGATCTCAACGCGCGGCGCTGGCTCGAGACGCGCGCAACGCATCGTCCCGTCGTCGTCGTCGCCGAAGATCTGCAGTGGGCCGACCCGACGTCGCGCGCGCTGCTCGCATATCTGCGCGCGAACCTCGAGCGCGTCCCGGTTGCGGTGCTGACGTTCGCCCGCGCGGAGCAGACCGATCCGCTCGTGCCGGGTATCGAGGTCGTGACGCTCGCGCCGCTCGACGACGAGGTTGCCGCACGCGTGGCGCGCATGATCGCACCGAATGCCGGCACGGCGGCGATCGCCGCGATCGTACAGCGCGCGGCCGGCAACCCATTCTTCATCGAGGAGCTCGCACGCGAAGCTGCGAGCGGCAGCGCGGCGCTGCCGACGTCGATCGAAGCGGTCGTGCAGGCGCACCTCGATCAACTGCCGCCGACCGCGAACCAGGTCGCGACCGCGGCCGCCGTGATCGGCCACGGGTTCTGGCGCGGCGCGATCTCGCGCTTGATCCCGGCGCTCAAAGAGACCGAGCTCGACGGCGCGCTCGCCGACCTCGAGCGCAGCGGTGTGGTCGCGCCCGCGGCACGCGCGATCGTCGCCGACGACTACTACCAGTTCACATCGGCGCTCGTGCGCGACGTCGCGTATCAACGGCTGCCGGCCCGCGAGCGCCGCGCGCAACACGGCATCGTCGCGAGCTGGCTCGACGAGCAAGCCCGCACCGCAGAACAAGACGCACCTCGCCTGCTCGCGGTCGCGCACCATCGCGAGCACGCCGGTGATGCCGCACGTGCTGCCCTCGCCTATCGCCAGGCCGGCAAGCACTGCCTCGATCTGTTCGCGTACGGCGAAGCGACGAGCGCGTTGCGCAAGGCCGGCGCACTGATCACCGTGCCCGATCCGGTGCTCGATGAAGCGCTTGCCGATGCGCTCACTCACACCGACGGCTACGAGGCCGCCGAGCCGGTCTATCAGCGCGCGCTCGACGAGACCGAGGACGACGACCACTCGGCGCGCGCGCGCCTGCTCTACAAGCTCGCCGCGGCGGCCAGCAAGCGCGGCAACACGCAGAACGCGATCGCGCGCTACAAGGCCGGCCTCGCGATCGCCGCGCCGGGCGGTCAACCCGCCGCGTGGGCCGCTGCCGATCCGCGCACGGTCGCGCTGCTCTGGGCCGGCCTCGGCTGGACGCTCGGCTATCAGCTCGGTGACGTCGAAGAGGGTCACCCGTACTGCGAGCGCGCGGTCTCGGTGCTCGAGCAGACGCCGCACCGCCGCGATCTCGCGCAGGCGTTGTCGCGGCTCGGCGGCACGTACATGCGTGCGTGCCGGTTCTCCGATCAGCTGCGGTGCAACCAGCGCAACCTCGAGATCGGCGTCGAGCTCGGCGATCTCAACATGCAGCTGACCGCGAACATCAACCTCGGCGTCGTCTACGGCGTGCTCGGCGAGATCCAGCAAGCCGTGAATGCCACACTTGCAGGGCGCAAGCTCGCCGCCCGCATGAGCGCGGCCGCGAGCGATGGCCTCGCCGCATCGAACCTGGCCGGTTATTACATCGAGCTCGGCCGCCTCGACGACGCGGCCACGTTGCTCGACGAAGCGATCGCGACGCTCGAGCGTACCGGCAGCCGCTACGTGCTGTGCGAGAGCTTCGTGTTTCGCGCGCGCATCGCAGCCGCACGCGGCAAGCTCGGCGAGGCGCGCGACTGCGCCGAGAAGTCGCTCGCGCGCGCGAAGCAG
>DATDCH010000935.1:0-7260 GCA_036524455.1 Kofleriaceae bacterium | reverse complement strand
GTCCCATCGGAATCACGTCCACCGGGCGTAGGCCTGCCACCTCGCGACGGCGCGCGCGCTTCTGCTGGCGCTTGGACAGCTGATACTGCGCGCGGTTCGCGGCACGTCGCGAGCGGTCCAGCTCGCGCTTGCGGCGCCGCTCGCGCTTGGACCGCTTGCGGTCTTGGGCCTTCGCGGGCTCGTCACGCTCCACCCGCGTCAGCCGGACGTCGCGGCCGGTGTCGTGCGACGCGACGGTGACGTTGGAGACGTTGACGTCGATGCCCGCCGTCCGATCGATGGTGGCGATCGCGGCTCGCGCTCGACGCGCCGCCGTCGTCGGTGAGACGTAGGGCTGGGTCAGCACGCTGAGGTGCGCCTCGTAGCGCCAGCCGCCCGGAGCATGCGCATCCTGCCGACGGACCAGATCGATCTTGTGCCAGGCGCTCGGATCGCTCAGGTAGTAGTCAAGGGTCGGTTGATTCGACGGCGCGGTCGGCAACCGCACCGGCAGGACGAGCGTGCCGTCGGCCAGTCCCGTGAACACCACGGCGAGCGGCCCGTCGTAGCTCCACCACGCATCGCTCGTGATCGAGCGAAGGTGACGCGGCTGCACGAAGTCGCCGTCGCGATCGGTGTACGCCGCGCGGTGACCTTGCAGCGTACCGTGGAGGCGAAACGTCTCCCACTTGCGCTGCTTGGTGTGCGAGCGCGCGCGGCCTGGCAAGCGCTTGAAGTCGTACCAGCCGGTAACGCGAAGTAGACCCTGGCGCGACCCGCTCGCGTCGCGAAACAGGTGCCGCTCGGTCGGCGCCCAGACACCATCGGCGATGTGCTGCGCCAGCGCCTTGGTCACGAACCGCCGCAGGTGCGGCGCCGCGTCGAGGTGGTCCCAGGCCGCTTGCTCGAGCGCCTTTTTCGACAGCCCGACCCGCTCGCGAACCGCGGCGACATCGCGCGCGCGCTCGTGGGTCGCAGCCCCGTACGCGCGACACCGATCACGAGCGTCGCGCTGAACGGCGCGGCGGATCGTGTGTGCACCTTCAAACATCGCCTCGATTCGTGCGCGTTGGCGTGGATCGCTGGTGTCGAGGGCGAGGCGTAACACAGACAGACCGTCGTCGGGATTGCGCGACCACGGCGTCTGCTTGTTCGGACCGCGTGTCCGCTTTCCAGACGACTCCACCGATCGATCCTACGCCACGCTTCTGACAATGACGCACCTCCGCCTGCGTGTGCTGGCCGCGCTCGATCCACGTCGGCTCGCAGCGATCGTCGAGCGACTTGCCGCCGAGCGCCATCACGGTCGGCCGTGGTCCCAGTCGCTCCAGCCGAGCCTTGTCTTCCGCCGCTGCTCGAGCTCGGCCTGCTCCTCGGTCTTGAGGCCGGACTTCTCCTCGGCCTCGACCATCGCTTCCCAGCCGCGCAGTACGCTCACCTGCACGCCGAGCTCGCTGGTGATCTGCGTGAACCGCTTGCCGCTGTCGCGCAGGAGCCTCGCGGCCTCCCGCTTGAACTCCTTGCTGAACGTCCGCCGTTTGCGCTTTCCTCACACGTCACCTCATTCTGGGAGTTCACTGCCTTAAGGAGGTGTCCACGAACGACGGGCAAGCCCAACGCCCCTACGCTTACGCCTACGCCAACGCCTACGCACCCTCACTACAACGCTGTATGCTCGCGCGGCCATGGCAGCAGGCCGCAAGAAGAAGGCAACCAAGCAGCCGGCGAACAAGCCGAAGCCGCGCACGCCCGCAGCGCCGATCACGCCCGCTGTCGAGCCGGCGCGCCGAGACGTGCGGCCCTACATTTATCTCGGGCTGAACCAGCTGTTCGTCATCATCTACTTCTACGTGCTCACGTACGTGATCCCGAATCGGTTGATGAGCGCGACGATTCACCTGTGGGCGCTACCGGTGCTCATGCAGGTGATGGCGCTCGGCATGGCGACGCGGTTGGTCCGCTCGCCCAAGGTGCAGCGCTGGGGCTGGTGGGCCGCGACGATCGCGGCGTCGTTGCTCGTGCTGATCACGATCCTGCTGATCATCCGGGTGCTCGTATCGGCGGCGTTCCTGTCGGGCGTCTACGGCGCGTTCGGTAAGGCGGCTGCGATGTCGGCGCTGATCGGCGTGGCGCTCGTCGTCGAGCTCGTCGCGCTGCTGCCGCTGTTCCAGATCAAGTACCTCATGACGCGCTCGGGCCGACGGGCGTACGCGTTCGCATGAAGCGTCGCCGACTCGCGATCATGCTCGTATGGACGCTGCCGAGTGCAGTGTTCCTGCTGATCACGGCGCTCGTCTACGGTGCGTATCGGATCCCGCCGCCGGATCGGTTGAATGACGAGGAGCGCACCGCGGTGATGACACCACTGCGCGCCGCGCTGCTCGATCAAGCTCCGGCGCCGTGCACGGTGAAGCGCGGACCTGGTGGCGTCGCGGTGACGGTGTGGGTCGACGGTCGGTCGATCGCGCGCGTCGATGGCTACGGCGATAACCTCGCGGCCGCCGTCGACTCGGCAGCGGCGTCGCTGCGCACGCAAGGCGCGGTGCGCACGCTGATCCCGCTGTCGCAGGCGAAGGCGCGGCTGCAGGTCGACGTCATCATCGGGCGGGCGCCGCTCGGTGACGCGCACTGGCTCGCGAAGCTCGCGCTGCCGTTTATCGGCGAAGCGCTCGCGGTCAATCCCGGCATCGAAGGCATCGGCGCCGACCACAACGGCAAGCGAGCGATGCTGTTGCCGCACGAGCTCGTTGCGACGAAGCAGTTGTCGACGAAGCGGCCGGCGGAAGCGCTGCCCGATTTCGCGATGGGCGTCGACCTCCAGCGCATCGCGCTGATCGTCGGCCAGCGCGCGGGAATCAATTACGCGATCCCGCGCGCCGACCTGTTTCGGTTCCGCACCGACACGTTTGTCGAGCAGCCCGAAGATCGGCGCACCAAGCCGCCGCTCCAGCTCACGCGTGGCATCCCGGCGCCGCCGAAGCTCGACGCCGCGACGCTACGCGCGGCTGCGCTCGAGGGTGGCCGCTATCTCGTCGCGCATCTCGCGGCGAACGGCCGCTACATCTACGAGCACGATCTCAACACGGGCTATCGCACGAACCCGGCGAGCGGCGCGTACTCGATGCCGCGCCACGCGGGCACGACGTACTTCCTCGCCGAGCTGTACCGGATCACGAAAGAGGAGTGGCTGCGCGAGCCGATCGAGCGGGCGTTCGCACACCTCGCCGAGCTGCTCGCGTCGGGTCGCTGCGCTGGCACGCTCCCCGACGGCCAAGCGTTCGACTGCGTGCTCGACAAGCACGAGCCGGTGGCACACCTCGGCTCGACGGCGCTTACCGTCGTCGCGCTCGCGGAGTACCAGCGCGCGACCGGTGACAAACGCTACCTGCCGCTCGCCACAAAGTTCTCGACGTTCATCCTCTACATGCAGCGGTCCGACGGCTCGTTCCGTCACGTCTACAACCCGACGACGAAGCAATACGACGACAAGGCCGAGCTGCTCTACTACTCGGGCGAAGCCGCGCTCGCGATGGCGCGCATGCACGTCGTCACCGGCGAAGCGAAGTACGCGAAGAGCGCAGAGATGGCGCTCGATTGGCTCGTCGACTGGTACGAGTTCTTTCTCGGGGGCTTCCTCTACGGCGAGGAGCACTGGACGTGCATCGCGGCGGAGGCAGCGTGGCCGGCGGCGAAGAAGCCGAAGTACCGCGAGTTCTGCGACGGCTACGGCAAGTTCCTGCGCATGCAGCAGCCGCACACCGGCGATCACCCCGATGAAGACGACTGGGTCGGCGCCTACAACTTCACCCCGTTCGTGCCGCCCTACAACACGCCGGCCGGGTCGCGTACCGAGACGATGATTTCCTCCTACCTGTTGGGCGTACATCACGGTCGGGGCGACCCCGAGATCCGCGAGCAAGTCCGCCTCACGCTGCAGTACGCGCTGGGCCAACAAATCCGCCCGGAAAGCACCTTCAACGTCGTCGGGGAGGGCCTCGGTGGAATGCCGGGCAGCCCGATCGACCGCAACGTCCGCATCGACTTCGTGCAGCACGTCTGCTCGGCGATGATCCGCGCCTCTGAATGGATCGATCAGCCCGCCCCCTGAGCTGCTAGAATCCCGACTCGGTGGCCGACGACAAGAAGACCCAACTCGGGACAGCTCCGGGTCGTACGGTCCGTCCCACCGGAGGTCAGCCGGTTGCCGCGACGGGCACGCCGGTGCCGAGTAGTGACATGTCGCGCGCGAAGACCGACGCGTCGAAGGCGAAGACGTCGTACCTGCCCGAAGCGCCCGATCCATTGCTCGGTGCGTCGGTCGCGGGCCGCTACAAGATCGTGCGCAAGCTCGGTGAAGGCGGCATGGGCGCGGTGTATCTCGCGATGCACACGATCCTCGAGAAACAGGTCGCGCTCAAAGTCCTGCACGGCGAGTTCGCGCGCAAACCCGATCTGGTCGATCGCTTCATGCAGGAGGCGAAGGCTGCATCGCGCATTCGCCACGAGAACGTGATCGACATCAGCGACTTCGGCGTCACGCCCGAAGGCCACGTGTTCTTCGCGATGGAGCTACT
This sequence comes from Kofleriaceae bacterium, assembly GCA_036524455.1. GTDB lineage: Bacteria > Myxococcota_A > Polyangia > Haliangiales > Haliangiaceae > JABFXX01. The sequence continues at coordinate 2,707 of DATDCH010000935.1, read as the reverse complement.
GCAGGGAAACGACCTCCACGATGCGGTCGCGCGCGCGAAGCTCTCCGGCCAGCTATTGCCGTGGTCGCGCTCGAAGAAGATCTTCCTGCAGATCTGCAGCGCGCTCGCCGCGGCGCATTCGCGCGGCATCGTCCATCGCGACCTCAAGCCCGAGAACGTCTACCTGATCGATTTCCTCGGCGACCACGACTTCGTCAAGCTGCTCGACTTCGGCATCGCAAAGCTCACCGACGTGTCCTCCGAAGAGGGCGGCCGCAAGCTGACGAAGACCGGCATGCTGTTCGGCACGCCCGAGTACATGTCGCCTGAACAGGCGCGCGGCGAGAACGTCGATCATCGCGTCGACATCTACGCGATGGGCTGCATCTTGTTCCAGCTCGTCACCAATCGCGTACCGTTCGAAGCCGACAACTTCATGGGCGTGCTGTCGCAGCACCTCACCGAGCAGCCACCGTCGATTCCGCCGCAGGTCTTCGATCAAATCGGAGCACCGCGCGCACTCGCCGAGGTGATCGATCGCGCGCTCGAAAAAGATCGCAACGCGCGCTGGCAGAAGATCGAAGACTTCGCGAACGCGGTCCGTCAGGTCTCCGGCGATCCACCGGCGGCCGACAAATCTCAGCCGATGCGCGCCGCCAACGTGCCATCGCCCGCCGAGACGATCCGAACGCGTGCTGCGACCGGCCCCACCTCGCAGCGCTCGCGGCCCGAAACCGGTCGCGTGAAGACGCAGTGGACCGGCGACCTCAGGATTCCCGAAGCGGCTGCGGAGGTCGCGCCGGCGAAGCGCTCGAAGCTTCCACTCGTGATCGGTGCGGTCGTGTTGCTCGGAGGTGGTGCCGCGGCGGCCGTGTTCGCGCTCAAGGGTGGCGAGCCGGCAGGCGAGGGCAGTGCGGTCGTCGCGACCGGCTCGGCGCCGGCGGTCGCACCCGTCGCGCCACCTTCGCCGACTCCTCCTGCGCCGGCCGCTGCACCCGAGCAGAGCGAGATCGTGCTCGACTCCGTGCCGCCCGGCGCGGTCGTTACCGACGTGACGGCGAACCGCGTGCTCGGCCCGGCGCCGCAGCGCATGAAGATCGACGCCTCGACGACACCGCGCCAGTACAAGTTCACGCTCAAGGGCTACGGCGACAGCACGGTCGAGCTCGTGCCGAACCGCGCGAAGATCGAGTACACCGAAACGCTGAAGAAGGGCCCGACGAAGGCGAACACCGTCACGAAGGTCCCCGATCCCGCGATCAAGAAGCCGGACGACGTGACCAAGCCCGGCGATCCGACGCTCAAACCCGCGGACCTGACGGCCAAACCCGGCGACAAGCCCGCGGATAAACCCGCGGATAAACCCGCGGACAAGCCCGCCGACAAACCCAAGGACGACTGCCCCGACGACGAGCAACCCTGCTTGAAGACGAACATCCCGGGCATGGGCAGTGGTAACTAGATCGCGTGGGCGCAGCTTCTCGATTCGAATCCGTCGCAATGACCACGGGCCGCATGCGGGTCGCGACGTACGTCGCGCGTGACGGCGCAACGAAAGACGTCGAGCTCGCCTACGACCTGTTCGGCACCAGCGGCACGCCGCTCGTCCTGATCATGGGGATCGGCGCGCAGCGCATCTTCTGGGACAACGCGATGTGCGAGCTGTTCGTCGACGCCGGCTTCCACGTCGTGCGCTTCGATCATCGCGACATCGGTCAATCGACGAAGCTCGATGCGGTCGTGCCACCGCCGGTGAAGACGCTGCTGCGCAGTATTGCCAAAGTCAGCGTCGACGCGCCGTACACGCTCAGCGACATGGCGCACGACGTGATCGGCCTGATCAGTGGGCTCGGCTGGCAGAACGCGCACATGGTCGGCGTCTCGATGGGCGGCATGATCGGCCAGCACCTCGCGCTCGAGCACGCCGATCGCGTGCGCAGCTTGACCACGATCATGACCACGCCGGGCGGCCGCCGCTACATGCCCGAGCCCTACGCATTGCGCGCGCTGTTCGCACCCGCGCCGAAGAGCGCCGAAGAAGCGGGCCTGCACGTCGAGAAACTGTTCTCGCTGATCGGTAGCAAGGCATGGCCGCACGACGGGGAACGGCTGCGCGCGATCGGCGAAGAAGCGCACTCGCGCGGCATCAACCCGCGCGGCTTCTTGCGCCACTTCGCGGCAGTGGCAGCTTCAGGCGATCGGCGGCCGAAGCTGCGCGACGTCAAGGTGCCGACGCTCGTGATCCACGGCAGCAAGGATCCGATGTTCCCGCTGTCGGCGGGCCGCAAGCTCGCGCAGCTCACGGGTGGAACGTGGTTGCCGATCGCGGGGATGGGGCACGACATGCCGGCGCCGTTATGGCCGACGATCGTCGCCGCGATCGCACGTCATGCAGAGCGTGCCGATTCGCGTGCTACAACGTGACCGTTCGCGTGGCTGGCGGAATTTTGGATATACGCGGGGTCCTTAAAAGTCCCTGTCCGTAAGGACATGCGGGTTCGAGTCCCGCGCCACGCACTACTGTTTCGTGCGAGCACGCTTCTGATTGAGTCCACGATGTGTCGGCTGAAGGCTGTGACAGTTGGGACAAAGGATCCGAAGGTTCTCGAGCCTGTTGTCATTTCGATCGCCGTTGACGTGGTCGAGTTCTAATGGGATTCGACCATCTGCAGATCGGCCCGCCCACCCGCACAACTCGCAGCTCGGCTCTTTGAGTCCTTCGCGGAAC
>DATDCH010000934.1:0-3860 GCA_036524455.1 Kofleriaceae bacterium | reverse complement strand
AGCCGTTCTCCGCCGAGGTCGTGGTCGCGCACTACGATCTGTCGCGACGCTTCCTCGATCCGCTGCTGCGCATCACGACCTTCGTCGGTGAGCCACGCCGTCACGACCTCGTTCTCGACCTCGGCCTGTGGACCGAAGCCGGCGGCCTCGAAATCCACCCGACACCGACCGGCCACTCGTCGATCTGGAAGCACGCGACCGCGATGGCCACGCTCGATCTGTGGCAGTCGGCAAAGCTCGACTCGTTCGTGCGGCTGCGCGCCGGTGCCGGCCTCGAGGGTCAGCACACCGAGGAGACCGGCTATCGCACGGCTGTCACACCGGCATCCGCACTGGAGCTCGATGTCGTCGCTGACGACGACGGCTTCCACAACATCCGGTTCGAGCTCGTGCACGAGATGCCGCGTTACCTCGTGCCGATCCGCAACGACCAGAAGCTTGCCCAGCGCATCCGCGCTCGCGTGCAGTACGAGGCGATCGTCCTCGCGATCAACGATCAACCGCTCACTCTCAAGCTCGCCGCCGGCGGGGAGAAGCGCGATGACATCATGGGCGTCCCTAATCGTTGGGCGTTCGTGATGGACGCCGGATTGCGATTTAGTCTGTGGGCACCACCACGCCCACGCTCATAGCCCTGATCGTCGCGGCACAGGTCGCGACCGCACACGCAGAGAACTGCACGGGCGTATCGAGCGCCGGCAAGTTCGCGCTGTGCTTCGATCCGGGTAATCGCATCTCGGTGACCGCAGGCAGTGATGGCTTCGGTGCCGCTGTGGCGATGCGTCACATCATGCACTTTGACGATGAGCCCGATCTCGTGTGGAAGCTCGAGCACGTCGCGCTCGACGCCACGCACGCGGGGTTCAGTGATCGGTTCACCGGCGCGATCTACCGCGGCTACTTCATGCGTCACGCGCGCGACGGCCACATCGTGCTGCCGCTCGGCGTGCCGAAGAAGGTGTTCCTGCCGTTCGACGTCGGCGCGTACGCCGAGGTCGGTACGGTTACGTGGCGCGATCTGCCGACGACGCGGATCGGGATCGTCAACCTCGGCGGCATGGTCGACTTCGCACGCACGCGTACGTTCCGCCGGCGCCTCGCGTTCGGGCCGAGCGCGCGCTGGGACGTCGACGTGATGCAGAGCCCGCGGCAGATCACCGAGCACTTCGTCGCGCCGTTCTCGACCGCGATGGCGAACCTTCGCTTCGAATCGGCGAATGGCCGCCTCGTCGGCGACCTGCGCGCAGAGGCGGGCCTGGTGTGGAGCACGCTCAACGGTTGGGAGCCGGGCGCGCGCGCCGAGGCGTTCCTCGAGCGCATCATGCTTGCGATCAACGATCGGCCAATCTCGCTCGTGCTCGGCGCACGCTACGAAAGCGACACCGGCGAGGCGATCGCACGCGTCGGTGCACGGATCGTGCTGTTCGATCGCCACGACCCGCGCGTGTCGCTCGACTAGCGCTCCACGAGCCCGAGGTCGTCGCCGCGGCCATCGAGCCATCGCGCGACGCGCGCGAAATCGAGAAACCGCGAGTTCGCGGTCTCGCCGCCGAGGAACGCCATCGTGACCGCGCGGCCATCGATCTGCGCACCGATCAGCATGCAATGGCCGGCGCCTTCGGTCGTGCCGGTCTTGCCGCCGCGGATCTTGAACTGCTTGTTCCACAGCGGCAGCACGGTGCTCTTGTAGTCGAGCGTCGCGGATTCGCTCTTCGGCGTGATCCGCGCGTAGCGCGTGCGCATGATGCGAGCGAGCACCGGATCGCGTAGCACCTCGCGCATCGCGATCGCGAGCTCGCGCGCGGTCGAACGATTGCCGGTGATGCCGGTGACGTCCTCGAACTTCGTGTGCTCGAGGCCGAGCTTGCCGGCGAGCTCGTTCATCTCTTCGAGCAGCTCGCGTGGCGACAGCAGTACCGAGCGGGCGAGCGCGGTCGGCACCCGGTTGTCGGAGACCAGCAGCATCGCGTGGAGCAGATCGAGGTTCCGAAAGGTCTCGCCGCGGAACAGCCGCGTGCCGGCGCCACCTTCGGCCGCCTTCGCATCGACGTCGGTGATCTCGGTCCAGCCCTCGAGATCGATCCGGTGCTTGCGCAGCACGAGCGCGACGAAGATCTTTGTCAGCGACGCGATCGGCCGGACCTTATCGGCGTCCTTATCGAAGACGACGTCGCCGGACTCCGAATCCAAGACGACAACGCTCGGCGACTCCAGTTGCAGGGTTTCTGCGCGCGCGGTGGCGCCAAGTAAAGCCAGCGTAAGGAGAGCTGCGCGCACCGCCATCATTATAGACCGTGCTTTGCACTGGTGCGTTGGCCTGGCAATGCTCACCAGACTTCTCGGGGTCAGTCTGTTGTCGTTGGTGGCCGCATGCTCGTCAAAAGCCGAGGGTGTTGCGGCCAAGGATCGCCCGGCTAAGGGCTTGAACTGCGAGGGCGTCGCGCCGCCTGTGAAGGCGAAGGTGACCGGCAATCCGAACGCACGCAAAGCGGCGCAACGGGGGCTCGGTTATCTCACCCAGTCATCGCGCGAATGGACCGCGAAGCACAACTGCTTCGGTTGTCACGTCCAAGCCGTGACGATGGAGGCACTCACGGTCGGCATGCACCACCAGTACGACGTCGGGATGAAAGACGTCGACGAGATGGCGCGCGCGCTGATGATGGGCGTGACCGCCGGTGGCCGCACGACCGGCATCGCGTTCCAGGGGCAGGCGTGGTCGCGCTACGACACGTGGGTCAACGCGTCGCACAAGGCCGAGTTGCTGCGGTACGCCGAGGAGCTGATCGGCGTGCAGGTCACCGACGGTTCGATCCCGGATGATGACGCGCGACTGCCGATCACCGGCGGTACGATGCAGACGACGTATCAGGCGATGCAGACGTGGCGGCAGGCGTTCGCGCGCACCGCCGACGACAAGTGGCTCGCGCCGATGCGCAAGGCCGAACAGTTCCTCGCGAAGCAGTCGAGCGACTGGACCGTGAAGAGCGACGAGTATCTACAGAACGTCAACTTCGCGTTGCTCGGCCTGGTCGCTGCCGGCGTCGGCAACGGCGAGGCGAGCTCGCAGCGGCTGCAGAAGATCCTGCTCGCGCGCCAGAACCAGGACGGCGGCTGGGGTCTCGATAAGGACAAGAGCGACGCGCTCGCGACCGGCCAGACGCTGTATACGCTGCGCCTCGCGGGCCACGGCGATGGCGAAGCGGCGATCGATCGCGGCACGAAGTGGCTCGTCGACAAGCAAGCGAAGGACGGCGCGTGGCGCACGTATCGCAGTAACCAAGGTGGCGCGGAGAAGGGCGAGGGCATGTGGGCCGTGCTCGGGCTCGTGTCGATGGACGTCACGAGCGTGGCGGTCAACGGCATCGTCGATGGGCAGCACGTCGCGCCGGCGATGGCGATCAACATCGAGGCGCGCGACAACCAGGCGGGCGGCGTGAAGAAAGTCGAGCTATTCCTCGACGACCATCTGCTCACCGGCGCGTGCGCGAGCACGCTGAAGTACGACTGGTCGACGAAGAAGCTCACCGAGGGCAAGCACACGATCGATGTGGTCGCGACCAACTCGCAGAACCAGACCAGCCGGCGTCGCTACGAGGTCTACGCCGGGCACGTCTACCTGACGGAGCTCGGTACGCGGTTCGACGACCGCACGCAATCGACCGAGATCGCGGTGCGCAACATCGCGCTCGAGCCGACCGGCAAGGTCGAGCTCGCGATCTACACGCTCGACGCGAAGGCCGGTGGCCGGGGCAAGCGCGTGTTCGGCGGCGAGCAGACCGGCACGCTCGGCGCGCTCACGTTTGGCTGGAACGGCACCGGCACCGACGGCACGGCGCAGCCGCGCGGCAAGTACCTCG
>DATDCH010000933.1:0-28463 GCA_036524455.1 Kofleriaceae bacterium | reverse complement strand
TGGATCTCGCCGATCGGTCCTCTCCGCTTCGAGTGGGGTATCCCGCTCGACCCGCAAGTTAACGAAGATCCCCTGGTTTTCGAATTCACGATCGGCAACTTCTTCTGAACAATCCGGTTGGCCGTTCGTCCAAAGCGTCGTATGAGGTGCCCATGAACCGGTATCTAGCCCTTGGTTGTCTCGGTCTTGGCTTGATGGTGAGCCCGCTCCTGTCGGGCCTTGCAACGAGCGCCGTACCGGCGCCGAAGATCGGCGTCATCGACATCGACAACACGTTGTCGACAACGCCGGCCGGCAAGCGCGCGAGTGATGCGTTCGAGAAGACGCGCAAGACGAAGCAGGCCGAGCTCGACAAGAAGCAAGAAGAGCTCAAGAAGGCCGACGCGGATCTCGACAAGCAGAAGGCCGTGCTCAAGCCCGAGGTGTTCGCGCAGAAGCGCCAAGAGCTCGAGAAGAAGTTCGTCGAGCTACAACAGACCTACGTCAAGCTCGAGCGCCAGCTCGCCGAGGAGCGCGCGAAGCTGATCCAGGATCTGCTCAAGCAGGCGAGCCCGAAGATCGAGGCGCTGGCGAAGGCCGAGGGCGTCAACATCATCGTCGACCGTGAAGCGGTCGTGTGGGCCGACAAGGCTGTCGATCTCACGGCGAAGCTCAACGCGCAGATGAAGTGATCGCTGGCTGAGTCGCGCGAGCGTCGCCCGCGACGATCATTGACACGGGCGCGCGCTAGCGCGGGCAATGCGTTAGTCTTCGGCGCATGGATGCGCCACCCGTGATGAAGGCCGAGCAGATCTTGGGTCTGCTGCCTCATCGTTATCCGTTCTTGCTCATCGATCGCGTGCTCGAGCTGTCTGAAGAGCGTGTGCTCGCCCTCAAGAACTGCACGATTAACGAGCAGTTCTTCCAGGGGCATTTCCCGGGCGTCCCGGTGATGCCGGGCGTCCTGCAGATCGAGGCGATGGCACAAGCTGGCGGGATCCTGGCGTCGAAGGCCGTGCAGTTCGACCCGACGACGCATGTCATGCTGTTCATGGCGATCGATGCCGTGAAGTTTCGCAAGGCGGTGGTGCCGGGTGACCAGCTCATCATCGAGGTGGTGCCGCTGCGCAAAGGCAAGATCTTCAAGATGAAGGGTGAAATCAAAGTCGACGGTCAGGTGGTTTCACAAGCGGAGTTTTTGGCCGGTCTCGCGGAGAAGTCGAAGGTTCAATGAAGCAAGCGCTCGTGCTCGTCGCTCTGGTGACGCTCGCTGCGGCATGTCGCGGCGGTGGCACGAAGACGAAGCGTACGGGTAGCGCTGCGCCCGTCGAGGTCATTACGGAGCCGCAGCTGCTCGACGCCGGTCGCGGTCCTGGGCCGAATGCCGACGAGATCGAGCCGAACGATGGCGACGAGGTCGCTACGCCGATGTCGATCGGCGGCACCGCACGCGGCAAGATCGAGCCCGAGAACGACGTCGACTTCTATCACCTGACGATCGATCGACCGGGCGCGCTCACCGTTGCGCTCGCGGGCGTCGAGGGTATGGACCTCGCGCTCGAGCTCACCGACTCGGCAGGCACGACGATCGCGAAATCGGATCGCGGTGCAGCGCGCATCAAGGAAGGCCTGCCGAACGTCGGCGTGCTCGTCGGTCGCTACACGCTCGTCGTGCGCCAGGTCAAGAAGAAGCCCGCGAAGACGGCGAAGAACAAGAAGGCGCCGCCGGCGGAGCCCGCTGCGCCCGTCGCGGTGCCGGTCTACGAGCTGTCGACGCTGCTGGCCGATCCGGCCAAGGGTAGCGAGCGCGAGCCCGACGACGATCGCGGCACATCGAACGATCTGATCGTCGCCGATAACGCGACCGGTTTCATTGGCTGGTCCGGCGATCGCGACGTCTGGAAGCTCTCCATCGAGACGCTCTCGGATAGGAATCTGCTCGACGTCCACGTCTCAGCGATCGAGGGCATCGCACTCGAGCTCGAGATCAGCGACGGTCTCGGTGTCGCGCTCGCGACACGCAAAGCGCCGAAGGGTGCGCCGCTCGTGATGCGCGGCCTGTTGCCGGTCGTGGCGCCCGGCTCGCCGCCATTCCATTACCTCACGCTGCGCGCCGACAAGTCGAATCCCGAGACCGCGTACACGCTGCACGCGACTGCGCGCGTCGCCGGCACCGACGAGGAAATCGAGCCGAATGATCTCGTCGACAAGCCGCACCTAATGCCGACCGACCGTACCGTCGTGCGCGCGACGTGGAGCCCGGGCGACATCGACTGCTTCGCACTCGCGCCCGCCGGCACCGCACGGCAGATCGACGTGTCGGTCGATACGCCTGCCGAGATCAACCTCGATGTCGAGCTGCTGATCGACGGCAAGTCGATCGCGATCGCGAACAAGGGCGGCAAGGGCGTCGTCGAGAAGCTCGCCGGCATCGCGCCGCCGAACACGCGCCCCGTGATCAAGATCCGTAATCCCGACGCGAACGCGAACGCCGACGTGAAGTACTCGGTCTCGATCCAGGAATCGACCGCGACCGAAGACAACGCGCCGTAGCACGCGCGATCGGCGTCGCGCTGCAGATCGCGACAGGCACTTCGCGCCTCAGAGGAACCGCCAAGGTGCGGAGATCGCCAAGACGCCGCAGAGAAGGTCTTGGGGATCGCGTTCTGCTCGCGCGATCGTTCGTGCAGAGCGCGATCTAGTGACCTTTTCGTCTGGTCTTGGCGTCTGCCGCGGCTGGGCGGTTGATCTGGGGGCGCGCTGCGCCGGACGTTTCAGTGCTGGGCAGGTCGCTCCGCGCGCCCACGTGGCATGATGCGATCGTGGCGTGGGCCTCTAGGCGATGAGCGACCGCGAGGCGAGCGAGCCGTCGCCGCATGAATCGCTGTGGATGCGTCGCGCAGGCGGTCCGAAGATCCTCGTCGCACTCGGCCTGATGAATCTCGTCGCGTACGCGATGCGCAACTCGCTGTTCGCGGTCTACCCCGATCTGCGCGACGCGTTCGATCTGCGCGACGCCAAGCTCGGTCTGCTCACGACCGTGTTCTTGATCCCGCACGCGATCGCGACGCTGCCGTTCGGCTGGGCCGGTGATCGCTACGATCGTCGTCGCGTGATCGCGCTCGGTATGTTGCTCGCGAGCGTCGCGGGCGCCGCCGGTGCGCTCGCGCAAAACACGACGCAGCTCGCAGTCTCGCGCGCGTTGCTCGGCTTTGGCACCGCCGCGGTCGTGCCGGTCGCGAACTCGATCCTCGGCCAGCTCTACGAGGGCCCGCACAAGGCGAGCCGGATGGCGATCTTCAACCTCGGCTTGTTGCTCGGTGGCGTCGCCGGGTTTGGCGTTGGCGCGATCGCAGGCTTTCCTGCGGTTGTCGTCATCCTCGCCGTGCCCGGCGTGGTGCTCTCGCTGGTTTTGCTCGCGCTTCCGGTGCCCGCGCATCCGGCGCCGCACGACAAGGTGACACTGCCGCGCTACATCCTCCAGCTCGGCCGGCTGTTCGTCGTCGAGAGCAGACAGCTGCTGAGAATTCGCACGCTGCGCTGGCTCATGGTGTCGACGACCGCGATGGCGTTCGCCGCCGGCGGCTTCAACGCGTGGCTACTCGACTTCCTCGAGCGCGAGAAGCTGATGACGAAGGACAGCGCGACGCAGCTGCTCATCGTGACGATGTTCGGCGCGGTGGCCGGCATCATCGTCGGCGGGCGCCTCTCGGATCGCCTGCGCAGACGATCGATCGCGGGACGGCTGTGGATCATCGTCGCGGGCATGGTGCTCGCCGTGCCGTGCACGGTCGCGTGCCTCGAGCTGCAGGCGGTCGCGTCGTTCGAAGCGCGCGGTGACGTGCTCGGCTACGTGACGGGGCACGGTGTGCATCCGCTGTACTACGTAGCGGGCACTGCGAACTTCTTCTTCTTCAGCTGGTACCACGCACCGATGGCGGCAACGGTCGATGACCTCGCGCCACGCGACAAAGTCGTCGCCGCGCAGGGCCTCGTGATCTTCACGATGCATCTATTCGGCACAGCGTCCGCGTCGTACGTGGTCGGGCTCGTCTCGGATGCCTCCTCGCTCTACCAAGCGATGTGGGTGCCCGCAGGCGCGCTCGTGCTGGCAGGGCTCGCAGCGCTCGTGGCGACACGCACGTTTGCGGGCGATCATCTCCGAGCCCGGAGTGGCGGGACCCTCAGGCCTTCGCTATAACCGCGTGGTGCGTCGCGCTCTGTGCATCTGCCTCGTGGTCTCCCTCGGGGCACTCGGCTGCGGTCGGCCCAAGGGGCCCTCGCAGACGCTCGACAAGTACGGCCGCGCGCTCAAGAACCACGATTTCGGGCAGGCCTACGACCTGATGTCGTCGAGCTTCCGCAGCAAGGTGTCGCGCGAGGACTACGTGCGGATGATGCGCGACAACCCGCGCGAGGTCGACGAGACGGCCGAGCGCTTGCGCGGCAAGCACGGCAGCCTCGAGGTCTCGGCCGAGTTCGAGTACGGGCTCGGCGATCAGATGCGCCTGGTGCAGGAAGGCGGGCGCTGGCGAATCGCCTCGAACCCGCTCGCGTTCTACGATCAGTCGACTCCGAAGGGCGCGCTGCGCTCGTTCATTCGCGCGTTCCGGCTCGAGCGCTGGAACATCATGCTGCGGTTCGTGCCGAAGCAGTACGCGGAGAAGATGGACGAGGGAAAGATGAAGGCGCAGTTCACCGGGCCGAGCAAAGACCAGATGGAGACGCTGATGAACACGCTCGAGGCAAATGTCGACGAGCCGATCATCGAGCGCGGCAACGACGCACGCATGAGCTACGGCGATCGTTTCGAGGTGAAGTTCATCAAAGAAGACGGCGTCTGGAAGCTCAAAGATCTTGATTGAGGTGGCGGGTCGGATAGCCACCGATGTGGGGATTTGCCCACCTGGTGGATGTGCCAGGCGCCAGTTTCGTCACTACCGGTCTGCAAAAAAGTAAGGGTGTAGCGAACCAGCACAACGTGGCGGGTGCGTTCAGTAAACTGTGACGACCGCGTGCGTTACTGAGGGTTGCAGACCCGAGCGCTGCCCTGATTGCGACGATCTCCGCGTGATGAGAAATCGCGTGCGCGAAATGGAGCCTCGCGAAAATCCATGCGTTAGAATGGACGTGCGGGACTCAGCGTCTCAAGGCCCGTGGGTTGCAGTGTTGGAGGTTAGGAGCTACGTAACGATCAGTACTTAGGCATTAGTTAGGCTCGACCATCCGTCCCCATGAAAGGCGGTCCGCCATGTTGGATCCCTGGATTATCGAAGAGATCCTCAAGAAAGAAGAGGAACGACGCCGTGAGAGTGAACGGGGTCGAGCCGAGATGCCCATCGAACGGGAACGCGACACCGGTCCCCGCTCGACTGTCACGCCTCCGCGCGAAGAGAGCGAGCGCGGCGTGATGATCATCGATATCTGAACCACAACCACCACTGAAAGCCCTCCCACCTCTGGTGGCGGGGGCTTTCGCGCTTTCGGAGGCATGGTGGCGGCTGTTGCCCTCGGAATCCGCGTCTCGTGCGGTGATCAGGCTTTCGCGCTTTCGGCGGCTAACTCTGATACATCCGCGCCGTGGCGAGTAATGGTCGTCGAGACTCGGAGCCGCCTGTTGCTCCGCCGGCGACCGCTCACCGCTGGCACCGCTGGATCGGTCACACGTTCACGATCGCGCTCGGCCTGATCGGTTGGTTCGTGGTGCTCGGGCTGCCCGCGCTCGGCGTGATTCCGAACGACCCGTTGACACCCGCGCTGCCCATCATCCTGTTCGTGATCGTGATTCTCACGGCACGCGCGCTCGCGTTCCGTCTGGTCGAGGGCAGCGTGCTGTCGCTCGACTCGGCGTATTACGTCGCCGCTGCGCTGTGCGTGGGCACGGTCGAGGCAGGGCGGCTCGTTGCACTCGCGCTCACGCTCGACGCTTCTGCGCGGCTCTCCGCGAAGCAGCGGCGCGGCGAGCTCGATCCCGCCGGCTGGTGGGCGGAGCTCGGCTACGTCCTCTACTTCGGCGGCATGAGCGGCGGCCTCCTCGTCGTGTGTGCATGGCTGTTCGGCGCCGACGATGTCGCGTACGGGCGGCAGGCCGAAGTCGTTGCGGTCTCGCTGCGCGTCGTCGCGATCGCGCTGTTACTGCTGCTCGCGCACTACGCGATCCAGGGCCTGCGGCTGCGCCTGCTCGGGCATCGCTGGGGCGAGTATTTGCGCCAGCTCGCGCTGCCGGGGATCGTCGCAGAAGCATCGCTGATGCCGATCGGCGCAGTGCTCGTGCTGCTCTACGATCCCGAGCAGCCGCTCGGTTTCGCACTGCTGTCGCTGACTTATCTGTTGATCAACTTCGTGTTCGCGCGCTTGTCGCGTGCGCGCCACGAGCTACAGGAGCGCGTGAACGACCTCGAGATCCTCAACGCGACGGCTCGCAAGTTCTCAGCGTCACTGCAGCGCGAGGAGCTCGTCGAGGCCGTCGCGCGCGAGATGTGTAAGGCGATTCCCGAGGCCGAGGCGGTGACGCTCGTGCACCGGCGCACCGGGCGCGAGTCCGAGCTGGTGATCGACGCGTTCGATCGCGTGCGCGACAAGTTCTTCCGCCATCCGATGCGGCCGGGGGAGGGCGCTGCAGGCTGGGTGATGAAACACGCAGTGGCGCGCCGGATCGACGACTTCACGAAGTCTGATGTCCCGACCGATACCCCGAGCCACGGCATGCACAGCTGGCTCGGCGCGCCGCTGTTCATGTATGGCGATTGCGACGGCGTGGTCGCCGTGCAGTCGTCGCGCGTCGCGGCTTTCAAGACGGAGCACCAGCGCCTACTCGAGTCGCTCGCGCTGCAGATCGCGGCGGCGCTGCAGAACGCGCATCTCTACGAGCTCGCGATGGTCGACGGCCTGACCGGGCTATTCGTGCGCCGCTACTTCGACGCACGCATCGAGGAAGAGATCGAGCGGTCGCGGCGCTACGGCACGCCGTTCTCCGTGATCATGCTCGACGTCGACGATTTCAAGAAACTGAACGACACCTACGGGCATCTCGTCGGAGACCGTGTGTTGCGTGCGATCGCGAACGTTATCAAAGCGCAGATGCGTGGCGTCGATACCGCGGCACGCTACGGCGGCGAGGAGATGTCGGTGATCTTGCCGCGCACCGAGATGGTCGGCGCGTACAACCTCGCCGAGCGCATTCGCGAAGGGATCGCGGAGCTGCGCATCACGACCGACGACGAGCCGCCGCGCGCGCTCGCGGTCACTGCGTCGCTCGGCATCTCGGCGTATCCCGAGAGCAAGGCGTTGGACGGCGTCGATCTCGTGCGCCGCGCCGACAAAGCACTATACCGCGCGAAGAAGACCGGCAAGAACCGCGTCGAGCTGTTCTGGACCGACGACCCATCGGGCGTGCACAAGATCGCGGAGCTCGCGCGTGAGTGACGAACGCAAGTGGGCGGAGCGCAGAGTCGGCTTCGCTCGCTTCATCGCACGCGCAAAGCAGGTGCTGACCACCGACCCGATCGGTTCCGACGAGGACGATCACGTCGTCGACGAAGAAGCGGCGCGCGCGCTCGCCACGCAGGCGGGCCGCCTCAAGGGCGGTCTCGCGAAGGTCGCGCAGCTCGCAGCCTACGATCCGGGCGCGAGCCTAGGCCGCGGTCGGGGTGCCAGCGCGCAAGCGCGCGCCGTGCTCGGCGGTTTATGGGATCATGCGCCGGCCATCTCGGCGGGTGCGATCGCCGCTGTCGTCGAGGAGGATTTCGGCAAGGCACCACAGGCGCTGTTCTCGCACTGGGACGCCGCGCCGATCGCCGCTGCGTCGCTCGGCCAGGTCCACGCCGCGAAGCTGCACGACGGTACCGACGTCGTCGTCAAGGTTCAGTACCCCGGCGTCGCCGACAAGCTGCGCGCCGACCTCGACGACGACGAGTTCGTGCGCAAGCTCGCGGGCGCCGAAATCGGCCGCGCGCTCGAAGACGACGCACTGCACACGCTGAGCGACGCCGTGCGTGGCGAGCTCGATTACCACGCCGAAGCGGCCGCGCAGATGAAGTTCGCTGCTGCGTGGCAGGGCGACAAAGTGCTGCGCGTACCGCGCGTGATCGGCGAGCTGTCGTCGCTGCGCGTGCTGACGATGACGCGGGCGAAGGGCAAGCCGATGGTCGAGGTCGTCGCGAGTGGTGCGCCCGACGTGCGCGCACAAGCCGCGGCAGCGATCTACAAGTTCGCATGGGGCTCGCCGCTCGCGCACGGTCTGCTCAATGCCGATCCGAACCCGGGCAACTTCCTCGTCGAGATCGAGCCCGATGGCCACGTGCTCGTGTGGTGTCTCGACTTCGGCTGTGCCCTCGAGCTCCCCGACGAGGTCCGCGATCTCGATCGCGAGCTCTGGTGGGGGCTGCTCGACGAAGATGATCGCGCTGCGGGCGCAGAGCGGTTTCGCGTCGCGCTCGCGAAGGCGGGCCTGCTGCGCCGCACCGATTCGCTCGCGACCACCGCACATCGCGAATGGGAGGGCGCGCTGGCCAAGCCGCTCGCGACACACGGCAACTTCCATTGGGACGCTGCCTACGCGGGCACGTTCGCCGAGAGCACCGCGCGCGTGCTCGCTACCGGCGGGCTGCAGCTGCCCGCGAAGGTGATGCTGTTATGGCGTCAACGGCTCGGGGTTGCCGCCGTGATCGGCATGCTCGACGCCAAGGCGCCGTTCCGCCGCGTGCTGTTCGACCTGATCGGCAGCGGCCGGCGCGCGCTGCGCTGACACGAGCTTGACGACGATCGCGGTGAACGTGAGCGTACCAGCCACGTCGAAGACAAACGTGATCCAGGATGTGTCGTCATTCATCGTTTCGAGCAGCTCGCCAACGTCGCCGATTGCTGCAGTGGCGAGGAAACCGAACACGTTGCCCACGACGTGGTACGCGAGCGCCGCTTCGAGGCCTCCGGTGCGAATGGTCAGCCACGCGGCTGCCAGGCCGAATATCCCGATTGCAATCGTGGCGGCGAGGTCGGCACCGTGCAGCAGCGTGAACAGGACCGCCGTGCTCACGATCGCGACGCGAGCGTTCGGCGTGAACGCGCCGATCGCTTGGAGCAGCGTGCCGCGAAAGAAGTACTCCTCGCCGGCGACCTGCAGCGGCACGGTCACGAGAATGGTTAGCGCGAGCGGCACGAACGTCGCGAAGCCTGCCCATGACGCTTCGGAGAACGTGGCCTCCCCACCATAGAGTGCGACCGCGAGGCCGACCTTGAGGGCGAGCTCGAGGACGTAGAGCAGGACGGCGATCAGCAGCAGCTTTCGCAGCAGCGGCCAGCGGAGGCGGTTCGCGACCGACGACAGCTGGCGCGGGTTGCGCCCGACGATTCGTGCTGCGAGCCATGCCGCCGGTACCATCGCACCGATGACAACGCCCATCAGGATCAGCTCGGCGGCAGTGTTGTCGCCGCTGCCCATGTCGCCCGAGAGCAGGATCTCGAGCAGCACGTACCAGAGCGCGACGGCGAGCACGACCTCGACGACCGCTCGTGTGCGACCGTTGGTGTGAGCGAGCTGGTGATACTCGACCGGCGACGCTTCCCCCATGACATACGATGTATGTCGCGAAGGCGGCGACGCAAGACCAAACGCGGTTACGGCGCCAGCGGTTCGGGCTCGCCGGCGTGACCGGATCGGTCGCACGCCGTCGCAGCGGGTTAGCCGCCGCCGTACGTGTAGCGCAGGTAGATGCGGGAATCGATCGCTTTGATGTTGTCGAACTGCGGCGCGAGGAACGCGTCGACGGCGGCGCCGAGCGCGTAGTGGCGATTCTCGAGCTGGTACTCGAGACCGGCGCCGGCGTGGAACGTGATCGAGAACCGCTCGCCGGGCTCGACCGTCATCACCTTCTCGAGCACGTTCGACGACATCAGCGAGCCGCCGACGCCACCCTCGACGAAGAACGCGATCGCATTCGCGCGGCCACCGAGCCTCATGTCACCGCCGCCGCGGTAGAGCTGGAACCACTCGCCGTCGGGCGGGGGAGGGACCGTCGCTTCGTGGCTCGATGCCGCGATGAAAACTCCGATCGACACCCACGAGAACAGATCGCGGCCGAGCCGGACCTGCATGCCGGGACCGACCGCGGCGTTGCTGCCGTCGGGCGGCAAGAACACGACGGCGCCGAACCCGCCCTCGGCGAAGAATCCCGTCGAGGCGGGACGCGCGTGCGCCGTCCCCGTCAGCGCCAGCACGAGCAGCAGGCTACTACGCACCATCCAATCGCTATCGTAAGCGAAACCGCTACGGAACGTACGGTGCGGGATCCAAAACCTCGATCTCGCCTGCCGGTGCGTTGAGGCCTTCTTCGTGGATCACTTCCGTGTGTTCGCGCACGCGAACCGTGTAGTCGAGGCGCATGTGAGTCGACGGCTTGAACACGATGTCGATGCGGACGAGCTGGCGCCACGCGATGCTCGGCACCGCAGGACCCGCGGGCTCGCCACCCATCATCGTGACGTAGTCATATGGCGTCACCGGTTGGAACTCGTCGTCGTGGCGCGACGTGGTCAGCGTCGCGCGGAACGGGTTGACGTTGCCGCGCGTGACCTGATCGCAGTCGATCGCCGCTTCGCGAAGCTGGTCCTCGCGGAACGTGCCGCTGACCGTCGCGTTGGGGCCGATGTTGATCGGGATGTTGCCGGCCAGCGGCGGAGTCGGCGGCGCTTCGTCGTCGGTTGGATCGAGGATGATCAGCGACGGGTCGTACGTGAACATTTCGTTCGCGCCGTTGAGGTCGACGCGGAACTCGCTCATCGCGCTGCTCAGGTTCTGGACGGTCCACTCGACAGAGATGTCGTAGTGCTCGAGCCGATAGATCGGTACTTCGATGCCCGTGTCGACCTGGTCCATCAGCTCGATGCGGCGGTCGCGATCGCTCGCTTTCCAGTCCGCCTCCGGCTTGATCGGGATGTGCACGCTGCCTTTGATCTCGGCAAGCGTGCCACCCATGCCGTCGTCGGTGCCGGCTTCGAGCGAGCACACGTCCATGCCGGCGGGCCCCATGGGCGCGCACGGCACGTATTGCGGTTCGTTCGTACACGCAGCCACGACCATGATGATGATTAGTTTCCGCATCACTCACCCTCCCGGTTGGAACAGGAACGGATAGTTCACGTTCGCGATGCCGCCCTTGGCGGGGAACTTGAGACGCATGATGTTCGAGCGCACGCAGCTCTCGACGTTGTCGTTGCGCATCGAGCTGCCGCCGCTGATCTTCGCGCTCTTGACGATGCCGTCGCCGCCGATCTGGAACGACACGACGAGCTTGCCGCCGAGGCCCGGATTGCGGTTGAGCTCGCCCTGGTAGCACGCGCGGAAGATGCCGGCGCGCGCCTTGACGACGCGGTTGATCTCCTCGGCGGTGAGGCCACCGAAGTCGCCCTCGGCGTCCTGCAGGATGACTTTGACTTCCTTCGGCGACGTGCCGCACGGCGGCTTCGCGCATGTGCCGCCGCCCGGGCGTTCCTTGCCGGTATCGATCGCACCCTTCTTGCTGACGAAGTCGCCCTCGGCGTTGCCACCGCCACCGGTGCCATTCTTGTTGCTGCCGCGCGTGGTGCCGGTGCCGACGCCGGTGCCGACACCCGTGCCGGTGCCGTCACCAAATCCGAGCGAGCCGCGCTTCACTTCGTCACCCTTGATGCCGGTGAACTTGTCGAGGCTCGTCGTCAGGTTGCGATCGATGATGTTGTCGAGCACCTTGCGGTTCTTGTCCTCGAACAGCGCGACCTTCGGCGGCGCGGGCGGGACGTCCTTCGCGTTCGGATCGCGCGCGCGCTCGGTATCGCCTTTGCCGCCCGCCGCACCTTCGTCGTTCTTCGTCGCGGTGTTCTTCGGCTTCTCGGGCGACTTCGGCGCGGCCGCACCTGCGTCCTTCTGCTTGCCTACGGTCGCGACAATCGGCTTGGGTGGCTCCGGCTCTGGCTCGAGGCGGGTGACGAGATAGCTACCGGTCAGGTCGCGCGGCCCCGGCCACAAGAACGGATTGGTGCCGTCGTAGAGCTGATACGTCATGAACAAGAGCGCTGCGTGGAGCATCACCGAGAAGCTCAGCGACGCCTGCTGCTCGAAGTCTTGCAGCATCATCCAGCGGCCCAGCGCCGATACGCCGAGCGCCGCGGAGGCGACGAGTGTTGCGCGGAACCCGGCTTCTACGAATTCGGCGATCAGCGGTGAATCCAGCACCGTGAAGTCGACGGTGATGCCTGCGTTCCAGAACGCGAGCGTGAGGCTGATGATCGAGATCAGGTAGCCGAGCGCGCCGTACAAGACCATCTGCTTCGTGAAGAAGACCTGGCTGACTGCGTCCTCGACCGGAACGAACTGGAAGAACAGCTTGTAGTCACCCGACTCGTCGAGCTCGATGACGCCCCAGTCCTTGCCGCTGATCGGAGTTGCAGCGAATCCGCCGCGCTCCGCGTTCGCCTGCACGTAGTCCTGGACGTCTCTGTGCTCGCCGTCGAGGCAGATCGTGCCTCGCATGCGCTCGCCGAGCGTGAGCAGGTAGCCGCGGTTGCCTGGACGCACGATGGCGAAGTGCTTCGGCAGGCCGACGTTCGGCACTGTGAAGGTGGTCTTGCCTGCGCTGCCGACGGTGATCTTCGTCGGAACATGGCTGACGACGTCATCCATGACCTCGTCGTGCCAGATCAGCGCCGTGCGCAGAGCAACCGTGGTCACAGCTGCTCTTCCTCCACGCTCCGCACGAGGTGCGGGATGAAGGAGCGTTTCTCGAGGCTCGCGCGCTCGAGCTCTTCGTTCGCGCGCTCGAGGAAGTACAGCAGCTGCGGGGTTCGCATGCGGCCGTTCAAGTCGAGCGCGTTGAAGTCGAAGTTCTTCACCTTCTCCTTCTTCTCATCTTTCGTGGCCGGCTGAGTCTTCGACTCGGTAGGCGGCGGGCCTTTATCACTCTTGTCGCCCTTCTTGGGTTGCGCGGCTGCAGGTGAGAGCAGCGCGCACACGAAGAGCGTAGACAACAACCCCCGCATGGGGGCCCTATGCCTCAACGGCATTTGAGATCCTTGCACTTGGTCTCCGCCTCCTGTCGTTTTGCGTGACTGGTCGGGGCTTCTTGCAGATATCGCTCCAGCTCGGTCTTCCCGCCGGCCGTGTCTTCGACGAACTCGAGCTTCAAAATCGCGAGGTTCCACATCGCGTCGGCACGCGGGGAGCTGCGCTTGGGAGCCTCTTTGATCACGCGCTCGAATGCCTTCCGTGCCTCGGGGAATTCCTTCAATCCGCGATGCGCGACGCCGAGCGACACCCACGCCGCGAAGTCGTCGTACTTCTTTTCGACGATCCCAGACAGCTCGGTCTTGGCTCGCGCGTAGTCGCCGGCGTCGAGTAGCACGGTTGCCTTGTTGAACCGGGCGTCGATGTAGTTCGGATCGAGCGACGCCGCCTGGTCGTAGCGTTCGAACGCTTCCTGCGCTTTGCCTTGCCGCTGCGCGAGCAGGGCGAGCGCGTTGTAGACCGACGGATCCTTCGCGTCGAGCTCGAGCGCTTTGGCGAGCACGAGCTGCGCGAGGTCGAGCCGCTTCTGCGCGATGTAGATCTGGCCGAGCTCGGTGTAGATACGCGCGTTCGTACCGGAGACGCGCACCGTCTCGCGCAACACCTCGACCGCATCCTCGTACTCACCAGCATCGCGCAGCAACGACGCGAGCCGCGCGGCCGCATCGCGCCGGTTCGGATCGTCTTCCTCCATCAGCTTGACGGCGGCGTCGTAGTCCGCGCGCGCTTCCTTCTTCTTGCCGGCGCGCCGGTACGCCTCGGCGCGGCCCATCAGCGTGGGCGTGTGATCGCGATTCTGCGCGAGCGCTTTGCTGAACGAGTCGATCGACTCGTCGTCCTCGCCCTCGCGCCACGCGATGACGCCGAGGTTGTACCAAGCCTCCCAGATGCCGCTGTCGATCTTGAGCGCCGCGCGCAGCCGGGCTCGCGCGGTGTCGCGTGCTTCGGGGCCTCCGAGCCGCATCGCGCGCATTGCGGCCTCGAACTCCTTCATCGCAGCCGGCCTGACCGGGTCGCGTTTCGCGCTCGCGGTGCGGCCGCCTTTCACCGTGCGCGTACCGCCGCCGCCGCACGCCATCGCGAACGCGAGCAGCCCGATGGCGAACCACCGCATCATCCATAAGGGATTCCTTCGCGCTGAGGTGCGCGCGTCGCTCGCAAGCTCGCGACACGCGGCGATCACTACGCGCTCAGTCATCGCGCCACCTCGGTCACGATGTCGGGGTTGAGCGGGCGATCCGCACTGCGTTCGCGGCCGCGCGACTCGCGCTCGGGCGGGAACTTGTCACCGGCGACGCGACCGAGCGCTTCGCGGATCTTCGCGGTGTACTCGTCGTACACCTGCATCTGGATCGCTTTGTTGTAGCCGGCGCTGAACAGCTCGACCGCCTTCTGCTGGATGTTGACGACGTACGTGTCGAGCGTCATCCGGTACGCCTCGGCTTGCTCTTTGGTCAGGCCCTTCGGCGTCGACGCGTTGACGAGCGACTCGGCAAACTGATCGTAGACCTGCGCGACGCGATACATCGCCGCGGTCGCCCACTTGAGCTCGTTGTAGTCGATCACCGACGAGTAGACCTTCTCGGCCTCGGCGAGCAGCTTGCTCTTGTTCTTGAGCGCCTTCTCGAGCTGCGCCGGTTTGACGTCGAGCGTGATCTTCTCGTACTCGCGGAAGATCAACTCGCCCTCGTTGTAGCGAGCCTGCGCCGCCCACGACTTGCCCTCGGCCTTCTCCTTGCCGTTGGCGTGCTTGTAGAGGTTCTGCGCGGTCGCGAAGTCATCCTTCGCGCGCTTGAGCTGGCCGAGCTTGAGCGACATCAGGCCGGCGCGCGTATGCGCTTCAATGACGCGACGGCCGTTCGACCGGTACGTACGCGAGTAGTCGGCGAACGCGGTGTACGCGGGGCCTTCCTGGCCGGCCTCTTGATAGACGACGCCGATGTTGAACGCGACGTCGGGCGCGTCTTTGCGCGACGCGTACTGGTCCTTGTACTTCTTGTAATGCGCGATCGCGCGATCGTTCTGACCGAGTGCTTGGCGCAGCACGCCGGCGTTGAACAGCGCGTCGGCGACCTTTGGATCATTCTTGTCGTTGCCGAACTTCTCGACGACGAGCTCGTACGACTTCGCTGCGCGGTCGTAGAAGATCACCTTCTCGTAGACGACGCCCGCCGAGAACGCGGCCTTCGCCGCAACGTCTTTTGCGCTGCTGGCGTACTTCTGCGCGAGCTCGATGTAGACGTCGGCAGCATCCTCGGGCTGCTTCGCCTTTTCGTACATCACGCCGGCGTTCATCATCGCTTGCGCACCGACGCGCGCATCCGGGCTCTCCTTCGGCACGCGCAAGTAGAACGTCGCTGCCTGCTCGTACTTGCCGGCGTCGGCGTACTTGTCGCCACTCTTCTGGATCGACTCGACGATCAGGCGAGACAAGCGGTCCTGCTGCTCCTTGCTTGCGAACGACGGCGCGCTCTTGAGCTTGCGCGCCCAGTCCTCGATGTTCTCGTAGTCCTGTGCCTTGTTGAGCGCGGCGAGGATGCGGTCGCCGGCGGGGCCCGCGTTCGCGTCCTTCGGATACTTCGTCACGATCACGCCGAAGCGTTTGATCGCTTCGTCGTACTCGCCGTAGTCGTAGAACATCTGGCCGTTCTTGAAGATGACGCCGACGAGCGTCGGGTCGGCCGGGAATAGCGTCGCGTAGAGATCGATCGCCTCGCCGAACTTCTTGTCGACCGGATGCAGCTGCCGCCTGCCGACGGTGTCCTTCGGCCGCGCAGCCTCGAACGCAGACATCGCATTGAGCAACGCATCCTTGTGAAGCTTGCCGACCGGCGCGCTCTTGCCGACGGCGAGGTACTCGTCGCCCGCGGGTTCGACCTTCGCGAGCTTGAAGCACAGGATGTCGGCGCGGTAGTAGCGCAGCTCGGTCGACTGCTCGGCGGCGGTCTTGCTGCCGGCGAACGCCGATAGGTACAGCTCGTAGGCGTCGGCGGCCTTCGTGTAGAGGATCTGCAGATCCTGGCTGCCGATCGGATTCCTCGCGCAGCCGTCTTGCTTCGGGATGCGCGCAGTCTTCTCGCGGCGCTGCGCTTCACCGTGGATGTTCGTGGCAGTCACGCGCACGAGCTGTTCGGTGGTCAGCAGCGAGCGGGACAGCGCCTCGCGGTTCTTCTGCTCCTTCGCCCACGCCGTCTTCGGACCGTAGTTATCGAGCAGGATCTTGATCTCGTCTTGCGCGCGCTCGACGTCGAGCGAGCTCGTCCAGTTCTGCACGATCTCGCGCTGGTAGTCGGCGGCCTTGATCGAGACCGGTTCCATCTTGATCAGGAACCGATACGCCTCGTTCGAACGCTCCCACTCGGCCTGGCCGGCGTAGCTCTCGGCGACCTTGATCATGACGTCGCGCGAGTAGCGCTCGCCGCCGATCGATGCGAGGAAGTCGAACACTTCCTGCGCGGAGATCGAGCGGTCCTCGGTGAACACGACGACGAGGTACTCGAGCGCTTCGCTCGCCAGCGAGGCGCTGCGCCGCTTCTGCGCGGCGGTGCCTGTGCGCTCCGCTTCGACGGCTTTGTCGAGCACGCGCTTGAAGTCCTTCGCCGCTCGCTCGCTCTGGCCGAGCTTCCAGTAGCACCATGCGGTCTTGAACGTCGACAGGTCGCTCGTCGCGGCGGTGTCGGGGATGTGCTTGTACGCGTCGATCGCCTTCTGCCACTGCGACGACGCGAAGTAGTGCTCGCCGACCATCATCCACGCGTCGCCGAACAGCGGCGATTGCGGGAACCGATCGATGACCTCCTGGAACCGCATCATCGCCTCGTCCTCGCGGCCGTCCTCCTTGGCTGCGAAGCCGAGCAAGTACGTGACGAGATCCATGCGGCGGAACTTCGGGAACTTGTCGTGCAGCTCCTGGTAGAGCGTGGCCGCTTCGGAGAGCTGGATGCGGGGTTCCTTCGGTTGGTCGCAGTCGCCCTTCTTCTGCGAGCACTTCTCGAGTGCGCGCCCGTAGTCGTCCATCTTGATCAGATAGGTGCGCCGCGACTCTTCCCAGAGCAGCTCGGCGAGCTTGAACATGCCATCGGCGCGCACTTCGCCGGTTGGGTTCGAGCCGAGGAACGCGCGCAACAGACCGATCGCCTCGAGGCGCTTCTCGTCGCGCTTCTTCTCGGTCGTGAGCAGCATCTTCTTGAGCTCTTGCGACAGCACCGGCGCCTCGGGCGCGGGCGGCCGCTTGCGGATATAGAGCTCGGCCGCCGGGCCTCGCTGCACGTCGAGCTCTTTCGCCTGCTTCTGGCCGAACGCCATCGGCGGATCCGCCAGGAGAGTCGCGATGCCCAGCAGGATCGCAGGCGCAAGCGCGCATACTCTTGCTCGGGCAGGGGCAGGGGCAGGGGGCTTCGCGCTCATCGCCACCCCGAATATTCATCGGCCCAGTACACGCCTTCGAAAGGCCAGTACTCCTCGTCGTCGGCGATCATGCTCGCGTTCCACAGTCGGCCGATCAGCTCTTCGGGGAACCGGCCCGCGGCGAGGTCCTGGACTTCGATGTCGAGCTTGCGCTTCTGGCCGATGATCGCGTCGATCTTGCCGAGCTTCGCTTTGTCGAGGACCTTGCGGGTGTCCTCGTAGAGCTTGTCGACGGTCTGCTGAGCCATCTTCTCGCCGGCCTCGGAGAGCTTCGCGGCAAGCGCGTGCGATGCCTTGTCGAGCCGGCGCGCCTCGGCGATGTCGGCCTGGATCATCGGGCGCAAGCCACCGCTCGCCTGCGAGGCAACCGCCTGCGCGGCTTTATCGGCCGTCGCGAGCCCGTTGGCGAGCGCGACCTCGACTTTGGCGTGGAGGCCGTCGAGGTGATCGAGCTGCTTGTCGGCGTCGTCCTTCGACATGATCTTCTCGCGCTTGGCCCGCGAGATTTCGCCCTGCTGCTTCGAGATCTGGGTCGCCAGTCGGCGCAGATCCTCGACCACCGCGTTCGCGTCGACGAGTTGTTCCTCCTCGAGCGTGGCTTGGCCGCTGACCTTGCCGACCTTGGTCTCCTTGACCTGTGCGGCCAGGTTCTGCCACTGGCGCACGACCTGGGGTGCGCCGTTCGCGAGCTCGTTCGCACCGCGCACCGCATCGTTGAGCCGCAGGAACTTCGGATCGAGCCGCAGCAGCGCGATGACCTCCTCGAATGGTGTGGTCGCCTTCTCGGTGCCGGGCTTGAGGCCCTCGACTTCGCCGGTCGTCTTGACCTCGCGGAACCGCGTGAGCGCGTTCGCGAATAGGTTGCGTCGCTGATCCGGATCCTTGCGCACGCGATCCATCTCGACGACGATCGGCTGCAGCTTGGCGACCAGCGAGTCGTACCACTTCTGCGATTCGGTGAACTCGCAGTCGGCGAGCTCGACATAACCCGCGAGCAGGCTCGCCTCGGGCCACAGCGGCGACGACGGGAACTCCTTCAAGAATTCCTTCACGAGGTCGCGCGACGTCGGCAGCTCGCGCTTCTGGTACATCGACCACGCCGCTTCGAACAGCGCGTCGGGCAGGTACGTCGAGTCTTCGGGGATCTGGAAGTAGTGGTAGTACGCGTCGTCGTACTCGCTGTTCTCGTGCGCGAGCCGCCCGAGGCCGAGCCGCGCGAGGTCTTTGACCGTGAAGTAGCGATCGTCGACGACGAACGTGAGCTTGTCGTTGTCCTCGGTCGCCGCGATCTCGCACATCGCCTCGGCAGCCTCTTTGTACTGGCCGCGGCGCGCGCGGATCACGCCGCGCAGGTACACCGCCGACGAGAACAGGCGGCTCTTGCGGGTGATCGAGATCAGCTCGGCTTCGGCATCGGCGAGCTTGCCCTTCTCGTAGGCCGTGCGCCCACGCAGGTACGCCCGCTCGCCCGCCGCCGACGGTGGAATCGGGTCGCTCGTCTTGATCGCCTCGACGCGCGCCAGCACGCCGGCGTGATCGCGGGTCTCGATCGCGATATCGACCGCGCGGCGATGCGCCGGTCCCCAGTACGGCGCGCCTGGACCGCGACGCAGCGTCTGCTCGATCACCTCGAGCGCGGCGCCGTAGCTGCCGGAGCGCGCGAGCGACACGCCGAGGTCGTATTCCGCGTTCTGATACTCGACGAAGTCGGTGAACGCGGCGTAGCGCGGTGACTTGACGATCGCGTAGAGCGCGACGGCCGCATTGGTGAACGCGCCGTCGTGCAGCAGCTGCTCGGCGACCTGCAGCTCCTTCTTGAGCGACTCGAGCGTGCCGCTCTCGGCGTCGATCAGCTTCATCGCCTCGAGCTGCTGGAAGTACTTCGCAAGCTCGTCGCTGCGGATCTCGGTGGCGGCGGACGACGACTCTTCGGTGGTCGTCTTCACACCGGGTGCGGCCTGGGCCGACCCCGCGAGCGCAGCGACCATCACGAGAGCGCGCGCCCGAGGCCAATACGATCGCCGCTCGTGCGAGCAAAGCGAGCCGCGAGCGGACCTCGGGCCGAGGGTGCCCCTCGTGGGCAGCATCATTTCTTCGCCCCGCCGTTCGCCACCGACTTCACCGACACGTCGATGCCGAGGCCATAGCTACCCTTCTCGCTGCGCTTCCATTCGTACGCGATGTCGCCACTGTCGCGGCCCTTCGCGGTGATCACGAGGTCCTTGTTCGCGACCGCTTTGACGACGACCTGCGACTCCGTCGACGACGTGAACGAGTCGTCGTCCTTACCCGCGGCTTCGACGTGGAACGTGACGAGGTGGCGGCCGGGCGCGACGTAACCGTTGAACCGGATGCCATCGTCGTTTGCGATCGCGCCGGTCGAGTCTTCATACACGGTCGCGCCGTCGACGCGGATCGATGCCTTGCGCACGCCGTAGTGACGCGCCGAGCCCCACGTGAACTTGATGCTCATCCGCGTCGAGTACAGCTGGCTCGCAACCGCGTTCGCGCGCGCGCGCGACTTGAATAGCTCGTCGCGCAACGACAAGTACTCCTGGCGCAGCGCATCGACGTCGATCTCTTTGCCTTCCTTCGACGGTGGCTCTTCTTCCTTCGGCGGCGGCGTGGTCTGCGGTTGCCCCGCCGGCGTGCCTCCCGGTGGCGGCTGCGTCGTGCCGGAGGAGGGAACCGTCGGTGTGCCGGATTTCGTCGTCAGCGGCCCGGTCGTCGCGGGTGCCGAGCCTGGATTGGTCGCTGGAACGGTGGGCGTACCGGGTGGCTCGGGCGTCGGCGCAGCCTCTTTCTCCTTCGGCTCTTCCTTCTTCTCCTCGACTGGAGGAGGCGTAGCCTTTTTCTTTTTCTTCTTCGGCGCTGCAAATGCAACGGCAGGGACGAGCAGCGCGATCAAGATCCCTCTTCTCATGATCTCTCCGAGCGTGACACGGCGACCTAGTTACTGAATGGCAGAAACAGCGAGAAGCCCGCGGTCAGCGCAGCATCGTTGACAAGGAAGCGTTCTTCGAGCAGGTCCTGACGGAACGTGCGATTGCGGGCATCGATACGGAAAGCCACCGCTTGCCCAGCGAATAGTCTAATGCCGAACCCCAGCACGCCGGCAGCGCCGCGGCTGGTCTTCGAGTCGATCACGCCAACACCGAGGTCTGCGTGCAGATCAAAGTGGATGATCGAGCCTCCGAGTCGGAGCTTGCCGTACACCGGGCTCCACACGAGCAGCGACTCTGCGAAAATCATGCGCGCGTACGTTTCGGTGAGCACGACACCGCGTTTGTCTTCGAGCGCTCGGATCAGGTCTGCGTTCGCGTGCGTCCACCAGCCGGCGAACTCGACCGCGGTCTCGTCGGTCATGTGATACGTGTACGAGCCGCCGGCGAGGTACGTGCCGGAGAGCAAGTCGCTCGCGTAATAGCCGCCGGCCGCGGTGAGCTCGTGGCGGCCTTGCTTGACGAACAAGCGATCGACCGCACCGCGCCGCTTGCGCTTGATCGCGAGCCGATCCGCGATCTCTTGATCGATACACATCGCGGTCGAGCCGAGCGCGGGCCCGTCGTCGGCCGGTTTCGCCGCTTCCTTCTTGTCGGCCTTGTCGGCGGCGGCGACTTGCTTCTTGTCCTCTGCGTGCGCGAGCTGCGGGACGAGCAGGGCGAGGATAACGAGCGCTTTCATAGTCCGCTCGGAATCCACAGCGCGAGCCCAGCGGTCGCGATGATGTTGTTGGTGAAGTGGGTCTCGGCGGCGATCTCTTGCACCGCCATCAGATCCTGTACCGAGATCCGTATCGTCATCCCGCGGGTGACGAACATGTCGAGTGCAATGCCAGCGTCGTAGGCGATGCCCTGCACTGCGTCGTGGATCATGCGGCCGCCGCCCGCGAAGAGCAGAAAGTCAGCGTGCACGATGCCGCCGCCGAGCTTGAGCTTGGCGTGGATCGGCGACCAGAAGATCTTGCCGAGCGCGATGTACGCGAGGCCGGGCTCGAAACGATCGTCGCCGAAGAACTTGTTGATCGGCGAGTCGAGATCGAGCGTCAGCGGCGTGACGTCGAATTCGGCGGCGATGCCGAAGTCCTCGGTGAAGAAGAAGCCGAGCGAGCCGCCCGCGAGCCAGCTCGACGACGTCAGGTCGCCGCCGTGCAAGCCGCCGTGCATGACCAAGTTGATCTTGCGGCGCTTCAGGAAGTCCTTCTTCTGTACGCCGCGTGGCTTCAGCTGCTCGCCGAGTTGGTCCGCGATCGTCTGGTCGAGGCACGACGGTAATGGCGCATCCGACGGCTTGGCGGGCACAGGCTGCGCCTCGGCAATTCCGCCCAAACTCCAAGCGGTCAGCGTGATCACCCCAAGCGCACGCAGCACTGCGCCGAGCGTACAACAAGCTCAGGCTGGGGCGCACGTTGCGCATGGTACGATTCCGCTGATGGAGCACCTGACGGGGACCAGGATCCGGCGTGAAGCCACGCCGGCCACGGTCAATCTCCGTCGCTGCAAGCTCGTCGTCATCAAAGGTGCGCAGCGGGGCACCGAATTCGTGATTTCTGGCGATGTGATCCGGATCGGCAAAGCTCCGGAGAACGATCTCGTGCTCGCTGATGAAACCGTGTCGCGTGTCCACTTCGAGATCGTGCGCGACGCAAAGGGCTACCTCGTCCGCGATCTCAAATCGACGAACGGCACGTTCCTCGACAGCGCCGAGGTCAAGGAAGCATACCTGCGCGCGGGCTCCGTGATCAGCGTTGGCGCCACCGAGCTCAAGTTCACGCCGTTCGAAGAACGCATCGAGATCCTCCCGTCGGAGAAAGAAGCGCTCGGCGAGATGGTCGGCAAGTCGCCCGCGATGCGGGAGATCTTCGGCCTCGTCGAGCGCATCGCGCCGACCGATGCGACGGTGCTGATCGAAGGCGAGACCGGCACCGGCAAGGACATGATCGCGCGCACGCTTCATCAGCTGTCGCCGCGCGCGGACAAGCCGTTCATCGTTGTCGACTGCGGTGCCGTCGCGGGCACGCTGATCGAGAGCGAGCTGTTCGGTCACGAGAAGGGCGCGTTCACGGGCGCGACGTCGGCGCGACAAGGTGCGTTCGAGCTCGCGTCGGGCGGCACCGTATTCCTCGACGAGCTCGGTGAGCTGTCGCTCGATCTCCAGCCCAAGCTGCTGCGCGTGCTCGAGCAGCGCGAGCTACGCCGCGTCGGCGGCACGAAGACGATCAAGGTCGACCTGCGCGTGATCGCAGCGACTCGCAAAGATCTGCGCAGCGAGGTCGAGAAGGGCAAGTTTCGCGAGGACCTCTTCTTCCGGCTCAACGTCGTGCCGATCACGGCGCCGTCGCTGCGCGAGCGCCGCGAGGACATCCCGCTGCTCATCGATCACATGCTCGGCAAGCTCGCACCCGAGGGCGGCGCGCAGCTCACCGAGGCCACGCGTGCCGCGCTGATGGGGCACGACTGGCCGGGCAACGTGCGCGAGCTGCGCAACGTGATCGAGCGGGCGCTCGCGCTCGGCGCCGATCCGGGCATGCTGGTCGCGCCGCTCGGCCCCGAAACCTCGACGAGCAAGGGTGTGCAGCTGCGCGACGCGCTCGAGTTCGAGCCCGGGCTGTCGTTCCGCGAGACCAAAGAGAAGTGGAACGAGCTGTTCGAGCGCCGCTACTTGGCCTGGCTGATCAAGCGCGCCGACGGCAACATCTCGAAGGCCGCGCGCGACGCCGACATGGATCGCAAGTATCTCCACAAGCTGCTGCGCAAGTACGGCATCACCGCCCAGGGCGGCGAAGACGACACCGACAACTAGCGCGCGGCTTAGAGCACGTCCTCGCAGACCGTCATCGGGATCTGGAGCGCGCGATAGGGCGTGCCATCGTGCGTGACCTGAACGCATTGCGCGCTCGGTAGCGCATCGAAGCAGCTGGTCTGCTGTGCATCTGAGGTCTGGCCCATGCCGCAAACGTAGGTCTCGAACGTGTTGCAGTGCGCGGCGTCGTCGTATTTCAACGTCACGACCCCGTTGCCATACGTCGTGATGCACTCCGCCGCTGGATCGCAGTCGCACGCCATCTGGCATGCCTTCGCCGCGATCTGAGCGCATCGCGAGCTACTGGCCGCATCCGTGGTCGCGCCACCTCCGCCATCGTCTCCGCACGCCATCGATCCGAGAACCAACGCAAAGGCACAGCTAGTTCGTAGACGCATCTCGAGTCTCCTTCGAGCGCGACGTTCGAACGCGCGAAGTGCCGGGACAACCGCGCCCGGCGGCAGCTCATGTGCAGTCCGCGGCAAATCGCGGCCCTACCCGTAACGAAGGTCACTCGCAGCGCCCGAGGAACACGCTCGCGTTGTCCCCGAAGCGATTCGCGACCGCAACGTCGATGCGGCCATCTCCGTTGAGCTCAGCACGGCGAGCAGCCGCACGCGCCGGCGCAGTCGAGTGTCGGTCCACTGGTGCCGTTGCACGTCGCCTTGCAGTCGCCGCCCGTGCCGCAATCGATCAACGAACCGCCGCAGCTCTCGGTCGGCCCGTCGCACGTCATTCCGCATGAGCCGCTGCCGCACTCGAGCTTGACGTCGCCGCACGAGTCGTACGCACTGCACGCGACGTTGCACGCATAGCGAGCGGGACACACGATCGTCGACGTATCGCAGCTGTCGAGACCGGTGCACACGACCTCGCACGCATAGTTCTCGGGGCACGTGACCGTGCGATCGTTGCAGGCACCGGCGCCGCATTCGATGCGACAGACGTTGTTCGCGCACGAGGTGCAGATCGCGGGGCAGCTCGCACTGCCGGTTGGCACCGGATCGGCGACGCACGGTCCCGAATCCGGGATCGGGCCACCGACGTTCGAGTCACCGCATGCGACGAGCGCGACGAGCGCGACGACCAGACGATTCACGGATTCGTCACCGAGATCAAATCCTCGTGCTCGGCGCCGCCCTTCGTGATCATCGCGCGCACCTGACCAACGCCGGGGCAGTAGTACTTGTTCTCCTCGACCTCCGGATCGAGAGCCGTGAAGTCGCGCGTCTGCACGCAGCCGGTGAACGAGCCGTACGGCACCATCACCGACGCGTCGATGCTCAGCACCTCGCCCTCGTCCTCGGCTTCGCCCTTGTAGAACTCCTGGTAGTAGCGATCGCCGACCTTGGGCGTGCCCCTCATGATGATGCCGGGCTTCGCACCGTCGACGCCGCCTTCCCACGAGCCTTCCTTGCTCGTCATGCCGCCGTCGAACGCGGTCGTGTCCTCGCCCATGTACCAGACGTTGCCTTGGTCGTCTTGGGCGTACCAATCGAACGTGTCTTCGACGATCTGGCCGCCGGAGCGCGCGATGTCGCGGACGACGACGCAGCTCACACCCATCACGACCTTCGTTTCGGACGTCACCGTGACGGTCACGGTCTCGTCGGTCTCGAGCACGTCGTACTCAAACACCGTGCCAGGCACGAGCGGAAACCACGGGCTGTCGACGCCGGTCACGAAGTGCGCCGGATCGATGGTCGGGTCGTAGCCATCGCCGCCACAACCGACGACGACGAGGAGCAGTAGCGCGCGCTTGATCATGCGCCGACGCTACGCCGACAACATGAAGGCGGAATTAACCGGCGGTGGCGCGATGAGCGAGACGCGAGACGTAACGCGATGCGGTCTGGCGCTTGAGGATGCCCTTCGTGACGGCGCTGTCGATGATCGACACGGCCTTCTTCACGAGCTCCGGCGCGTTGGCAGCTTTGCCCTCGACAGCGGTGCGGGCAGACTTCACGGCGGTACGCAGCGACGCCATCGCGGCGCGGTTGCGCGTGCGATGCTTGATCATCTTGCGGTTTTGCTTCTGGGCAGACTTGATATTGGCCACGTAGGCGCTCCTGGAGGGCTGAGCGTGTACCCCGCCACGGGAGGGGGTGTCAAGGGCTGGCAGTTGAGGCCTGTTCGAGACCGCAATGCATCGTATTCACCGGCAAACCTTGCGGGAGTACACACCGGTTCTGTGGATAAGTTGTTCAGGGCTAGGTGGCGGAACCCGCGATCTTGTCGAGATCTCTTTGACTCGATCTCGGTTGCTCAAAAAACAGTCATTTTCATCGCACAGATTTTTTCGCGTCGTTCCACAGCGCGTCCATCTCTTCGAGCGATGACTGTTGTGGCGTCTTGCCCCGATCGGCGAGTCGGTCTTCGACAATCGCGAAGCGTTGCTCGAATCGCTTGGTCGCATCGACCAGCGCATTCTCGGCGTCAACGCCGAGCTTGCGACTCAAGTTCACGACCGCGAGGAACAGGTCGCCGACTTCTTTGTGCACTTGAAGCGAATCTTGGGCGCGCACGGCGCCAAGCACTTCGGTGACCTCTTCTTCGACTTTCGCGAACGAACCTTCCCAGCCTGGCCAGTCGAAGCCGACCTTGCCGCAGCGATGGCCGATCTTCTGCGCGCGCACGAGCGCCGGGCCCTGCGGGATGCCGTCGAGCACGCGCTTCTTCTCGCTGCTCTTCTCGGCTTTTTCCGCAGCTTTGATCTCGTCCCACTGTGCGAGCACCTTGTCGGGCGTATCGACGCCAGAGACGTTCGCGAAAACGTGCGGGTGGCGGCGGACCAACTTGTCGCTGATGCTCGCGACCACGGCATCGATATCGAACGCACCTTGCTCGCGGCGCAGCGCCGCTTGAAACACGACCTGCATCAACAGGTCGCCGAGCTCCTCGCAGTGGTCGGCGGCAACGTCACGCGCGATCGCGTCGAGCACTTCGTAGGTCTCCTCGACGAGGAATGGCCGCAGCGTGTCGAGCGTCTGCTCGCGGTCCCACGGGCAGCCGTCCGGACCGAGCAATCGGTCCATGATTTCGACGAGTCGGGCCAGCGACGCTCCGGGTTGCATGCCCCGTGCTATACCGCCTGCCTCGAAGTGGCCAAGCAGATTCATCGCGAGAAACTCGCATTCGATGATCCCGAGGCGCTGCAGGCGTTGTGCGGGAGCAACAACAGCCGGCTCAAGCTGATCGAGCGCACGGCGGGGGCCGAAGTGCACCTGCGCGGCAACGAGATCACGATCGAAGGCGAGGAGGGCGCGACCGAGACCGCGCGCTCCGCACTCGAGCAGCTCTACGACCTCGCGCTCGCCGGCAAGCCGCTGTCGTCGGATGACGTCGTGCGCGCGGTGCGCCTGCTCCAGGGCAACGACAACGGCGGTCAGACAATCGCGAACGTGTTCGGCGATACGATCGTGACCCCGCGTGCGGGCCGGCCGATCGCCCCGAAGGGCGCGACCCAGAAAAAGTACGTCGACCTCGTGCGGTCGAACGACATCGTGTTCGCGACCGGACCCGCCGGTACCGGCAAGACCTATCTCGCGATGGCGCTCGCGGTGCGCGCGCTGCTCGACAAGCAGGTCCGCCGCATCATCCTCACGCGCCCCGCCGTCGAGGCCGGCGAGCGGCTCGGTTTTCTGCCGGGCACGCTCGAGGAGAAGGTCGATCCGTACCTGCGTCCGCTGTTCGATGCACTCCACGACATGATGGATCCGGAGAAGCTGCAGCGTCTCCTCGCCGACGACATCGTCGAGGTCGCGCCGCTCGCATTCTTGCGTGGTCGCACGCTCAACGAGTCGTTCATCGTGCTCGACGAGGCGCAGAACACCACGCCGGCGCAGATGAAGATGTTTTTGACGCGCATGGGCTACGGCGGAAAGATGGTCATTACCGGCGACATCACCCAGACCGATCTGCCGGCGGGACAGCGCAGCGGTCTGCGCGACGCGCTCGAGCTCGTCCGTGATATCCGGGGCATCGGCACGATCGCGTTTACCGACGCCGATGTAGTGCGACATCCGCTCGTCGCGGCGCTGATCCGTGCCTACGACGCGCGTGACCGCGCCCGGTCCGAGGCCCGCGAGGCTCGCGACGGTAATGTCGACGCGCGCAAAGATTCCGGCGACGAGATAGACTCGTAGCCAATGGTGGTGGCGAGCCCAGACGATCTGGTCGGTGCGGTATCCCGCGACCGGCGGATGCAGGGCTATCGCGTGCGCCGCCAGGGCGACGGTTGGATCGAGCTCGAGGTGATCGCGCAGCGCGCGCGCAGCCCGGTGCTGCTCGTGCTCGCATGGCCCGACGTGTGGGGCGACACCAAGACGATGCAGCCCCACCTCGTGCGAGCACGGGCCGGCAACTACGGCCTCATCCTCGTCGGCAGCGACCAGGAGTTCGAGGAAGCGCGCCTCGACGCGGCACCGAGCGACGCCGACGTCACCACGATCACGTCGCCGATCTCGATGGTCCGCCTGTTACTCCAGCTGCGCACTCGTTCCGAAGCGATCGCGATGCGCATGCAGGCCGCCGCGCTCGAGCTCGAGCTCGAACGGTCGCGCCACGAGAACGACATGCTGATCTCGATCGGCCGCGCGCTGTCGCAGGAACGCGACATCCAGTCGCTGCTCGCGATCATCTTGCGCCGCGCGTGCGAGGTCACGAACGCCGACGCCGGCAGCGTGTACATCGTCGAGGGTCACGACGAGGACGTCTCGAAACGCACGCTGCGCTTCGCGGTGTCGCAAAACGAGTCGCGCAACGTGCAGTCGGCCGGCTTCACGATGCCGATCTCGGCGTCGTCGATCGTCGGCACCTGCGTGCTCTCCGGCGATCGCATCAACGTGCCCGACCTCTACGCGCTCGACGAACCGGGCGTCGGCAACAACCCGTGGGGCTTCGTCCACGATCGCAGCTTCGACGACAAATACCGCTACCAGGGCCGCTCGGTCCTCGCGGTGCCGATGATCTCGGCGCGCACCGAGGTGATCGGCGTGATCCAGCTGATCAACAAGCGCGCGAAGGGTTGGATCCAGCTCGACCTGCCGAGCGACTTCGAGAACGGCGTCGTGCCGTTCGACGACGTCTCCGAGGCGTACGTCGGCGCGCTCGCGTCGCAGGCCGGCATCGCGCTCGAGAACGTGCTGCTCTACGAAGAGGTCAAGACCCTCTTCGACAGCTTCGTCAAAGCCGCCGTCACCGCGATCGAATCGCGCGACCCGACAACCTCGGGTCACTC
>DATDCH010000932.1:0-4155 GCA_036524455.1 Kofleriaceae bacterium | reverse complement strand
CTCGAAGCCGTCGGCGGTGGGGCCGACCGAGTCGCCCGCGTTGTCGCCGGTGCAGTCGGCGATCACGCCGGGGTTACGTGCATCGTCTTCCTTGATGTTGAAGACGATCTTCATGAGGTCGGAGCCGATGTCGGCGATCTTCGTGAAGATGCCGCCCGCGATGCGCAGCGCTGCGGCGCCGAGCGACTCGCCGACCGCGAAGCCGATGAACGACGGGCCTGCGTAGTCGCCGGGCAGGAACAGCATGATGGCGAGCATCAGCAGCAGCTCGACCGAGATCAGCACCGTGCCGATGCTCATGCCGGCTTCGAGCGGAATCGAATACGTGCCGTACGGCTTGCCGCGCAGCGACGCGAACGCGGCGCGCGAGTTCGCGAACGTGTTGACGCGGATCCCGAAGAACGCGACCAGCGTGCTGCCGAGGATACCGACCACCGTGAACGCGGCGATCACGAGCACCTTCGGCAGTGGCACCTTCTCGAGCGCCGCGAAGTACACGACGATGACCGTCGCGATCAGGATCCAGAGCTGGAAGATGAACTTCGACTGGGTCTTGAGGTACGTCTTGCACGTCGCATAGATCAGCTCGCTGATCTCGCGCATCGCCGAGTGAACCGGCAGGTTCTTCAGCTTCTGGTACTTCATCAGGCCGAACAGCAGGCCGATGGCACTGACGGCAAGGCCGAGCGCCAAGATCATCCAGCCCGACATCCCCAAGAATTTCACTTGGTGGAAGTCGGGGAGCACGAGCTGCGCCTCGCTGTGCGGTCTCGCAGATGCGGCCTCGGCGACTTTGTCGGCTGACGCGGCAAGCCAGTTGATGAACGTCATGGTGGTTCCTCGGGTCTCCTAAGAGGGGGGCGTTATAAAGACGGATGGATCCGGAGTGCAAGCCCCAGCACGGGGCAAGTGCTCGTTGGTGTTAGTGCTTCCCGCCTCGATCGTGGTATGGAACGCTGCCCGAAAGGTTTTCCACCCCCGATGCGCCGCCCAGAGATCCTGGCGCCCGCCGGCGATCGTGATGCGATGGCCGCGGCGCTCGCCGCCGGCGCGGACGCGATCTACTTCGGTCTCGACGACGGCTTCAACGCACGCGCCCGTGCCGAAAACTTTCCGTCGAACCAGCTCGCCGAAGTCGTGGCGTGGATCCATCGCGGCGGCGCGCGCGCCTACGTAACGCTCAACACGCTCGTCTTCGAGCCCGAGCTGCCGGTCGTCGAGGAGCTGATCCGCCGCGTCGCCGCGGCCGGCACCGACGCGATCATCGTGCAAGACCCCGCGGTCGCGCTGCTCGCACGCGCGATCTGCCCCGCGCTCGAGGTCCACGCCTCGACCCAGATGACCGCTTCGAGCGGGCTCGCCGTGACACTTTTGCGCGAGCTCGGGCTCTCGCGTGTGGTCGTTCCGCGCGAGCTGTCCGTCGACGAGATCCGGCAATACCGCGCAGCAACGGACGTCGAGCTCGAAGTATTCGTGCACGGTGCGCTGTGCGTGGCGTGGAGCGGCCAATGCCTGTCCTCGGAAGCATGGGGCGGTCGCTCGGCCAACCGCGGCCAATGCGCGCAAGCCTGCCGCCTGCCCTATTCGCTCGTCGTCGATGGCGCGGTGCGCGACCTCGGCGAAGTCGAGTATCTGCTCTCGCCGAAAGATCTCGTCGGTCTCGACGCCATCCCCGAGCTCGCCGAGATCGGTGTTGCATCGCTCAAAATCGAAGGCCGGCTCAAAGGTCCCGGCTACGTCGCAACCGCGGTCGCACAATACAGGCGTGCAGCCGCACTCGCGGTCGGCGAAACGGCTCCGCCGATCGGTCCAGCGAGCTCGCCGGTCGACGTGCCGCTCGATCGCGAGTCGCTGCACGTCGCGTACAGCCGTGGCATCTCGCCCGGCTTCCTCGGCGGTGCCGATCATCAGACGCTCGTCGAGGGCCGGTTTCCGCGTCATCGCGGTTTGCCGCTCGGCCGCGTCGTCGAGATCGACGGTGACGAGGTCGAGGTCGTCGACGACGCAAATCAGCGCCCCGTCACCGGCGGCTTGGCCGTCGACGAAACGGTCCGGCGCGCGGACTCCTCGGTCCGGGCGACGGACTCGTCGGTACGGAACCCAGACAACAAGGTCCGGCTCTCGGATGTTCGTGCAGGCATGGGCGTGGTGTTCGATGCAGGTACGCCGGATCAGTCGGAGCAAGGCGGTCCGATCTTCGCGGTCGCGCGCACGCCGAAAGGCCACCGGTTGCGCTTCGGCGATCCGGGCCCCGACCTGTCGAAGGTGCGCGTCGGCGATTTCGTGTGGGTGAGCTCGGATCCAAAGGTGACGCGCGCCGGGGACAAAGCCGCCGAAGCAGGACGAGCGCCGCTGGGCCGCATCGCGATCGCGCTCGAGGTGAGCGGCCGCGTCGGCGAGCCGCTTCGCGTGCATGCGCAGCTCGAGGCCCATCGCGCATCCGCACACAGCGCGAGCGTGCGTGCGGCGCTCGAGCATCACGCGCAAAGCGCGAGCGTACGTGCGCGACTCGAGCATCACGCGCAAAGCGCGAGCGTGCTCGCTGCGGCGCGCGGCGGCGGCATCACCCGCGAGTTGCTGGCCGACAAGCTCGGCGCGCTCGGTGGTACGCCGTTTCACCTCGGCACGCTCGATACCTCGAAGCTCGACCCGGGCCTGCACCTGCCGGTGTCGGAGCTCAAAGAGATCCGCCGCACGCTGGTCGTCGAGCTCGATGCGGCGGTCGCACGTGTCGAGCGCAACGTGGTCACCGAATCAGTAATCGCGTCAGTACGATCGCAAGGATCGAGTCACGCGAATCCGCGCGCCGACCAACGCGCCGACCAACGCGCCGACGAACGCGTCGACCAACGCGCAGACCAACGCGCCGACGACCAGCCCGACCAACTGCCTACGGTCGTGCCGTTGTGCCGCGATGACGCGCAGCTCGACGCCGTGCTCGATGCCGGCGCGACCGAGGTCGAGCTCGACTGGATGGAGCTCGTGGGGCTCGCGCGTGCAGTCGAGCGTGCGCGTGCACGCGGTGCGCGCGTCACGGTCGCCACCGTGCGCGTGCAGAAGCCCGGCGAGGACAAGATCGACGCGCACCTAGCGCGACTCGAACCCGATGCGGTGCTCGTGCGCAGCTGGGGCTCGCTCGCGTACTTCGAGCAGCTTGCTCGTACCCACGTGGGTAGCGAGTCCGACAACGAGCAACTCGGGCGTACCCACGTGGGTAGCGGGTCCGACAACGAGCTCGCGCGTGCCCACGTGGGTAGCGAGATCGACAACGAGCTCGCGCGTGCCCACGTGGGTAGCGAGACCGACAACGAGCTCGCGCGTGCCCACGTGGGTAACGCGACCGACCAACGCGCCGACCACGACCCGCTCGAGCGGCCTCGCCGGGTGCCAGTGCTCCACGGCGACTTCTCGCTCAACGTCACCAACTCGATCACCGCGGGCTGGGTGCTTGGTCACGGCCTCGCCACGCTGACCGCAGCGCATGATCTCGATCGCGAACAACTGTTCGCGCTCCTCGACGTGGCGCCACGCGGACGCGTCGCGGTCACCGTGCATCACCACATTCCGACCTTTCACACCGAGCACTGCGTGTACGCACACCTGCTGTCGACCGGCCGCGACTTCCGCACGTGCGGTCGACCGTGCGAGCAGCACAAGGTCGCGCTGCGCGATCGCGTCGGGCTCGTGCATCCCGTGATCGTCGACGTCGGCTGCCGCAACACCGTGTTCAACGCACAGGCGCAGAGTGCAGCCGCGCTCGTTCCCGAGCTGCTGGCGCGCGGCGTGCGACGGTTTCGCGTCGAGCTCGTGCGCGAGACCGCCGAGGAAGCGAAGCGCGTGTACACCGCATACGCGCAGCTTGTTGCGGGCGTGATCGCGCCGGCGGATGTCGTTCGCGTTGCGGCGGTGCACGAGCAGTTCGGCGTCACACGCGGCACGATGCGAACGCTCACGGTCGTTCGCTAGCCGGGCAACGGAGCTCGGCGAGCGTCGGCACGAGACGGCAAGCGCCGCGAGCCCCCGCGAGCGAGCGTCGGCACGAGACGGCAAGCGCCGCGAGCCCCCGCGAGCGAGCGTCGGCACGAGACGGCAAGCGCCGCGAGCCCCCGCGAGCGAGCGTCGGCACGAGACGGCAGGCGCCGCGAGACCCGCCAG
>DATDCH010000931.1:0-10355 GCA_036524455.1 Kofleriaceae bacterium | reverse complement strand
TCGTGCCCGACAGTTTCTTCTCGAGCATGGTGCTCGGCATCACCGGCGAGTACACGATCATCTACCGACCGAACGCGAATCCGATCTCAGGGGTGCCGTGGGTCAACGACTTCCCGGCTGGGTTGTCGTGCGGCAAGTGCGTGCCTCAGCAGACCGGGTTCGACACGTTCACGCCGGTGGCGTGCAGCGAGATGAAGCTCCAGGTCGGCCCGCAGGCGGCGATCATGGTCTGCAACTGGACGTGACCGACGTCAGTCGGTCTGCGTCTCGTCGGCCGGATCCGCGCCGTCGTCGAGCGTGTCGTCGTTCGTCGTAACGCCGCCCGGTACATCACTGTCGGTTACCTGTACGGCCTCACCCCAAGCGATCGGTGGTCCCTTGGTTTCGGGGGACCCTCCAGCGCGACGTGCCGCAAGACGAGCCTGCTTGGCTTTGAGCTTGTCGGCTCGATTCTGTTCACGTTGGCGCTTAGCAAAGGTAGTTCGTTGGTTCGCCATTTACGGCTCCGGATCAGGTTGTGAAACTTGTTGCCATTGGCGTCGCGCCGCCGTGGTCGCGACTCGCGCGAGGTCATCGAGTAACGCGAGATCGACGACGCGCTGGAGGCGCGCGATCACACGCATGCGTGCCTCGCGGATGGTGCCCGGCCAGGCGCCGACGATCGCGCGTTCGCTCGCACGAAACGAGTGAACGAGCTCGGCGGCCCACGCTTCGCCGATCGCAGTCGCGATCGGAACGAAGTCGGTAGTCGTGTCGGACATTGGTCTGTACTCCTCGGGCGGCTACGGAACACGACTCCTCCGGCCGCACGGAGAGCGAGAATCTCGCGACTCAGATGCAGTCGCGTTCGCCCTGTTACGAGACGTGGCCACTATGTACCACGCGTCAGGGCCTGCCGGGAGCGCGATCAGCGTTTGTCGAACGTGGTGAGAACTTTGCGAATACGCGTTGCAAGGTCTCCGGACGGGTTCGCTGACGACAGCCAATGCATGAGCCCGTCGGGCGCGTTGATCGTGTCGCCGATCGTGACGAGCTTCGTGCCCGGATGCGCGTCATCGACAAATCGCCGCAGATCAGCCGAGATCGCCTCGGGCAACGAGTCCGCGATCGCGATCACATCAGGTTCGAAGTGCAGTTCGCCGAGCCGCACGATCGCCTCGAGCGGTGTCACGACGTCGACGACCGTGCAGCCCGCAGAGCGAAACGCTTCTGCCATGGCCTGGCGCCGCTCGACGGTTGCATCGACCAGGACGATCGAGAGCCTGCGATCTTTGTTGTGCGACGCGGATACCGTGGCGTCGATCACCGCTGCAAACGAGGCAGGCACATCATCGAGCTGAAGCGACAGCGAGTTGGCGCCGATCCGCAACACACGCGCCTGCAAGTGCTGCCAGCTCGCGTTCTGCCCGTCGAGGCGAAGCTCGACCGTGACCTTGCTCCCGAGCAAGCGCTCCGGTGCCGTGTTGCGCGTGTGCATGCATACGCCACCTCGACTGAGGTTCGTGATCCGCCCGCGAATAATGTACGAGTCAGCGTTCACCACGGTCGTCCCCTTGGGGGAGATGCGTACGAATTTCCTGCGGTCGTTCCGCTCTTCGTGGTTGGTCATCGCTGGTCCTGGACCGCCGTTGACCACGGCTATCCGCGCCCGAGCTTCGATCCACGTGCAACGTACCTCACCGTCGCCCATTCGTCGACGGCTAAAGCGAACGTGAGACGCCGTACTGCGCGAGCTTGCGGTACAGCGTTGCCGGCCCGATGGCGAGATGTGCGGCCGTCTTCGTGCGGTTGCCGCCGTTTGCTTTCAGCACCGCGAGGATGTAGTCGCGCTCGACGTCGGCGAGCGCGCGCTTGTCGCCAGGCACCCACGCGCTCGCAGCGGCGTTGCCGATCTCGCTCGGTAGGTCGTCGACGTTGATCCGCGTGCCGCTCGCCATCACGGTCGCGCGTTCGAGCGCATTCTCCAGCTCGCGCACGTTGCCGGGCCACGAGTATCGGTGCAGCTGCTCGACTGCGGCAGGCGTGAACGACCGCGCCGGCGACTTCGTGCGCTGCGCCGCGCTTGCGAGCAGTGCGCGAGCGAGCGGCAAGATATCTTCGCGGCGTTCGCGCAACGGCGGCACCACGAGCTCGATGACGCGCAGGCGGTAATAGAGATCTTGGCGGAACCTTCCGCTGCTAACTTCTTCGGCGAGGTCGCGATTCGTCGCCGCGATCACGCGAACGTCGACGCTGCGGTTGTGGTTTTCGCCGACGCGACGGACCTCGTGTTCCTGCAGCGCACGCAGCAACTTCACTTGCATCGCGGGCGTGATCTCGCCGATCTCGTCGAGGAACAACGTGCCGCCGTTGGCCTCCTCGAACAATCCGGGGCGGTCCTGCGTCGCGCCCGTAAACGCTCCTTTGACGTGACCGAACAGCTCGCTCTCGAGCAGGCTCTCTGGAACAGCGCCGCAGTTGATCGCGACGAGCGGCCGTTGCGCGCGCCCGGATTTGCGATGGATGAACCGTGCGAACCGTTCCTTGCCGACGCCACTCTCTCCGGTGACCAATACGGTGGAGTCAACTTGCGACACGCGCTCGGCCAGCTCGAGCGCCCTGATCATCGCCGGGCTCTTCGCCTCGTTCTCCTCGGAAATCTCTGCGCGATACGATGCGAGTTGCTCGCGTCGAGAACGCAACTTTCGTTCGGTCTGACGCAACCGCTTCGCTACCTGATCGAGTGCAGCGTCGAGGCTCGACATGTCGAAGTACACCAGCTGCGGCGCGAGCTCCTCGCTCCACTCATCGCGTGGACGGCAGACCATGTGGCAAAGCGCATCGCCGCGACCGCGGCATCG
Source organism: Kofleriaceae bacterium (assembly GCA_036524455.1). GTDB lineage: Bacteria > Myxococcota_A > Polyangia > Haliangiales > Haliangiaceae > JABFXX01. The sequence continues at coordinate 7,515 of DATDCH010000931.1, read as the reverse complement.
GATCTCGATGCAGTAGATCTCGCGCTGATTCGCGTAGCTCAAGTATCCACTCGCGAAGCCGCACTGACTCCAACACACGGGTCCCTCTGAGCGACCGAGATGAATCAAGTGTTGTTCCGCCTCGTACGAGTCGTGCCACACGTTCTCGACAAACGGCGCCGGACCATGCGCGGGAGATGACTCCACCGGCGCGGGAACGACGAGACCTTGCAGCTTGTGCAGGCGACCGCCGGCGATCCGCCAGTCGTTCTCGGATTCCCACGGCACTGCTCCCTTCATCGTGGCGGCGGTGCGCCTGCCATGCGCGTAACCAAACCGCGTGAAGATCGCGCGCGCGGCATCGGTGCCGACCGTATCGATCAGCGTTTTGCGCAGCAGACCCAGCGCAACCGCATCGAGGATCAACGCGCGGTCGCCCGCGAACCGTACGACGCCGCCCTTGGGATCGAATTCGAGCAGCTCGCGAAGATCGAGCTCATCTAGACGCATCTCAAGATGAGAGAGTTATCTCTCGTTTTGAGAGACAGCACAATCGCAAATCGTTGAATCTACAGCGGCGTGATCACGGCACGGGCCATGCTCTTGGATGGGGCAAGGAGAATGAACATGACCACGAACATCGCAATCATCGGTACCGGAAACGTCGGCAGTGCACTCGCGCGAGGGCTCACGCGGGCGCGGCACAACGTGCGCAGCATCGGCGAGGACAAGGCCGCGGTGCGCGAGGCAGCCGAGTGGGCTGACGTCGTGATCCTCGCGGTGCCGTTCGGTGCGCTGCCCGATGTTGCCACGACGATCGCGCAGGCCGCCGAAGGCAAGACGGTGATCGACGTGACCAACGCGCTCACCGCGGACATGACACTCGCACTCGGTTTCACGACGAGCGGCGCCGAGGCGTTGCAGATGCAATTGCCGGGTGCGCGTGTCGTCAAGGCGTTCAATACGCAGTTCGCGCAACACATGGATTCTGGTCGGCTGCGCGATCAACGGCTGACCACGTTCGTCGCCGGCGACGATGCTGCTGCGAAGCGGACCGTCCTCGATCTCGCGAGCTCGATCGGCTTCGACGCGATCGATGCCGGACCGCTCGCGAATGCGCGCCTGCTCGAGCCGCTCGGCTTCCTCAACATCCAGCTCGGCTACGTGCTCGGCCTGGGTACGCAGATCGGTCTGCAACTCATCCGTGCATGAGCACAGCAAGTGCACTCGAATACGAAGGAGAAACTGCCATGTCGAATCTATTGAAGAACAAGGTCGCGATCGTCACGGGTGCTGGTTCCGGCATCGGCCAGGAGATCGCTTATCAGCTCGGTGCCGAAGGCGCGCGCGTTGTCGTCTCCGACGTCAACGACAAGGCCGGCAACGAGGCCGTGGCGCGGATGCGCGATCGCGGCATCGAAGCGCTCTACGTCCACGCAGACACCTCGAAGCCGGCCGACAACGAAGCGCTGGTCGCCGCGGCGGTCAAGGCATTCGGCGGCCTCGACATCGCGGTCAACAACGCCGGCATCGGCGGGCCGAGCGCGCCGGTTGGCGAGTATCCGCTCGACGGTTGGGACAAGGTCATCGCCGTCAACCTCAGCGGCGTGTTCTACGGGATGCGCTTCCAGATCCCGGCGCTCGTGGCGCGGGGTGGCGGCTCGATCATCAACATCGCGTCGGTGCTCGGCGCGGTCGGGTTTCGCGGCTCGTCTGCGTACGTCGCCGCCAAGCACGGTGTCGTGGGCCTGACGCAGAACGCGGCGCTCGAGTACGGACCGCAGAAGGTGCGCGTCAACGCCGTCGCGCCGGGCTTCATCAAGACGCCGCTGCTCGAGAAGAACCTGACGCCGGACGCGATGAAGGCACTCGAATCGATGCATGCGCTCGGCCGCCTCGGTGAATCACCGGAAGTTGCCGAGCTCGTCACGTGGCTGGCCTCCGACAAGTCGTCGTTCGTGACCGGCGCGTATCTGCCGGTCGATGGTGGCTACCTCACCGCGTGACGCCGGGCGCGCGCTCGTCGATCGTCATCGCGACGTATCGGCGAGCAGCGCGGCTGGTAATGTCGTCGACGTCAGTGTTTGCATGAACGCGACGAGATCGGTTAGCTGCTCGGGCGTCAGCTCGAGGCGCTGCATCTCGGCGGCCTTGGTGATGCCGTCGACGCGACCACCGCCCACGTTGTAGAACGCCATCACCGCATCGAGCGTCGCGAACTGACCGGCGTGCATGTACGGAGCCGTCACCGCGACGTTGCGGAGCGTCGGCGTGCGGAACTGCCCGCGTTGCTCCGGTGCTTGCACGAGGCCTGCGAGGTCGCGCTTCGCGTCGCTGAACATGCCCGCCGCGTTGAACGGGCTTGCGAGGTAGCCGGGCACGTCTTCGAAGCGACCGAGATCGACGGCGGGCACACCGGCGCCGAACTGCGCCGCCGCGAGCGCGTGAAACTTGTTGTCGGTGAAGTGCGGGCCGTCGTGGCAGACCTTGCAGTGCTTCACGTGCAGGCGCGCGCCGCGCTTGGCCGCCGCGGAGATCGCGGTGTCTTCGCCGGCGATCCAGCGATCGAATGGCGCGTCGCGCGCGACGAGCAGCCGCATGTACGCGGCGATCGCTTTGCCGGCGTTGGCGAACACGCGGTTTGCGAGCGTGCGATCGGCCTCGGCCATGCCATCCCACGCAGGCATTCCGGGTTTTCCTGCGGCGGGGAACCGCTTGTCGTCGATCAGCGCTGCGCCGAGTGCCGGATCGAGCGCGGGATCGAGCGCGCCGAACAGCGCTTCGTACTCCGCGCGGTACTGCGTGATGACAACGCGGATGATCGCGAGGCGCGTGCCGTTCATGACGTCGGCCTTTTCGAGCGCGCCGAGCGCGAGTGCCCAGTGCGAGTCGAACTTCCCGCCCCAGTTGCTCCACGTGTAGAACGCGCTGTTCAGCACCGGCGGCGAGTTGCGGGTGCCGGGCTTGCCGCCGATCGACACGTGCTTACCGGGATCGTCGAGCGCGGGGCCTGCGTGGCACGTGTGGCACGACAGCTTACGCAGCTCGCCGGCTTTGCCGCGCTCGCTGTCCACGAGCAGCGGGCCCGCGAGATCGACATCGAAGAACAACATCTGGCCGAGCGCGGCGGCGCGCGGGTCGTCGGCGACCGCGTTCGTCGGATCGGCGGCGAGCTTCGGCAAGGGCGACTGCGTCGCGAGCGCCGCGCGTTCGGCTGGGGTCAGCGCGTTCGGATCTGCAGCCGGCGGCGCGGAGTTGCGTCCGCAGGCCGGTGATACGACGGTAAGCAGGAGTGCGAGGGCACGACGCACGTCCGCATGTTAACGTTTCCGCCTCGCGCCCGTGCGAAGGGATGAGGAGCAGACGTGAAGAACTTTAAGACCGGAACCTTGATCGCAATCGCAGCTGGTGGCCTGTTCGTCTCGGCCTGCAAAAAGGACGAGAAGGCGACCGTTCAAAAGGAAGAGACCCCGCAGGCCGCGCCCGCGCCCGAGGTCAAGCCGGAAGAGAAACCGGCGATGCAGCCGGGATCCGCCGAGGCCGAGAAGGTCTCGAAGATCGACTGCGCCGGCGTCAACGCCTGCAAAGGGCAGGGCACGTGCAAGACCGAGACAAACGGCTGTGGTGGCCAGAACGCCTGCAAGGGCAAAGGCGTGCTCACGATGACGGAAGAAGAGTGCAAGGCCAAGGGTGGCACCGTCGCGGTCAACAAGTAGCTTTCCGCAGCTCGGCTTCGGGCTCGGCCTGAGGCGCGAGTACTACGCCGCCGCAACAGCGGGTGCCGTCGCTGGCGTCGACTGGTTCGAGGTCATCACCGAGAACTTTCTCGTCGAAGGTGGCAACCCGCGGCGTGTGTTGCGCGACGTGCGCGAGCACTCGCCGATCGTGCTGCACGGTGTGTCGCTGTCGATCGGCTCGACCGATCCGCTCGACGCGGCGTACCTCGCGGGCGTCGCCGCGCTGTGCAGCGAGCTGTCGCCCGTGCTCGTCTCCGATCATCTGTGCTGGACTGGACTCGGCGGTCACAACACACATGACCTACTGCCGCTGCCGTACACCGAGGAAGCGCTCGCACATGTCGTCGCGCGCGTCACGCAGGTACAGGACCGGCTCGGCCGTCGCATCGTGCTCGAGAATCCGTCGACGTACGTCACGTTCGCAGGCGCGGCGCTCAGCGAGCCCGAGTTTCTCGCCGAGCTCGCGCGTCGCGCAGACTGCGGCATCCTGCTCGATATCAACAACGTGTTCGTGTCATGCACGAATCACGGCTGGGATGCGGCCGCATATCTCGCGGCGCTACCGGCGGAGCGGATCGCCTACGTCCACCTCGCTGGGCACACGGTCAACGGCGCGCTCTTGATCGACACCCACGACATGCCGGTGCGCGACGAAGTGTGGTCGCTCTACCAGGCAGCCGTGCGCAGCTTTGGTCCGCTGTCGACGTGCCTCGAGCGCGACGACAACGTGCCGCCGCTCGACGAGCTTCGTGCGGAGCTGGCGTCCGCGCGCACCGCAGCAGGCGCGGCGCTGGAGGCCACACGCTGATGCTGCGCGACGTGCTCGCCCGTTTCCACGCGGCGATCACCGGCGGCGCGCCGCTCGGCACCGCGCGCGAGCTGATCGTGCGCGGCGATGTCGACGAGCTCGACCGCCTCGGTGTCTACGCACACGCGTACACCGCGCGGATCGCCGGCGTGCTCGCGCACGACTATCCAAAGCTCGCGACACTCTTCGATCTCGCCGCGCTGACGTCCGACTACTTGCGTGCGCATCCACCGGCGCATCCGTCGTTGCGAGAAGTGGGCGCGCACCTGTCGCGGTTTCTTGCTGCGCGCGGGATGGCGCTGCACTTCGCGGAGCTTGCTGCGCTCGAGCGTGCGCGCACCGAGGTCTTCGACGGCCCCGATGCGTCGCCGCTCGCCCGCGGTGATCTCGAATCGCTCGATCCGGTCGCGTTCCCGGCGCTGCCGCTCGCGCTCGTGCCATCGAGCCGGGTGATCGCGCTGACCACGAATGCCGACGACATCTGGGACGCAATCGAGAGCGAACGCGAGCCGCCAGCGCCGGAAGCGCGCGATCGAGTCGTGCTCGTGTGGCGGCGCGAGTACACCGTCGTGCACCGCACGCTCGACGCCGACGAGGCGCGAGTGATTCCCGCACTCGCAACCGGCACCACGTTCGGCGACGTCTGCGAGCTCCTCGATGCGCCGGCCGAGCGCGCGATCGCGCTACTCGTGCGCTGGCTCGACGCGCAGTGTCTGCGCCGCTGACCGAATCGCGGCTGCCCTGTCACATCGGTGCCTGCTGGTTCGTCATCAGAGCGGAGGAACCCATGCAAGCAAGAATGAAGAACCCCGTCGTGATCGTCCCCGAAGTCATGGAACCGCTGGTCACGCTCGGCAAGCTCGGGGTGGCGAGCTCGATCCCGGCGACGATACGCGAGCTCGTGCACCTACGCGTCAGCCAGATCAACGGCTGCGCCGTGTGCATCGACATGCACGTCTCGAAGCAGGAAGACACGCCGCGGCGGCTCGCCGCGGTTGCTGTATGGCGTGACGCGCCGTTCTTCAGCGACGCCGAACGCGCTGCGCTCGCGCTCGCCGAAGCGGTCACGCGGGTTGCCGACGAGACCGATCGCGTTCCCGACGCCGTGTGGAACGAAGCGGCACGTCACTTCGACGAGCGCACTCTCGCGTGGCTCGTGGTTCACATCTCGGTGACGAACCTCTACAACCGGCTCAACGTCGCGACCCGTCAGGTGGCCGGCGTGCGCAACTGGTAGTCACGCGAGCGGTTTGGCGTCAGCCAACCGCTGAGGTTCTCGACGGCAGCCGTATCCGTACGCCGGAGGCGGATCCAGGTTTCCCGCACCGCAATCCCCGGCCCAAAAATGTGACACCCCGGCTGTCTGTATCCAGGGGTCTCGATCGTCGTACCAGTGGAAGGAGAACGACGATGCAGGGCTACATCACCGAAACCGAGCTAGGTCAGGCCGACGAGGTGTTTCCTGGAATCGTGCGGTTCTTCGAGTCCCTCGCGGTCAAACCGCGCACGTTCCTCGAGCTGGTGTCGCTGTTCGATCACTGGATTGAACGACGCGAGCCGGCCGACGCGCCAGAGATGCTTGTGGGCTTCGGTCATGGCGGACAGGTAACGCCACTCGCCGTAGGGTAGACCGTGGCGCTGGCAAAACGCTTTGACGACCGCTTGGCCGCGCCGCAACCGCGGCGTTGCTACGTACGGGAACAGGTGGTGCTCGATCTGACGGTTGAGCCCGATGAAGAACATGTCGTAGAGCCACGCGCCGCCCGGTAGCCACGACGGCTCGACGATGTTCCGCGAGCTGCGTACTTGTTGAGTCACGAAGTCGACATCGTCGCCGCGCTCGATCGGCTCCATCCCGACGTGATTGACCGGAATGATCGATGCGAGATACCAGCCCGCGACGACGTTCCACAGCACGTAGTTGAGCAGCGTCACGCCGATGCCGAGGAAGTACGCCGGTAGCACGAGCCAGAACGCCACGTGCAGCACGAGCATCGCGAGATCGAGGCTCGCGCGCCGCCAGTTGCGGAGCACGTACGTGATCCCATCCCACTTCATCGTGAACGCCCACAACGCGTAGAAGATCGGCAGCAGCAAACCCTGCCAGCGCGACATCATGACGCCGAGCCAGCCTGTCTTCTGACGCGCGGACCACGCGTGTACCGAGAACAACGCCGACAGGCCGTCCGGATCTTTGTCGACTTCGTTCGTGTGGAAATGGTGAAGGTCGTGGCTGCGCCGGAAGTACGCAAAGCTGTAGCCGATGATGAACGTGTCGGTGAGCTGGCCGAGCAGCTCGACCTTCGTGGCGTTGAGCCGGATCGCGCAGTGGGCGGCTTCGTGCGCGAAGAATGCGGACTGCACGACCGTGAAACCGATCGCCGCTGCGGCACCGAGCCGCCAGGCCCAGCCGTCGGCGAGCAACAGCACGAGCCAACCGGCGGCGATACCCGCGATGATCACGACGAGCCGGATCGCGTAACGCAGCTGCGCAGGCTCGAAGAAGCCGACGGTCCGGAGATCGTCGCGCAACTGACGCATGCGCGGATCGTGCTTGACCGTTGCGAGCGCGCTCTTGCTCGCGGTCGTGCGCGAGGGGCCGTACAGGACCTTGGGGCTCTCGAAACGATCGAGGAGATCAGCTTTCTGCTGGTTCATGGCGGGCTCCCTGAACGAAGTGCGAAGCGAGGTAGTGCCGTGCGAGGAATCCGACCATCGAGTACTCGGTCAGCTCGGCGCGTTTGTGTGGCGCGACGACCCGCGCGTGCAGTGCGGGGAGCTCGCTCCAGTGCGCGCCGGGGCGAAGGTGATGAGCGGTGTGGTAGCCGCCTCCGAAGAAGAACCAGTTGAGCACCGGGCTCATGAAGTCGCGCGAGTGATCGATCTCGCTCGTCGGATCGCATTCGTCGTGCTGCAACAGATTTACGCCCATGAACAGCACCGTTCCTCCGATCCACGTCGGTAGCGTGAAGCCGAGGAACACGCCCGGAT
>DATDCH010000930.1:0-22714 GCA_036524455.1 Kofleriaceae bacterium | reverse complement strand
CACGCGTCCGACGAAGACCGCGGCCGAGCTGTTGCGCGCTGAGCTCGCACGCGGCGCCAAGCAGCTGCGCGCGAAAGTGCGCCGCATGCAACCCGATGTCGTCGCGCTCGTCGGCGTAACGCTGTATCCGCTCGTGGTGCGCGAGCCGAAGCAGGCGTTGACGCCGGGGCCAGGACCAAAGCCGCAGCTCGTCGAAGGCGCACGCCTGTTCGTCGTGCCGAACCCGAGCGGACTCAATGCGTCGTTTCCGACGTTCGACGCGAAGCTGCCCTGGTTTCGTCAGCTCGCACTGTTTGCGGGGATCGGAAACCCATCCGCGATATCGAAGTAGGCGAGCCCTGCGCGCGTCGCGAAACCGCGGTCGGCGGGACCTTTGCCGATGTGCACGCTGCGCGCGAGGTCGAGACCGTGCACGTGCGCGAGCAACAGCGCCATGCCGGGCAACGGTTTGCGACACCAGCAGATCGGCGGACCGGCGGGATGCAGGCAACGCGCGATCGCGATCGGTAGCTCGAGCAGCTCGCCGAGCCGCGCGTCGAGCGCAGGTTGCGTGAGCCACGTCGTGCCGGCGAGCGTATAGCCGGCGGCGTGCCAGCGCGCGAGCTGATCGCGAATGCCGGGCACGAGCACGATGGCGTCCGGACTGCGCGGTCTGCTCCGCCACACGAGGTCGTCGAGCTCGACGAACAATGCCGGGCGCAGCGCCGGCGCAGGTTGTGCCGACGCGTTCGCATCGAGTGCCGCTGCGCGCGGGCTTGCGAGGCCTCGCGCGACGAAGACGATATCCTCGACGGTCGCGAAGCCTTCGTCGGCGCGCGGCGGCTCGTAGTCGCGGCGATAGCGAAACTGCGCGTTCGGCGGAATCATCGCGAGCTGCTTCATCTCTGCCGGCTCGAGCAGACGCCCGTGCAGCTCGAGCATGCGCGCGACCGCGTTCGTTTGCGCCTGCTCGAGCGACGTCGCCGCGACGAGGCAACGCACCGGCACGTCGTGACGCTTCGCAACCTCGACGACGGGTGCGCGCAGTGCACGGGTGCCGTAGGTATTGTCGAGCACGACGCGCGCGGCGCCGGCGGCAAGCTCGCGATCGAGCACGCGTGCGAGCTCGAGCAGCGTGCCTCCGCGCTCGTCACGATTGAGCCGCAGGTAGCCGCGCGCCGCGTAGTCGAGCGCGAGCGTCGTCTTACCCGCGGCGGGCATGCCGACGATCATCACGACTTCGCGGTCCTGTGCGGCCGCGTTCGCCACCGTCACAGACGCACGTGCGTGCGCAGGCTGTTCGGCGATCGCCACGAAATGCGTGTCGAGGCGTTCGGCGCTCTCGGCGTCGAGCTCGATCACGCGCAGCGCGCTCCGCACGGTCTCGACCCGCGTCGCGCCGGGGAGTGGCACTGCGCCCAGCCTGCGCAGCCACGCGAGCACGACTTCATGTGGAGACGCGCCGAGCTTCGCAGCGATCTCGGCGAGGACTTCGTCACGCGCGATCCGCTTCACGCCCGCAAGCCCGCCGAACGGCCGATGCGCGAGCACGCGGATGCCGCGCTGCTTGCAGGCGGCGAGCAAGCCGCCGCGAATCGCGTCGAGCTGCCACGGGCCGAGCTCGGTCTCGACGGTCTCGATCGGCGCGATCGCCAGCGCCTGTTCGAGCTGATGCACGCCGATGTTCGACAGGCCGATCGCGCGCACGACACCTTGGTCGCGCAGCTTCGCGAGCGCGCGCACGCTCGTCGCGAGCGGTACCTTCGGATCGACGACGTGGAGCAGATAGACGTCGATGTCGCCGAGTCGTTCGCGGCTCGCGCGAGCGGCGGCGTCGAGATGTTTCGCGCGACCGTTCGGCACCCAAGCACCGCCGGGCCGCTCGAGACCGCCCTTCGTGACGACGACCGGCCGCTTCAGGGTCGGACGTGCGGCGAGCGCCTGCGCGATCAGCCGTTCGTTGTGACCGACATCGGTCGCGTCCAGGCAGTAGGCGTCGGCCGTGTCGAGTAGCTCGACTCCTGCGTCGAGCGCGGCGAGCAGCACCGCGAGCGAACGTGCGTCGTCGCGGTCTTTCGCCGTCGACAGTCGCATGCAGCCTAGGCCGAGCACGGCTGCAGTATAGGGCCGGTCACGCCCTGTCGATGTCAGCGTGCGCTCGTCGCGGTCGCCGTGCGAATCACTCGCGCCTTCGGGGCGGGACGCTTCGCAAGCCGTGTCGCGGCCACCTGCACGCTGTGCTCCGTGCCGTTGCCGAGCGCGCTGACCGCCATCTCGATGCGCCCGCGCACCTGGCCGCGCGCGAGGATGATCTGGTTCGTGCGCTCGAACTGCGAGTAGTCGATCTCCATCGCGCCTTGCACCATCGCGATCTCCTCGATCGTCAGACCCGATGACGCCATCCAATCGTAGAGCGGCCCTTCGGTGACGTCGGCGAGCCGGAGCTTGTTGTTTTCGGCGACCACCGCGTCGACGAGGTCCGCGCGCCCGGAGCGATAGATCAGCTCGGCCATCGGGCAGCGCACGCCGTCGGCATCGCGAAACACGCTGGTCGGGCGACCGAGCTCGTCGGTCGGGTAGACGCCGCGCTCGTTATAGTCGCGCAGCCAGTCGAGCATCTGCGTGCGGCGCGCGGTGAGCTCCGCGACTTGCGAGCTCGGGGTTGTCGTCGAGTGAGGGGCGCTCTGACAGGCGCACATCGCGAGCACCAAGATCCATTTCGTCATCGTTGTTCCTCCGTTGCAGCACAATGGCGCAACGGCGTGCACAGCGACGTAAGGCCTTCGTAAGCGCGAGCCACGAGATAGTCTTTGGTGCCACGCAGCGTCGGTGATATCGACGGCTGTGTTCGAGCGGCTGCAAGAGCGGCAAGAGAGCAATCGGAAGTACTGGTACCGGGTCGGTGCGGGCGCCAGCATCGCGATCACCCTCGGCGTGCTGCTGTTGCGCTGGTATCTCGACGACCAGGAGGAGCGGCGCACGCGTCGCTACAGCTCGGCGTACGCCGATGTGACGCCGGTGCAGAGCAAGCCCGAGCGCGTGAAGTTGCCGGGGATGTCGATCGAGGTGCCGAGCGCCGGCTTCGAGACCGGCAACTACCAGACCGGCAAGTACAGCGGGCGAAGCGGCATCACCTACGAGCTGTCGTGGGCGCTCGGCAAGCCGGACCCCAACCTCGAGCAGACGTTTCGCGCCTCGACGGCCACGATGCAGCAAAAACTCTCGCTGCAGAATCCACCCGAGATCTCTCCGCGGCTCCAGGTCGTGCTCGGCGGGCAGCCGGCAGCACAGTTCTTGATGAAGACACTGCCCGGCGAACGCAAGCCGTTCGAGCTGGTCGCGACGTATGGCACGTGCGGCGCGCGGATCGTCGTGCTCGTCGTGGCCGGCGTCGAGGTCCAAGCCGCGGCGCAGCAGATGATCGAGAGCTTCCGCTGCACGCCGGATCCGAAGCAGGAGGAGTATCGCGCCGAGGTCGTGGTCGCGGCGCGCGAGGGTTGGGAGCGCCTGGAGGAGACGCGCCTGTTGCTCGCGAACGCCAAAGGCATCGAGGTGCAGACCGCGCTGTTCGCGTACTCCGAGGGTAGCGTGGCGGATATCGCGAAGCGCGAGCTCGGCGCCATCGGTGCTTCGATGACGCCGCGGGCAGGAACGCGTGGCGACAAGGTGTACTGGACCGGCGTCGATGACAAAGGTTTACCGATCGCGATCCTCGGGTGGCGGTGCAGATCACAGCGGGTCGCGGTAGTCCTCGTACAGGCGCCGCATGGCGTTCCGCTCGACGAGGGAATTGCGCTCGCCGATACCGGTCGCTGCCTCGAAACCGACGAGAAGATGCCCGACTACCCGATCCGCCAGCGCTGACACTCCCGACGGTTTTCATTGCTGGCTTGGCAGCCGCGTGGTTAATTGCAGTCGAATGGGTCGGCCGTTGCGTCTCTTGGTCGTAGAGGACCACATCGATTCGGCGGAGCTGCTCGCCGAGCTCCTGCAGGGGCATGGCCATACCGTGCGCGTGGCGACGACGGTCTCCGCTGCGCTGGCGCTCGCCGACCAGCAAGCGTTCGACGTCGTCGTCAGCGATGTCGGATTGCCCGATGCCTCCGGCTACGAGTTGATGGCGAAGTTGCGCGCGCGGTTTGCGATGAAGGGCATCGCGATGACCGGCAACGCGCGTCAGTCAGACATCGACGCGGGTCGCGCGGCAGGCTTCGCGATGCACCTGACGAAACCGGTCTCGTTGCACCGGCTCCGGCAAGCGCTCGAAGAGCTCGCGGGCTGATCGAACAAGTAGTGTCAGCCCCGGTCGCTATGTTCGTGGTGCGCAGCGTTGCGCTCTCGGAGAAACACCGATGCTCGACGTCACGACCACGATCACGATCAATGGCAACGAAGGCGATCGCTTTCTCGCGAGCCTCGCGGAGTATCGCGCGCCAGTGCCGCGCGCGCTGCGCTGGCTTGCGTCACTGACCACCGGTACGTATCGATCGATCCAAGTCGATCGCACCGACGCCGAGCTGATCGCCGAGTTCGTCAGCCAGGTCATCGCGTCGGGTTGGATCGACGTCGACGAGCCGCCGCTGTTGTTCTCGCCGCGCGTCGGCGATCAGGTGCGAGTGCGGAGCGACGTGCTCGCCGAGATCGCACGGCAAACGCCGGGTCTCCCGCCCATGTGGCGATTGATACCTGCCGGCACCACCGGCAAGCTGCTCGGCTGGCGCGGCGAGAAGCGCGCGATCGTCGAGATCGATGACACCGACATCCGGCTCGTCGTGTTCATGTCGGTCGGCCACGTCACGCGCGCCCGGTTGCCGGGCATACGTTATCGCCGCGCCGGCTAACCTCGATTCTGATACAAGACATTCGACCTGCAACCTGGGCCTGGTTCGCTAGTCTTTCTCCACATGAGGACAGCGGTCTTGTTCCTGGTCTGTGTGGCCTGCGCGACGCCGGCGAGCTCCGAGCCGCGCCCGACTGCGACGAACCAGAGCGCGGAGCAGCCGCCGGATCGCTATCGCGAGCACATCGCGAAGCTCCGCAAGCGGCTCGCGAAGCTCGGCCTTGGCGACGTGAACATTCGCGTCGAGGAGCCGTTTGTGGTCATCGGCGACAGCAGCGCGAAGAAGCTCGTCGAGGATGCGTCGACGGTGAAGTGGGCCGTGCAGCACCTCGAGGCCGACTTCTTCAAGGTGCGACCGACGAAGATCCTCGACGTCTACTTGTTCGCGAGCTCCGAGACCTACGAGCGCGGTGTCGAGCTGCTGACCGAGAACGAGCCCGGCACGCCGTACGGCTTCTACTCGCGCACGCACAAAGCGCTGTTCATGAACATCGGCACCGGCGGCGGCACGCTCGTTCACGAGATCGTGCACCCGTATGTCGAGGTCGATTTTCCGAATGCGCCGCCGTGGCTCAACGAAGGGCTCGGCTCGCTGTTCGAGCAGAGCTCGTCGAGCGACGAGCACATCATCGGCCTCCCGAACTGGCGGCTTGCCGGGCTCAAGCGCGCGATCGTTGAGAACCGCGTGCCGACGTTCAAGACGCTGACCCATCTCGGCGACAACGAGTTCTACGGCGACGACTCCGGCGTCAACTACGCGGCGTCGCGATATCTAATGTACTACCTGCAGGAGCACGGCAAGCTGCGCGAGTTCTACGCCGCGTTTCGCGCGGCTCGCGCGAAGGATCCGTCGGGCTATGCAACGCTGGTCGCGACGCTCGGCGAGCAAGACATGACGAAGTTCGAAGCGCGCTGGCGCGCGTACGTGAGCAAGCTCAGTTTCCCGTGAGCTCGCGGTCGCTGCGATAGATCGGCAACAGGTTGTACTTGTCGTCCCACGCGGGATGGCGGCGGTAGAACCAATCGCGCTTGCGCTCGGGGCTCTTCGCGAGCTCGGGGTCGGCGGCGACGGCCGCATCGAATTGCGCGCGCAGCGACGGATCTTTGTCGAGCATCTGCCGCGCCTGGTCCTCGATCACGTACCCCTCGATGTATTCCTTGCGCTCGAACGCGGTCGTTACGAAACCCCACTGCGCGAACGAGTCGGGGCCGGCCGGATCCATCAGGTGAACGATCAGCCGCACGAGCGGTTGGTTCAATGACACGAAGATCGCGCCTTGATCGAGAGTACGCGCTTCGCCTGCCCACGCGCCCGTGAGCTCGACGCGCGTGCGGCCTTCGAACGGCTGCTCGAACTTCACCTTCGTCGCGCGAAACGCCTCGACGTCGACGCGCGGCGTGCCCGCGATTCGCATGTAGCGGATGCCGTGACGATCGAGCAGCGGTGCGAGCTGCGCGGCGAACCCACCGTCGATGATGTAGCCGACCTTCGGCACGCGCGTGACGAGCTTCGGCACGACCTCGTCCCTGAGTGGGACCTTCCAGATCTGCGGCTTGGATTCGTCGTAGGTGATCCACGTGCCGCCGGTGAGATCCGAAGTTTTCACCTCGTACGCGTAGCCGCGGAAGTCGAGCTGGGTAACGCGCGGGCCATTGGTGTAAACGAGCGGCAGCTCGCCGCCGCGGAGCGCGAGCTCGGCCGTGTCGGCGTCACGCGCGGCCTTCGCCCACACCGGTGCGTCGGTGATCGCGCGCTCGAACAGCGCCTGCAGCAAGTGATACGTGCTGTGCACGCGCTCCTTGTACGTGCGCCAGCTATGCGTCTCGACGAGGATGCCGATCCGCGAGCGACCCATCGACATGTATGGCGTCGAGAACCGCAGCGGCGCTTCACCCGCCGAGAAGCCCGACGTCGGGTCGTCGTCCTTGTCGAACGACGGATAGAACGGCAGTGGCAGGTGGCCGAGCGCGGTCAGCCGCGTCATCAGCTGCGCGGACAGTGCCTGCGCGGTTTCCTCGAGCGGATCGGCGCGCGGGGCGAGCGGGCCGACCATCACCGCAATGTCATGCTCGAACTTCGCGCCGTCGGTCGCGTGCAGGTCGACGAACACGATCGGATCGTGACGGCGCACGACACCGAGGATCGCATGCATCTCTTGCGAGTCGGCTTTGACGAAATCGCGGTTGACGTTGAGCCGCGCGGCGTTCGTGCGAAATCCCATCTCTTCCGGACCGCGCTGGTTCGGCCGGTTGTTTGGCCCGAATCGCTCGTGCCCGTCGGGATTGATCACCGGCACGAACATGACGTCGACGGCGTCGAGCGCGCCCGGCGCGACCTTGCCGTCGAGTAGATCGCGCAGGAACCAAAACCCGGCGTCCTTGCCTTCGATCTCGCCGGCGTGAATGCCGCCCTGCAGATAGATCGTCGGGCGATCCGAACCGCGCGACACGTGCAGCGCAACGATCGGTCGGTCTTCGAGCGTGAGCCCGATCGTCTTGCACGTCACGTCGGCGTAGACGCGCGCGAAGTCGCGACACAGCTGCACTGCTTCGGCGTAGCGGCCGGTCTTGACGTACTGAGACGCTTCGCCCGTGGTGACGAGCGGCAACTTTGGCCGCGTGGCGGTGCACGCAACACAAACGACGACGAGCAGGCGCCACATGGCGCCGCACTGTAGCTAAGGACGAGGCGGACGGGGAGCGTTCGCCCAGTTGTCGACAACTTCGTCGTCACCGCAGCGCCACAGGTAGTCCGTACCGAACAAATTCGCCTCGGCCGAGCGGCCATCCATCGCGAGCAGCTTCGCGAGCTCGCGAGCGCGCTCGACGTCGCAACGCTGGCCGAGCTCGACGCGGACCAGCTCGATGCGCAGCTTGCGCTGCTGCGTGATCTCCGACAGCTCGCGGCGCATCGCTTCGCGGCGACTGACCTTGTGCTCGGGGATCAGCGCGATCAACCAGCCGGCGACCGCGAACAGGAACAGGAACAGGACGAGCGCGAGGATCGCGCGCTGGCCCTTGGCGCGGGCGAGCGGCTTGTCGAGCAAGTGCGACGTGCGCTCCTCGATCGCGTGCCAATCGGCACCCGGCACGGCGAGCTTGAGATCTTCGATCGCGCGGCGCGCATCGTCGATCGCGGCGTTGTCGATGTCGGTGCCTTCGGCGTTCGTCGGCGCGCGGCGCGCCTTGGGCCGGAGCTCGTCGTAGCGCGCGGTGTTCACGCCACGCGTCGCGAGCAGGCTGCGCGCGCGATCGAGGTGTCGCCAGATCTCGGGATACGTGTCGTGCACGTCCGTGATCGCGCGCCAGCGTTCGTTGTGCGGGAGCGGCGCATCGGTCGCGCGAATCAGCGACTGGGCGCGCTGGCACTCGTCGACGAGGGCTTCGCCGATGAGGATCGCGCCGACCGCGCGGTCGCGTTCGTCGAGGGCGTTCGCCGAGTCGCGATACATCACGATCAGTGTTTCGGATCGCGGCGGGCTAGGCAAGACGGAATCGGTTGACGCGCGCCTCGCTTCACCTGGCACCCGGCGGTAACTGCTTCAAAAGTCACACGGGCAAGCTGTCACAGTCGCAGTGAGTGGCACGCCCCGATCAGGCAGCCCACCACGACGTCGACGGCGGTCACCGCCGCGGCCGTGCCGAGCGAGGCGCCGATCGTGAAGTCCTGGACCTGCGACGCAATCGCCGTCGTGACCACGAGATCCGCCGCGACGGCGCCGATCAGCATCGGCAGCCCGACTTCGTTGCGCTTCCAGATACCGGCCCCGGTTACACAGCCCGCCAGGGCAAGGGTCATCGCGACAGCTGCAGCACGCTGCATCATGTGAGTGTAACGCGGGAAGAATGCGCGCTGTTCAGGCGTCTCTTGGGCATGGAGGGTCGACGTGGAGAGGCTCTCGACCGACTTTGCAGGAACGTTTGATCTCGCGCTCTGGTGCAAGCTGCTGCGTGACCGTGGCTGCACGGGGCATCAAGTAGCTCGCTCGCTCGGTCGTAGCGAGGGCTACGTCAACAACTTGATTCGCATCCTCGAACGGGCGTCGCTCGAGGTGCTGACCCGGTGGCGGACCGAGCAGGCGCGCGCGCCGACCATGGTGCCGATCTGTGCCACGGACTGGCTGATCCAAGTGGTGCTGCTCCCGCACGACCAGCAGAACGTCGAGCTCGCACGGCGTGTCGAGCGGTTCGAAGGCCACCGGCAGTCCACCAATTCGCCGGGAGCCGAGCCGCGCGAGCCCGGCACCGACCAGCGCGAGCAGGGGCCGGGGGGTTAGTCGGCACGGCAAAAAAACACCCGCGAGACCAGAGCCTCGCGGGTGGCAGCGCGGCGTGAGCCGCGTTGCGTTGGTTACTTGTCGGTTTTGTCCTTGTTCTTCTTTTCGTCGGGCTTCTTGGTGCGGTCGTCGGTCTTGGTTTGTCCCGGCGGTGTCGCGCGGTCCGAACGATCTGACGGCGGCACGTGCTCGTGGGGATCCTTGTTCGCCTGTCCCGGCGGCGCCTTGTCTTGCGGGCCGGTCGCGTGGTCGGGCGGCGGTGCGGCCTTACCCGGCGACGTGTGATCGATTTCCGGCGGGACCTGGCGCTGCGGCGTCGGCTCGCGACGGTTGTCGTTCGGCGTGATCACCCGATCGTGCGGACCCGGAGGCGTGGTCGGCTGTTTCGGGTCGAGGCGCGGCTGATGCACCGGGCTTGACGGCGAGGTCGGCGGCTGCGCGGGATCTCGATAGCCCGGCTGCTGCGGCGCCGGCGGCGGATACGTCGGCTGCGGCTGCGCGCGTTGCGGTGGCTGCTGGTACGTCGGCTGCGAACGCGTACGCAGGTTCGGCGAGCGAGCAGCGCGATCGCGACCGAGGTTGCGGCGGTACTGGACGTAGAGCTGCGGCCGCTCGATCACGCGGATCTCTTGCGGCACGTAGGTGAAGTCGATGCTCACGTACCCGCTGCGGTAGTCGCTCGATCGGAGCCAGTAGCCATCCCGATACAACCAGTAGTGGCCGTGTGAATAGAAGATTGGCTCGTCGGCATCGGCGATCACCTGGACGCCCGGGCTGATCACGATCAGCTCCGGCGAGGTCACCCGCACTTCACCGGCGTATTCGACGTCGCCCGTGCCGGTGCAACCAGCGAGCGCCGCCGCCACGATGAAGGCGCATGCGGAAACGCGTGTTCTCGACATTTCATTACCTCCGTTGATACGTGCAGCAGATCCCGTGCCACGGAGAAAAATTCGTATGCTCTGCGGATGAGTGAAGGTGACGAGGGCAAAGACGAGGGGCGAGACGACGGCAAGCGAAAGCGCAAACTCCGCATGCTGCCGGGACTCTCGGTCGACGAGTTTCGTCATCCGCTCGACCAGCGTGCGACGAATGCGCTCAAGCAGGTACCCGGTCTCGACAAGTTGCTCGCCAAGATCTTGGAGATCGGGCTCGAGCGGATGCTCTACATCGAGAACATCTCGTCGAACCTGCGCGTGACGCCGAAGATGTTCCCGCGTCTGCACAAGAGCCTGACATGGGCGACGAAGATCCTCGACGTGCCCGAGCCCGAGCTCTACGTGACGACGGACCCGCGGCCGAACGCGTGGACGTTTGGCCACACGAATCCGTACATCACGCTGACGACCGGTCTCATCGACATGATGTCCGACGAGGAAGTGTTCTACGTGATCGGGCACGAGCTCGGCCACATCAAAGGCGGCCACGTGCTGTATGGGACGATGGCGCGCAACATCGCCGCGATCATCGCTTTGCTCGGCGAGTTCACGCTCGGCATCGGTTCGTTGCTCGGCCGCGGCCTGCTGTTCGCGCTGTACGAGTGGTTCCGCTGCGCAGAGCTCACGTCGGATCGCGCCGCGCTGTTGTGCGTGCAGGATCTCGAGCCCGCACGTGCGACGTTCATGAAGCTCGCGGGCGGCACGACGCGGCTCGCGGCCGAGATCGATCGCGACGAGTTCTTGCGCCAGATCCGCGAGTACGAGGACGTCGATCGCTCGACGCTCGATCGCGCGTACAAGCTGCTGCTGACGATCCCGCGCACGCATCCGTTCGCGATGCAGCGCGCGAAGGAGCTGGAGGTCTGGTACGAGGGCGGCTACCTCGACGTGATGGGCAAGTACGCGTCACAGCCTTGACCTGCGTAGCCACACCTGAAGCCCCGCGAGTGACAACCAAGGGACTCGTTTCCCCACCGACGCCGGCGAGTAGTTGCAGCCAGTTGGCCGTGGCACGTTCACTGCTCTAGTTCCTCGCCATGCGCACCACGAGCTTCGAAACCATCGACATCGCCGGGCTCGATTCCGTGACCGGCGGATGCAAGCAAAAGCAGCCGAAGCAGCAACCGCCTCCGCAGCAGATGGCGATGGCGCCGCCGCCCCCCGAGGACGGTGGCGTCAGCGTCGAAGTCGCGACCGGCGCACAGGCCGGGCAGATGATCGCCGGGGCGACGCAAGGTCAGGCGATGGGTGGCGTGCAGCGCCCGCGGCTGGTCTGAGACAGCGGCGTAGATGGGTTGCGTGGCCTGACGCTTGCTGCGTTAGGCCGCATGAGGCAACGCACCATCGCCAATGATTCGGGATCGACGCGCTCGACCTGGATGACGGAACCAGTTCCGAGCTTCGATACGGAGATCGCTGAGGACGAACATCCCGATGTCTGCGTCATCGGCGCTGGGATCGCAGGGCTCAGCGTTGCGCTCGCGCTCGTTCGCGAAGGCGTCGACGTGCTCGTGCTCGACCAAGGGCCGATCGGCGGTGGCCAGACCGCGCGCACGACTGCGCACCTCGCGTCTGCGCTCGACGACTACTTCTCCTCGCTCGAGAAGCGGTTCGGCAAGCACGGCGCGAAGCTCTGCTACGAGAGCCACGCCGCTGCGATCGACGAGATCGAAGCGAACGCGCGCACGTTCGGCATCGACTGCGACTTCCGTCGCGTCGACGGCTATCTGTTCGCCGCCAGCGACGACGCTCGCGCCGTGCTCGAAAAAGAGCTCGACGCCAGCAAGCGCGTTGGCATCGAGGTCGAGGAGCTCGCGCGAGCGCCGCTGCCGTTCGACACCGGCCCGTGCCTGCGCTTCGGCAACCAAGCCGAGTTTCATCCGCTGAAGTATTTGCGCGGCATCGCGCAAGCGGTGCGCGCGGGCGGCGGTCGCATTCATACCGGCGCGCACGTCACCGGCGTCAAGAGCGGCACGCCGGTCGAGATCACGTTACAGAGCGGCCGCGTGCTTCGCGCGAACACACTCGTCGACGCAACCCAGATGGCGATCACCAGTCGCTTTAACATGCCGTTGCGCGAAGCGGCGTATCGCACGTACGTCAGCGCGTTCGAGATCGAACCGGGCTACGTACCGCACGCGCTCTACTGGGACACGTTCGAGCCGTATCATTACATCCGCGTCGCGCCGGGCGACGACGGCGGCGAGGTGCTGCTCGTCGGCGGCGAAGATCATCGCGTCGGCCAAGGCGATCCGGAAGTGCATTTTCCGCGTCTCGAAGCGTGGTCGCGCAAGATGTTCCCGCGCCTCGGACCCGCGGTCGCGCATTGGTCCGGACAGGTGCAGGAGCCGAGCGACGGGATGGCGTACATCGGTCGGCTGCTCGGTCATCCGAACGTGTTCGTCGTCACCGGCGACTCGGGCAACGGCATCACGCACGGCACGGTCGCGGGCCTGATGCTGCCGGCGTTGATCAAACATCAGCCGCATCCGTGGCGCGCGATCTACGCGCCGCACCGCTCGCGGTTCCGCGGCATCGATCAGTTCGCGAGGGAAGCGATCAAGTCGAATGGCCCATACGTCGATTGGATGCGCGGCGGCGACGTCGATTCGCTCGACGACATTCGCCCCGGTCACGGTGCGACGATCCGCAAAGGCCTGCACGTGATCGCGGCGTACAAGGACGATCAGGGCCAGTGTCACTTGATGAACGCGCGCTGCCCACACTTCCACGGCGTCGTGCGGTGGAACGAAGTCGAGAAGACGTGGGACTGCCCGGTGCACGGCTCGCGCTTCGACTGCACGGGCCGCGTGCTCAATGGACCGTCGTCGGTCGATCTGCAGGAAGCGCCCGCTGACATCGAGTCGCCGACCGAGATTCCGGAGCCGGTGCTCGGCGACGACGCGTACCAGCTGAAGCCCGTATAGCGCTACGCCTTGAATACGCGGCGCAGCGCCGCTTCGAGCTCGCTCTCGTTCGGCTTGCGGCCGAGCAGCAGCTCGAGCTGACGCATCAGCTCCTCGCGCGTCTTGCCGGTCGCAGCTTCTTGCTTGCGCCAGAACTGCTCCCACCAATCGGCGGGCTCAGCCTTGCCGTGGCCTTCGTCGTCCCACTCGGTCGAGCGACCGCGATCCGGCTCGGTGACGAGGCTGCCGACCGCCTTCGCGTCGGCGTACACCGCGTTGATCTGATCGGAGATCGCCTTCATCTCGCTCGCACAGACGACGCCGTTGCTCGTCGCCTTGTAGAACTGTACGGTGATGCGGATCGGGAACCGCGGATCGCGCTTGATCGCGAGACCGTCGATCTCGGTGAACGGGCCCTCGGCCTCGCCGTGACCGATCACCGCCTCGTCGATGTCGCACTCCGCCTCGGCGCACTTGGAGCGAGCCATCGAGTCCATCGCCATCGGCGCACCGGCGGACAACATCGCGTTCGAATAGCGAGCGCGCTCGGGTTGGACGAGCGGAACCTGGATCAGCATCACGCAATTGAGGCCGGCCGCTGCTTCCTTGCTGTCGACCTGATCGTTGGCATCACCACCGCCGGCGACGAACTCGGTCATCCGCGTGCCTGTGAAGCTCGCGCGCTCGCCGTCCTGGTTGAAGAACAGGCGCTGACCCCACGCGGTGCCGGCGCCAAAGCCATCGCGCGTGTTATCGATGATCGTCGCGCTCGTGCCTTCGCGCGTCGCGACGATCGCGAGCACCGCCGGTGCACCGGAATACGACTGATAGTTGAATAGCACCGGGTTGAACTCGGCCTTGCCGCTCGTCGGTACCGGCAGGAAGCACGCCTGCGCCGACACGAGCACGTCCTTCTCGCGAGGCGCGAGCAGCGAAGTCTCGCGGCCGGCCCACGAGCTCGGCTTGTTGAGATGCGCACGCAAATCGCGCAGGTAGTCGCGCAGCGACACGCGCCGCAGCGGTCGGCCGCGCTCGTTGCCGACGCGCAGGAACACGTCGTCCATCGTCACGTCGGCGGTCTTGTCGCTGAAGTTCGGAAACCGGATGACCGGCATGCACGTGATCCGCGTCGCGTCACCATCGCGCTGCGAGACCTGGATCGTCATGTCGCTGATGTTGGGACCGACGCACGAGCCCTTGAACCGGCCCGTGTCCTCCCACGTCAGATCCAGGATCTGGAGCGCGTGCTTGTTTGCGAGCGAGCGCGCGTCCTTGTCGTGGACCATTCCCGCGGTGCGCGCGATGGCTTTGGCGTGATCGGGGTCGGTGTCTTGGGTGCGGGCGGCGCGCGTCGGGAACAGGCGTTGAAAAAACGTGGGCATCGTCGATCTCCTTCTGGAGACACAACGAGCTGAGCCCGGGTCTTGTGACAGTCAAAAAACGCTAGGCCGCGCGCCGCAGTACATCGCGCCAGCGCACCCGGCGCGGCGGCCGTGGTGCGGTGCCATCGATCGCGGTTCGTGCGCGCTCTTGGTTGCGCTTGCGATCGGCGAGCTCCTTCGGCGTGCCGACGTATTGCTCGCGCGTGCCGCGCAGCGCGTCGAACCATTGGAACGTCACGCCCCAGTTCTTGTGCTGGTTCGCGCCCATGTGATGGTCGTAGTGCCAGGGCAGGTGGGTGCGGCCCCATTCGGGATCGACGTGGCAGCGCTTGTGATCGCGGCGGTACTTCGCGAGCAGGTACCACGTCGTCAGCGTGTAGAACGGCGCGACCGGCAATAGCGGTGCGTGCGCGAGCCCGACGATCGTCAGGCCGATCGCTTCGCCGAGCTGCGTCGGCGTGCTCCACACCGGACCTGTGAAGTCCGGATCGAAGCCGCCGTGTCGCCGCACCTTCTGATGGTGCACGTGGAAGTGAAACGCGAACACGCTGTCTTTGTTGCGGCCGCGCCAGTGCAGTAGGTAGCGATGCGCCGCCCACTCGCCGTAGGCGAAGCTCGCGATCGCGAGCGGGATCCCGATCATCGGGGGGAACGATCCGATCCCGCTCGCGTCGCTAGCAAGTAACAATTCGAAGTCAGTCGACGGTGCCGGCCGCGAGCGACAGCTCGATCGACGTCATCTCGAGCAGGCCGGCCCAGCTCCACAGCTCGCCGGTTGCCGCGAGCGAGATCGACGCGTCGATGTGATCGCCGGCGCCGGTCAGTGCGACGTCGACCATCACGGGCGGCAAGTGCTGCGTCCCGAGCGGCGTCTTGCCACCGTTGACGCGAATCGCCCAGTCGAAGTCGAGCGCGAGCGTGACGGTCGCGGTCGCGTCGTCGTCGCTCGTCCACGCGAGCTGTACCGACGTCGGCTCGCGCAGCGAGACCTGCACGTCATCGAGCTGTGCGGGCTTCTTGAACACTTCTTCGGGGATGTCGATCGGCGCGAGCTCGACCACGAACGTGTCGAGCTTCAGCGTGCCGGCCGCATCGACTTTGGCCGACAGCTCGCCACCGTCGATCGTCACCGGCGTGACGCCCTCGACCCAGCCGGACTGCGTCCACCGGCGCGCGGTGATGTTTCCCGAGCTGCCTTCGGAACCCACGAACATGCGTGTCTGGCCGTCGCTCAACCGATCGCGGACCGAGTCGTACTGCTCGCCGCCCGCCGGCGGATTCGAGGCACAGGCACCAACCAACAACGTCGAAGCTAAGAGGATACGCATAGTAACGCGCTGCGTTGCAAGAGGTGCGCCAGTGGTCCGACCATGGTCCGACCACAAGGTAACCGCTTAGCATTCCAGCTATCGACTTTAGTTTAGCAGCGGATCCAAACCGCGCCATCCTGTCCGGATCTGGCAGCTCGGCTAGCCGCTGACGCGACGCATCAATCGGTCAGCTTCGATCAGGGAGCCGCCAAAAGTCGAGCGGGTTTCGGACGACCGGGCTCGATCAGGGCTTGCCGCCGAAATCGAGCGCGTCGCGCGGGGGCTTGGACTCGGCAGGTTTCACGCCGGCGGGTTGCTCGGCGGGTTTCGCCGGTTTCGTGCCGGCGCTCGCGGGCTGCGCGGGTCCGCTTGCCGGTGTCGCGTTGTCGAGCCGATCGAGCACGCCCGCGGGCACGTTCTCCTTCACCTTGATCGGCTTCTTGTCCTGGTCCTGCTTCTTCTCGGGATTGTGCGAATCCGGCGAAGCGAGCGTGATCGCGGCGGCTGCCGCGGCAGCACCACCCGCGACCGCAGCAGGGTTTGGCCTCGGCGCGTTCGCGAGCACAGGCTGATTCGGCTGCGCGCCGCATGCAGCGAGGAGCACGAACGCGATTGCCCTCATGTTCGAATGGTACACCTCGCTTCCCAATGCGCGCTATCGCGATCACGAAGCCGGGTGGCCCCGAAGTCCTCGCTGTCGTCGAGAAACCACAGCCCGAGCCAGCGCGCGGCGAAGTGCGCGTGCGCGTGCGCGCGACGGCAGTCAACCGCGCGGATCTGTTGCAGCGCATGGGTGCGTATCCGGCACCCGCCGACGCACCGCCCGACATCCCCGGGCTCGAGATCGCGGGCGAGGTCGATGCGCTCGGACCCGGCACCGAGCGATTCTCCGTCGGAGATCGCGTGTTCGGCTTGGTCGGCGGCGGCGGTTACGCCGAAGCGATCGTGAGTCACGAGCGCGCGCTCGCGAAGATTCCCGACGGCATGAGCTTCGAGGATGCCGGCGCCGTCGTCGAGGCATTCGTCACCGCGCACGACGCGATCGTCACGCAAGCGGAGCTGAAGAGCGGCGAGTCGCTGCTCGTTCACGCGATCGGCAGCGGCGTCGGCACGGCGGCGGCACAACTCGGCCGCGCACTCGGCGCATTCGTCATCGGTACAGCGCGCACGCAAGACAAGCTCGACCGCGCGCGCTCGCTCGGCATGGACGTCGGCATTCGCGCCGAGTCGGGCAAGTTCGCCGACGCCGTGCGCGCAGCAGCTCCCGACGGTGCTGCGGTGATCCTCGAGCTCGTCGGTGGCAACTACCTCGCCGAGGATCTGCGCTGCGTGCAGACGCTCGGCCGGATCGCGCTCGTCGGACTAATGGCCGGCGCGAAGACCGAGCTCGATCTCGGCCTCGTGCTGCGCAAGCGCGTGCGCATCCTCGGTACCGTGCTGCGCGCACGGCCGCTCGAGGAGAAAATCGCAGCGATGCGCGCGTTCGAGACGCAGGTTGTCCCACTGCTCGCGCGCGGCATCGTCAAGCCGGTCGTCGACTGCGTGATGCCGCTCACCGAAGCGGCCGCTGCTCACGAACGAATGGCGAGCAATGCGGGCTTCGGCAAGATCGTGTTGCGCGTAGAATGATCGAGTGAGTCGAGCCGGGGGTCTCGTAGCACTGCTGTGTGCGGCGTGCGTGCAATCCGGTGAAGTCATGTGCGAGGACGGCCGGCTGTGCGCGCCGGGCTACTTCTGCGATGACGAAAACGATCGCTGCATCTCGCCCGATCAGGTCAACGCGTGCGCCGGCCTCGATGAAGGCGCCGCGTGCACGTTCAGTGGTGCGCCGGGCTCGTGCCGGATGGGCGCGTGCGAGCCGCTCGTGTGCGGCGACGGTTTGCGCTCGCTCGGCGAGGCGTGCGACGCCAGCGATCTCGGCGGCGCCGACTGCACGACCGCCGGCTTCTACAACCCCGACGGTCTCGCCTGCACGAGCTTCTGCACGTTTGACGTCACCGCCTGCACCGGCTCGTGCGGCGACAACATGATCAACGGCGACGAGCTGTGCGACGGGACGGCACCGGCGGGCACGTGCTTCGATCTCGGCTTCGACGCGGGCGCGCTCGCGTGCGCGCAGAGCTGCGGGTTCTCGTTCGCGTCGTGCGGCAGGTTCGGTTGGCCCGGCGAACCGATCGGTATCCCGTTCGCGTACGGCTTTGCCGGCACGAGCGAGTCGGATCTGTGGACAGTCGGCGAGGACGCCTCCGGCAACGGCGTGATCGCGCACTCGGACGGCAGTGGTTGGACGCGCGAAATGCGCAGCTCGACCGACAAGCTACTCGCCGTCTGGGCCGTGACCCCGACCGACGCGTGGATCGCGAGTGCGGGTGCCGGTATCGGCCAGCCCGGTCGCCCGCTGCGCTGGAACGGCACGCAGTGGGCGACCGACGCCGCTGCACCGCTCGCCGATTACAGCGATGTGTGGGCAGCGGGGTCGAATGCGGTCTACTTCGCGACGCTCGACGCGGGCGTGCAATGGTTCGACGGCTCGACGTGGCAAGCGCTCGGTGCGCTCAGCGGTCCTGTCGTCGCGATCCACGGCGCAGGCGCTGGTGACGTGTGGGCAGCGAAGGCGGACGGCACGCTGCACCATTGGACCGGTACGCTGTGGCAGCCGGTCGCGGTCAACGTGCGCGTGCGTCATCTCGACGTGCTCGCAGCAGACTCGGTCTGGGTCATCGGGTCGAGCACGACGGCGACGGCAGCTGCGGTCGCGCACTGGAATGGCTCGTCGTGGACGACGTACACCGATGCGTCGGTCAGCAGCGAAGCGTTCACGGCGGTGGTCGCGATCGCCGCCAACGACGTGTGGGTTGCAGGCCCGGCAGGTCAGGTCCGGCACTTCGACGGCATCCGGTGGATCGATGCTGCGATTCGCGTGACGACCGACGTCACCGCTGGCGTTGCCCACCTGCGCAAGCTCGGCGACCTCGTGTTCGGCGCCGCGTCCAACGGCTTCGTGCATCGCTACCGCGGTCAGATGTTCGGAAAGCTCAATCCCAACGATCCGAACACGACGCTAACGCTGTGGAGCTCGGGTCCGAACGATCTGTTCGTCGGCGACCTGCGCGGCAACGTCAATCGCTACAACGGCCAGACGTGGACCCTGCACCCAGTCGACACGGCGATGGCCAGCATCACCGCGCTGTTCGGATCGGGTCCGTCGGATGTTTGGGGTGTCAGCGGCGGCTCGAGCGGACGCGTGCAGCGCTGGAACGGCAGCATGTGGTCGCTGCAGACGTCGCTGGCCTCGGCTGTCAACGCGATCTGGGCGAGTGGACCGACGGACGTGTGGTTTTTCGGAGCTGGCGTGCACCGCTACGACGGGTCGATGTTCACGCCAGTCGCGACGGGCGCGTCGAGCTATCAAGCGGCGTCGGGCAGCGGACCGGGCGATATCTGGGCGCTGGCGCCGTCGGGCGCCGGCACGACGACGATCGCGCGCTACAACGGCGCGACGTGGTCGCTCACCACGATGCCCCACGATATGACCGCGATCGTCGTGCTCGCACCGAACAACGTGTTCGTGACCGCTGACAACAACCACATCCTCCACTTCGACGGCACCGGGTGGACAGACACCATCGCGCCGGTGTCGACGCGACTCGTGCAGATCGCGGCGAGCGCGCCCGATGACGTGATCGCGGTGTCGCAGAGCGAAGCGGTGCACTTCGACGGCACGACGTGGACGCCGCTGCGCGTGCCCATGGAAGGCTTCGCGACGGTGCGCGCGGTGACGGCGGCAGCGGGCTACATCGACCTGCTGTATGGCGGTGCCGGTGGAAACGTCGTACGCCGGCTGATCCGTACGCGGCCGTGGAACTGCCGCGCGACCGAGACGTGCTCCAACGGCGTCGACGACGACTGCGACGGCAACGCCGACGCGCTCGACACCGAGTGCCCTTAGAACCGAGCGTTCAGCGACACGGTCGCACCGAGTGGCACGACCTCCGCCGTCGGATACACCGTGCGCGCGCGATTCATGTAGACGAGCACGCCGCCGGTGATCACGGTCGCGACGCCGACGGTGAGCGCGCCGATCGCGATCGCGTTCTGCAGCTTCGCGGTGTCCTTGAGATCGCGCACGTGATCGGGCACAGGGCGCTCGGGAGTGCAGCCGGTGTTGACGCACGCGGCGACGAGCGCGCGATCGTAGTCGTCCATCGTCTTGAACGACTGATACTCGATGAGGCCGCCGACGCTGGTGAGCGTGAGGCCGGCGCCGACCACGACCCACGGCATCCACGTCGGCCAGCGATGCACGACCACGCCGCGCTCCATCGGCGCGAGTGACACCGCGACTTGCTCCTGGCCGCCGCCGATGACGAATACATCCGCCGTCTTCGTGAGGAAGCCGGCCTTCGCACCGACGAGCTGGTGGCGGCCCGGCTTGACGCGGCGCTCTTGCTCGCCGGGGCAATCGACGAGCAGCTCGCCGTCGAGCGTGATCTTGACGCCCGCTTGCTCGCAGCGCACACGCACGGTGCCGACCTCGTTCGCGAGCAGCTTCTGATACGTGAGCGCTTCGCGATAGACGGCTTCCTCGAGCGGCGCGGCGCCGTACTTCAGTGCGAGCGTGAGATTCTCGTTCGCCTCGACGGTGCGGTCGAGCTGGATCAAGCAGCGCACCATGTTGAAGCGGATCGCGGGGTGATCCCATTTCGCGACCGCTTGTTTGTAGAGCTCGAGCGCGGAGACGTAGTCGCGCTCGACGAACTTCGCGTTGCCGCGATCGAGCAACACCTTCGCGTCGGCCTTCGCCTGTTCGGTAACGCCGGTGACCCACGGCTTGTCGTCGGCGTGCACGCGCGGCACGCCGGCCAGCACCAGTGCGATGACGAGCCCGCGCATCGCCTTCATTGTGCCTCGGGTACCCGCCGTCGTCGACGCTGCCGCCGCAGAACGTGCGTGTTACGCTGGAGGTCGTGACCGACGATCGGGTGAAGGGTACGCAGTTTGGCGTGGGCCCGGTGACGCCTACATCGCCTAGCAGCGGCTCGATGGCTTCGCGCTCGCTGTCGCCGAGGCGGTCGGTGCCGATCCTCAGTAACGACGGTCTCGTCTCGCTCGATACCGAGCCCGCGGTCGCCGGCGCCGACCTCGCGCCTGGCACGCGCGTAGCGCAGTACGAGCTGATCCGCGAGCTCGGCCGCGGCGGCATGGGTGTCGTCTACGCCGCGCGCGATCTCAAGCTCGGTCGTCGCGTCGCAATGAAGTTCTTGCGACACGCCGATCGCGAAGTGCTCGATCGCTTCCTGATCGAAGCGCGCGCGACCGCGCAGTGCAGCCACGACAACATCGTGATCATCTACGCGGTCGACGAGCACGCGGGCATGCCGTACATGGTGCTCGAGTATCTCGAAGGCCGATCGTTCCGCGACTTCATGGGACCGTTCGGCGAAGGCGAGCCGATGGCGGTGTCTCGTGTCGTCGAGCTCGCGCTGCCAGTTGCACGTGCGCTCGCGCGCGCGGCCGAGCTCGGCATCGTGCACCGCGATCTCAAGCCCGAGAACGTGATCGTCACGCACAACGGCCAGGTCAAGGTGCTCGACTTCGGGATCGCGAAAGCGCTCGGCACGCCGAACGTGCGGCCGCGTCTCGCCTCGCAGTCCGAATCGGGCGACCTCACGCTCACGCGCGAAGGCGCGATGGTCGGCACGCTGCCCTATATGTCTCCCGAGCAGATGGGCATGGACCACATCGACCATCGCTCCGATCTGTTCTCGCTCGGCATGATCATGTTCGAGATGCTCGCGGGCCGACATCCCGTCGAGCCGCTCACCGCCGAGGCACTGACGGCGAACCTCGTCAGCGCCGCGCCGCTGCCGTCGCTGCGTACCACGCTGCCCGACGCGCCGGCCGATCTCGTCAAGCTCGTCGACGACTGCCTCAAGAAGCGCAAGCACGAGCGGCTCGCGGACGCAAACGAGCTCGTGCGCCGGCTCGAGCAGCTCATGCCGGGCCGGCAGACGCGCACGCTCGTCGTGGGCGAGAGCCCGTTTCCCGGTCTCACGCCGTTTCAAGAGGCCGACGCCGATCGGTTCTTCGGGCGCAGCCGCGACGTCATACGCATGGTCACGCGCGTGCGCGAGCTGCCACTGACCGGCATCGTCGGGCCTTCGGGTGTCGGCAAGTCGTCGTTTATTCGCGCCGGTGTCGGCCCCGCGCTCAAAGCTTCGGGCGAGCACTGGGAGGTCGTCACGCTGCGGCCGGGTCGCGCGCCGCTCGCCGCGCTCGCGACGGTCCTCGAGCGTTTCACTACGAAGTCGATGGGGCGCATGGGCTCGGAGCCGACCGATCACCAGCGCTTGGTCGATCGGCTGCGGACCGAGCCAGGCTACCTCGGCTCGTTGCTGCGCACGCGCGCGTCGTCGAGCGGCAGCCACGTGCTCGTGTTCGTCGATCAGTTCGAAGAGCTCTACACGCTCGTGCCCGATGCTGCCGAGCGTCGCGTATTCACGGATGCGCTCGCGGCGGTCGCCGACGACACCGCAGCGCCGCTACGCGTCGTCGTGTCGATGCGCTCCGACTTCCTCGATCGCGTCGGCGAGGACGCGCGTTTCCTCGAAGAGCTGTCGCGCGGGCTCGTGTTCCTGTCTGCGCCCGATCGCGAAGGTCTCCGCGAGGCACTCGAGCAACCGCTCGCGATGGTCAACTATCAGTTCGAAACGCCCGAGATGGTCGAGGACATGCTGTACGCGCTCGAAGGCACGCCGGGCGCGCTACCCCTGCTCCAGTTCGCCGCCGCACGGCTGTGGGACGAGCGCGACCGCGACAAGAAGCTGCTCACGGCCGAGTCCTACCTCGCGATCGGCGGCATCACCGGCGCGCTCGCGACCCACGCCGACGAAGTCGTGCGCAACATGAACGCGAACGCACAACGGCTCACACAAAAGATCTTCCGCCAGCTCGTCACGCCCGATCGCACGCGCGCGATCGTCGAGCTCGACGACATCTACGCGCTCGCCGACGACCGCACCGAGATCTCTCGCGTGCTCGATCTGCTCGTCGCCGCGCGCCTGCTCGTCGTCCAGAAACGC
>DATDCH010000929.1:0-2991 GCA_036524455.1 Kofleriaceae bacterium | reverse complement strand
GATCGTTACGCCCAAAGGCGACGTCGCCGGCGTGCTGCGCTCGATCGATGCGCAGACGCTCGTGCTCGAGGTCGGCGCGGGCGATCAGCGCCGCCTGCAGCTGATGCGCCGCGACGGCTACGTGCAAGACATCAAGCTGCCGCCCGGCAAGCCCGTCGACAAACCGAGCCTCGTCTGGCGGCTCGCGACCAAGAAGCCCGGCAAGCACACCGTCGAGGTCACGTACCGCGCGACCGGTCTGTCTTGGACCGCGGACTACCTCGCGATCTTCGACGAAGGCGCGAAGACGATCGATTTCTCGGCGTGGGCGACGCTACGCAACTCGACGGGCACGAGCTTCGACGGCGCCCAGCTCACGCTGGTCAGCGGCGGCAATCCAAACCCGACGGTGCAGATCAATCCCTATGTCGGCTACGGGCTGACGACGCCACGCCAGACCAGCCCGCCGGTGCGGTTCACCGTGCCGAACCCCGTGCACGTAGGCAACGGCGAGTCCGTGCAGGTCGAGCTGATGGCGCCGAGGATCGGCGCGAAAGCGCGCTCGGTCGTCGTGTTCGACGCAGTGCCGAGCGCCGAACAGCTCGCGCTCGGCTACGCACAATTTGCGGCCACCGACTGCACGATGCTGACGCAGAGCGCCCCCGGCACGAGCCAATCCGTCGTCAGCGTCGAGGTCGACTTGCCGGGCGGCAAGCAGCTGCCCGACGGGCGCGTCCGCGTGTTCAAGCGCTCGGCGAAGATGCCCGACCGCCTCGAGGTGCTCGGCGAAGAACAGCTGCGCGCGCATGCGAGCGTCGCGCGGATCAAGCTTGCGAGTCACACGGACCTCGTCGGCGAGCGCAAGACGACGTGCAACGTCGACGAGCGTGCACACACCCTCACCGAAAAGGTCGAGGTCAAGCTCGAGAACAAGGGCAAGTCCGCGCTCGATACGGTCGTGCGCGAGACGCTGTGGCGATACCCGGTGTGGCGCATCGATGCCGCCGGCGAGAGCGTCAAAGGCGCACGCGGTGGAGCGCAGGTCCAGGAATACCGCGTGAGCGTGCCGGCCGGCGGCAAGAAGTCGGTGACGTACACCGTCGTCTATCAATGGCCGTGAGACTCGCGATCGCCGCCTGCGTGCTCCTCCTCGGCTGCGGCGGCAGACAGCCGGCGCCTGCGGCGGCACGAATCGGCGACGACATCACGCTGTACCGCGACCTCGCCGTGATCCGGCAGCGCGTCGAGCTCGACGTCGGGGCGAAGCCGGCAACGCTCACCGTCACGATCGCAGCCGGCGTCGCGGCCCATCAGATCATGCTGATCGATCGCGGCGGGCTCGAGATCACGGCGGTGCACGCGAAGACCGATCCGGATGCGAACCTCGCGGACGACGCGCAACGGCTCGCCGACGTGCTGCGCGGCGGCAACCTGCCCGACATCGATATCGATTCTCCAGGCCCCGACGACGAAGCAGAGGAGGCACCGGCCGACGAGCCGGAAACGCCGCCCGCGTTCGACGAGCCGCGGCGCGATGCCAAGCCGACCGAGCTGCGGCTCGACGTCAAAGCGCCGCGCGCGGGCAAGTACGCGATCGTGATCGGTTACGTGACGAACCGGCTGCGCTGGGACGTCGCGTACACGATGACGGCATCGCCGCGCCGTGACCGCGGCCAGTTGCGCGGTGCACTCGCGATCAAGAACCTCACCGGCGTCACCCTTCGCGCGGCGAATGCACGGCTCGTCGATGCTGATCTCGGCGCGTGGCGCGGCAAGACGGCCGAGCACCTCGCGACCTCGCTCGTCGGCGGCGCGCAGCCATCCAACGCGCCCGCGACACCGCGCGAGCTCGGCGCGATCGAGATCGGATCGGGCGAGACCCGCATCGAGCTGATGGCGCCGGCGACGCGCACGATGCGCTCGGTGCTCGTCTACGATCCGATCGGCAGCCGGCTCGACAACCCCGGGGCCGCACCGCTGCGCGACGCACGCCTCGGTCTCGATCCGCCAGCACCGACGCGCGTCAGCGAGAGCTTCGAGGTCGCGCGCGACGTCGTCGCGGCCGCCGGTCTACCCGCCGGTCCCGTCCGCCTGCTCGAGCGGCGCAGCGACGGCTCGCTCGTCGTGCTCGGCGAAGCGCGACTGTTCGAGGCATCTTCGCGGGTCGCGAACGTCGACACGATTGCCGTCGGTACCGCCGACAGCGTGACCGGCTCGCGTGAACGCCGCGAGCTCACCATCGACGACGAGCACCGCCGAATCGTCGAAGAATTCGTGATCACGCTCGACAACAAGCGCGAGGCCCCGGCGTCGGTGCTCGTGCGCGAGCACCTCTATCGCGGCCAGAACTGGACGCTCGCCTACCACAGCGCGGTCGCGGCCGCGAAGGAAGGCGCTCAGCAGATTTCGCTGCGCGCAGAAGTTCCGGCCAAGTCGCAGCTCAAGATCCTCTACGTCGTGGTGTACACCTGGGGTCAGTGATCGCCAGCGTCTCCGAGCTCACGATCAAGTATGGCAAGCGCGTCGCGGTGGACAACCTCGACATCGCGCTCGATGGCGGCGAGATCGCGCTGTTGCTCGGGCCGAACGGCGCCGGCAAGAGCACGACGCTGTCTGCGATGGCCGGCGCGGTGCTGCCGAGTCACGGCACGATCAAGGTCGACGGCGAAGACCTCGCCCACGCGCCGCGCTCCGCACGTGCGAAGGTCGGCTTTGCCGATCAACCGCCTGCGCTCTACGAGTTCTTCACGGTCGAAGAACACGTCGGCTTCGTCGCCGAAGCCCGCGGCGCCGAGGCCGGCGCTACCGCCGCCGTGCTCGAGCAGCTGTCGCTGTCGAAGATCGCGCAGCGGCCGTGCCGCGAGCTGTCGTTCGGCATGCGCCAGCGCGTCGGACTCGCGGCCGCGCTCGTCGGCCCGGTCAAGCTCGTGCTGCTCGACGAGACCCTCAACGGTCTCGACCCGCACGCGTCGCGTTCGGCACGCGCCACGTTGCGCGCGGTGGCCGATCGCG
>DATDCH010000928.1:0-5835 GCA_036524455.1 Kofleriaceae bacterium | reverse complement strand
TGCTCGCGCCTGACTTCGTGGAGCGCAAATGATCACGCGACGACGCTTGCTCCAGCTCGGCGGCGCGGCCGCGATCACGCTGCCGCTACTGAAGCTGCGCGCCGGTAACCCGAGCGTGCGCGCGAAACGATTCATCGTGTTCTATTTTCCCGACGGGATCGCCGGCGCATCGCAGGCCGGGCAGCCGAGTCTATGGACGCCAACCGGCGGCGAGACGTCGTTCACGCTCTCCGACTCGCTCACGCCGCTCGCTCCGTTCAAGAGCTCGTGCGTGTTCTTCCGCGGGCTGTCGATGGGCGGTGCCGACAGCGGCAGCCATCCCGGCGGCGCGAAGAAGCTGCTCACCGCCTCCGACGGCGGCAACGGCCTCTCGATCGATCAGCGCCTGGCGTCGACGATCGGCGCGGGCGATCCGTTTCGCGCGCTCTACCTCGGTGCGCAAGCGAACGCAAACCACGCTTCCGGCGACAAGCACATCTCGTACGTGGCGCCTGGCTTCACGACGCCGCCCGACGACGATCCGGTCGCAGCATTCGCGCGCGTGTTCAGCGGCTCCGGCACGACGAGCGGCGGTGGTGGCGGCGACGGCCGCACGGCTCGCCGGCTCTCGGTGCTCGACAACGCGCGCGGCGAGCTCGAGCAGCTGACTGCGAAGCTCGGCGACACCGAGAAGACGAAGCTCGATCTCCACCTGCAAGCGGTGCGCGAAGTCGAGATGCGGATCCAGGCCCTCGGCGACGCAGGCGGCGCGAGCTGCGGCCAACCGGCGATCGACGCGACCGGCATCTCGCCCACGACGCTGTACGCACCCGAGCGCTTCCCTCAGATCCTGCGCGCGCAGATCGACGTGATGGTGCAGGCGATGGCGTGCGGCTTCACCCGCGTCGGCGTGCTGCAGGCGTCGCATCACACGAGCGAGCTGATCATGAGTCGGTTCGCGAACACGCCGATGTACGACCCCGGCTTTGACATGCGCAGCCACCAGGCGTCGCATTACGGCGCGAGCCACGATCTCGCGCGGCGCGAGTTCAAAGCATTCGCGCAACAGGTCAAGTGGTGGGTCGAGCAGTTCGCGTATCTGCTCGCGCAGCTCGCGGCTCGCCCCGAAGACGGGGGCACGATGCTCGATCACTCGCTCGTGCTGCTGTGCTCCGAAGTCTCCGATGGCAACACGCACCTGCACGACGACATGCCGTTCGTGCTCGCCGGCGGCGGTGCCGGCACGATCCGCACGGGTCGATTCGTCGACGTCGGCTATCGCCGCCACGGCGACTTGCTTGTCGCGCTCGCCAACGCGCTCGGTGATGGCCTCACGCACTTCGGTGACGCGTCGTCGGGCCCGCTGCCCGGCCTGCTCGCCTGACGCGACTCGGTTACTCGTCCGTCAGCGTTCGCATGAACGCGACGAGATCCGCCAGGCGCTGCGCGCCTCGAAGATGGAACGCCAAAACGCTAGGGGAGCCAAGAACGCCACAAGAAAGGTGGTGGGAGCGTGCTCTGCATGCAGGCAGGCCTTGACTGATCTCTGGTGGCGTCCTTGGCCTGTTTGGCGCTTTGGCGTTAGATCTGGAGCACGTCCTGCGCCGAAGGCGGCCCGACGCTTGTCGCTCGACTGAGGCTCGAGCGGTGACGCTGTTCGCAACCGCGCACGTTCTCTGCTGCAGGGCGCGGCGAAGACGGGCGCGTCCGGGTGGGTTACTCGTCGGTCAGCGTGCGCATGAACGCGACGAGGTCTGCGATGTCCTGCCTCGTCATCTGCTGTTGCTGCGAGCGCACGCGCTGCGCGCCCGCGGGCACCTCGGGCGCCGGTAGCTTGCACGTGCCTTCGCGCATGCACGAGCCGGTGATCAGCTCGACCATCTCGTCGAGGCGGTGCACGTAGCCGTTGTGACCGTACGGTCCGGTCTTCGCAACGTTGCGCAGCGACGGCACGCGGAACTTGCCGTCGTGGGCAGGATCGCCGGTCGTCTTGCCAAGGCCGCGATCGATGAACGCCTCGCCGTCGGGGTTGAGCTCCTTCGGCAACGTGTAGAACGGGCTATCGGCGAACTTCGGCAGGCCCAGGTTCTCGTACGCGAAGGTCGTGAACAGCGGCGGCGTCCCGTCCGCGCTCGGCCGACTCGGGTGGCAGCTCGCGCAATTGCCCCGTGCCGGATCTTCGAAGATCGCGAGGCCGCGCGCTTCGCTCTCGTCGAGTTGCGCGGTGCCGGCGAGGTAGCGGTCGTACTTCGACGAGAACGGCGAGAACTGCGCCGAGCGTTGGAACTCGGCGAGCGCTTCGGTGACGTGCTTGTACGCGGTGTCGACGTCGGCGAGTGCGTCCTTGCCGAACAGTTTGCGGAACTGCGGCGCGTAGTGCTTCTTGATCTTTGCGACGACGGTCGCCTTGTCGGGATTGTTCATCTCGAGCGGGTTGACCAGCGGCAGCGCGGCTTGGTCCTCGAGCGTGTTCGCGCGGCCGTCCCAGAACAGACCGCCGACCATGTTGCCTGACTCGTCCTTGTGCAGCGGCGGCACGAACCGCGCGTACATCGCGCTCTGCGAGTTGCGTGCACCGACGCGGTCGGCGTGCACGCCGGCCGACACGCGATCGAATTCGGGATCGCTGAACGCGAGCTTCGCGTCGTGGCAGTCGGCGCAGGCCTGGCCCGCGGGCTCTGACAGGTTCGGATCGTGGAACAGCAAGTCGCCGAGCTCGGCCTTGCTGGCGACCGATTTCGTGCCGGCAGCCGACGACGAACAGCCGACCGCGAACAGCAGGAGTGCCACCCACCTCATCGAGTGGGCAGTGTAAGACGCGTGGCCGATGTCGCAATCGCGCCGATTGCCGACAGCTATTTGATGACAGCGAGACGCGGAGACCGCTTCGGCTTCGCCAGCACGGCCTTCGCGATCGCCAGTGCAGCCTTCGTCCCGAGGTCCATGAAGCGTTGCGCATTCTCGCTGTCCGGGCTCGCGATGATGACTGGCACGCCGGCGTCGCCGCTGAACCGGATGCGCGTGTCGATCGGAATCTCCCCAAAAAACTCGGTGCCGACTTCCTGCGCGAGCCGCTTGCCGCCGCCGTGGCTGAAGATCTCGTCGTGGTGCCCGCACGCCGGGCACTTGTAGTAGCTCATGTTCTCGACGATGCCGAGGATCGGAATCTCGACCTTGTTGAACATCGCGATGCCCTTCACGACGTCGACGATCGACACCTCTTGCGGCGTGGTCACCATCACCGCACCCGCGATCGGGATCAGCTGCGATAGCGACAGCTGCACGTCGCCGGTACCGGGCGGCAGATCGCAGACGAGGTAATCGAGCTCGCCCCAATCGACGTCGCCGAGGAACTGCTGGAGCAGGCGGTGCACCATCGGGCCACGCCACACGACCGCTTCGTCTTTGTCGACGAAGAAGCCGACCGAGATCACCTTCACGCCGTGATGGATCGCCGGAATGATCCGCGACTCCTTCGAGGCCTGCGGCGGCACTTCGGGCGTGCCGAGCATCGTGGGGATCGACGGGCCGAACACGTCGGCGTCGAGCAGACCGACCTTCGCGCCGTGGCGGTGCAGCGCGAGCGCGAGGTTGACCGCGACCGTCGACTTGCCAACGCCGCCTTTACCGGCCGCCACCGCGATCACGTTCTTCGGACCCTTGAGCACGGCCTTGTCGCTCGGTGCCGGCGAGAACGCCGTGGTGACCTCGGGAATGATCGTCACGCGCTTCGCACCGAGCGCTTTGACCGCGCCGTCGACGCGCGCGATCAGCTCTTTGCGCAGCGTGAGCGGATACGCGTGCGTCGGAATGTCGAGGCGCACGAGCACGTCATCGCCGCTGACCTCGACACGGTTCAGGATCCGGTACGTGACGATGTCTTTGTCGAACGCGGGGTCGTTGACCTTCGCGAGTGCTTCTCGAACTTGTGCTTCGGTGATCGACATCGTTCGCCTTCAGGGCAGATGGCCCAGCTTGATCTTCTTCGCCTGGAGATAGTCGGCGTTGTGCTCCGAGGCGCCGACCCAGTGCGCCTCGAGTGCGTCGACCACGACGCCGGCGTGCTCGAGCCCGGCCTGCTTCTTCGGGTTGTTCGTCATCAGGCGCACGCTCGTCACGCCGAGGTCGCGCAGAATGCCGGCTGCAAGGTCGTAGCTGCGCAAGTCGGCCTCGAAGCCAAGCGCGAGGTTGGCCTCGACCGTGTCGTGACCGGTGTCTTGGAGCTGGTAGGCGCGGACCTTGTTGCCCAGGCCGATCCCGCGACCCTCTTGCACCATGTAGACGAGCACGCCGCGGCCTTCGCGGGCGATCCGGGCGAGCGCGCCCTCGAGCTGCGCGCGGCAGTCGCAGCGCAGGCTGCCCATCACTTCGCCGGTAAAGCACGATGAATGCACGCGCGTCAGCACGCCCGGCCCTGCGACGTCACCCATCACCATCGCGACGTGCTCTTCGTGATCGAGCCCGACCGCGCTCGCCCCGGCCCCGCCCGACTCGCCGGTCCGGTAGACCACGACCCGAAACTCGCCATATGGCGTCGGCAATCGTGCGTCGGAATACCTCGTAAGCATGCGGGTTGGGCGTGTATGGCTGGGTCGCAAGGGCTTGTCAATCTGCTAAGGTTGTCGGGTCATGGCGGTGCGCCCCACGGTGATTTGGCCCGATCCACGGCTGCGTGAACCGACGGTGGCGATCACCGCGATCGATGACTCTGTACGCGAGCTTTACCGAGACCTCTGCGACTCCATGTATGCGGAAAATGGCCTCGGCATGGCCGCGCCGCAGCTTGGCGAGTCCCGCAAGATGTTCATCGTCGAGCCCAGGCTCGCAGGTCGTGCAGAGACCGATCCGCCGGTCTGCTTCATGAACCCTGAGGTGCTCGAAACCTCCGAAGAGGTTCAAGACAGCGAAGAGGGCTGCCTGTCGTTCCCCGACATCTACATCAAAGTGAAGCGGCCGATGCGCTGCAAAGTCCGCGCGATGGACATCGACGGCCAGCTGTTCGAGCTCGAAGGTGAAGGCTTGCTCGCGCGCTGCCTGCTGCACGAGAACGATCACCTCACCGGCAAGTTGCTCGTCGATTTCGTCGGCCCGCTCAAGCGGCAGATGATCAAGAAAAAGCTCCAGCGCCACAAAGACGCCGAGCTTGGCGAAGAAGTCGAAGCGTAGCGCTTCGCCGCTACCGCTTCGCCGCTACCGCTTCGCTTTGGTCGGCTCTTCTTCGCGGCCGGGCCAGCAGCGCGGACACTTCGCACCGCGATAGCGATGGCCGCGGGTGCACGTCTTCCAGCCGCTCTTGAGGTCCGCCTTCGTCGTTTTCTTACGAGTTGCCATGACGCTAGATCGTGCAACGCACGTGCTAGGGGAGGTGGCTGTCGTCGCTGCTTTCACCGGCGAACGGCTTGGGGCTCCAGATCACGCGCTGGATCTCGGCGCCATCGAGCAGACGGAGCGCGTCTCGGCTGCTGCCGACGACGCTCTCGCAACTGCGCTTGAGGTTGACCGCGACATGGCCGCCGCGGCGGTAGCACGTCGGGTTGTCGCCCCAGCACTCGCAGTCGGTCAGTGCCGACGAGCCGCGAAACGCACTGCCGACGCGCCAGTCGTGGCCGACGGTTTCGACTTTCGGGCTCGTCGCGTGCACGTTGAACAGCGTGCCGTCGTCGTTCGGGATCACCCATACGAGCTTCTCGTCGCCCAGGAACACCGAGTACGACAGCGTGGAGTCGTTCGTCGGCCGCACGTCGTAGCCGGTGAACGCCGCGCGCAACGCGCTCAGCGTCGCCTGCGATTTCGCGTGTAGCGGACCAAAGCTCGCCTCGGTGATCGCGAGTAGGCCGCCAGTCCCGGGCGCGCTGC
>DATDCH010000927.1:0-16719 GCA_036524455.1 Kofleriaceae bacterium | reverse complement strand
GACCGCGATCATCACGTACCCACGGCCGGTCGAAGTCAGCTCGCGCAATCCCGACTCCCAGCGCGTGCTCGCAGATCTCGTCAAGAACACGCCGAACCTGGATGTGAAACGATTCTTGGACGAGCTGTGCGCGACGTTCGGCGTGCCGTGGAGCGATGACATCGAAGCGACGCACGCCGGGAACTTGATCATGTCGTGGGATCAGGTGCGCGCACTGTCGCGGGCCGGCATGGATGTCGAGTCGCACTCGCGCTGGCATCGCGTGCTGCAAACGCTCGACGACAGCCTGTTGCGCGACGAGCTCGTCGGCAGCAAGCAGGACCTCGAATCGCAGCTCGGCAGGCCGTGCCGTGCGATCGCGTATCCGGTTGGCCGACGCATCGCGCACGTGTCGCGGATTCGCGACGCAGTGAAGGCGGCCGGTTATCGCGTCGGGCTCACGAACGCGAGCGGCGCGACCCGGATCTGGTCGGGCTCACTCGGCGAGATGCTGCCATGCGATCGGTTCGACATCAGCCGTGTGTCGACGGACCGCACGATGTCCGATGCGATGTTTTTCACGCAGGTAGCGGTGCCGCGGCTCGCTTATATAGGACGGCACGAACAATAGTTGGCCAAGAATTGGATCGCCGTCGCGCGACAGCCGAAAATTTTCGGATGCGCGACCTACGTCGAGTCAGTCCCCGGATCGATGTCGAGGCTATGTGCTGGGAGGTCATCGGCGACCGCGAGCGCAGTGCGCTGCTCGTCGATGTGTCGGTCGAAGGAGCGCGCGTCGAGCGGCCGTTCGTCGGCGGCCGCATCGATCATGAGGTCCCGCTGCAGATCGAAGTTCCCGGCATCGATGAAGTGATGTGGGCGAAGGGTGAGGTCGTGTTCGATCGGCTGTTCGAGGCGCGAGGCGCTGGGACGAACGGTGGACCGTTCGGCCTGCTCCGGCGCACCGGCTATCGCATCGCGATCGCGGCCGCACGCGATCTGCGCCTGCTCCGCGACTACGTCTGGGACATGCACAATGTGCAACGCGCACGCGACGCGGAGCTCAACGAGCTCGCACACGCCGCCTGCTACCTGCGCGGTTAGCTCTTCGCTTCGCGATACAGATCGAGATACGCCTCGACCATGCGGTCGGCACTGTAGCGATCGAGTGCGGTCTCGCGAGCCCGCTCGCCCATCGCGCGGGCGAGGTTGCGATCGTCGGCGAGCTTCGCGAGCGCGTTGCGCAGCGCTGGTTCCTCGACCGGCACGAGCATGCCGGTCACGCCTTCGTCGACGACCGACGGCAGGCCACCGACCGCGGTCGTCACGATCGGCAGCGCGGCTGCCATCGCCTCGGGGACGACGAGCGGCAGGCCCTCGGTCTTCGACGACAGCGCGAACACGTCGAACGCCGGAATGATCCGCGGCACGTCCATGCGCCGGCCCGTCATCACGACCCAGCGCGGCTCGCGCAGCTTCGCGATCTCGGCTTCGACCTCGGCACGCGCCGGACCATCGCCGACGATCACGAGCCGCACGTCCGACGACAACAGCGGCGCCATCGCGCGCACGAGCAACGCCTGGTTCTTGTACGCGTCGAGGCGGCCCACAGTGCCGACGACCCACGCATCGCCGAGACCGAGCTCGACGCGCGCCGCGGCACGCGCCTCAGGATCGGGGTGATAGCGATCGAGCCGGATACCGTTCGCGATCGTGTGCATGCGCGCGGCGGGCGCGTCGTGTTGCGCCTTTGCTTGCTCGAACGTCGTGTCGGAGACCGCAACGAATGCATGCGCGAGCTGCGCTGCCGCGCGTCGCAACATGCGGTGCCCTCGCCCGCCGGGATTGACGCCGTGCTTCGTGTGAATCGCGGCTGCGCCGGCGAGCCGCGCTGCGGGTGCGCCGTAGATCAGCGGCAGCGGGTTGTGCGTATGCACCACATCTGCGCGGTAGCGCCTCAGTGCGCGCGCAAGCCTCGGCACCAACGTGGCGTCGAGGCCACCGCGTTTGACGACGCGATCGACCGCGATGCCGTGCTCGCGAAATTCGTCGGCCATCGCGCCATCTGGTGGAGGAGCCAACGAGATCACGGCGACTTGGTGACCGCGCGCCTGCTGACCGATCGCGAGATCGAGCGCGACTCGTTCTTGGCCGCCGACTCCAAACGACGACAGCACGTGCACGATCGACCACACGTGAGAGGGACTACCGTGTTGCGACTGTGGATGGCAAGCTGGGCTGGTCATGTCGGATACCTCCGCTCCCGAATCTGACGATGCAGTTCTCGCGTCGATCGGCATACGCCTTGATGGCGCGGAGCGTGGACTGGGTGACGTGCAGGCCGCGTGCGCACGCATCGCCCGCAGAATCCACGGCGAACGGCTGCGCGTGGTCGGCTTCGTACCGAGCAGCGACAAGGTCGCCGTGCCTCCGGTGATCATCCACCTCGGTCTCGCGCTCTGCGACTTGACCGGTGCGACCGTCGCCGTGGTCGACGCGAACGTGCGGTATCCCGGGCTGCCGCAGCTCGCGAAAGGCCAGGACGCTGATCCGCATAGTGTGTTCACCACGCGCTGGTTGCGCAGCTCGCTCGCACTGCTGTCCGCACCGCGCGTCGAACGCGCCGGCGAAGTCGTGCCGCAGCTCACGCGTGTGCTCAACGAAGGCTCGGACCTGTTCGCGCACGTGCTCGTCGATCTCACTGGGTTCGAATTGCTCGGCGAGCACGCCGCGGCAGCCGCATGTATGGACGCGGTCGCCGTCGTCGGCGACGCCCATCATTCGCGGGAACAAGAGCTGGTCGAGCTTGCCCGTTTGATGCCGAGCGGCCGGTTTATGGGCGTGCTCCTCGTCGGTTAGCTCTAGTCGATCTAGCCTCATTGTGGCGCGCGAGCACGCTTGCTGGTTCGGCGCGCTTCGTGCTCTGCTTCCCGCCGATGCGTACTCTCGAGCAAGAGAAGATAGCGGTCATCGGGCTTGGTTATGTCGGCCTGCCCGTGGCGCTTTCGTTCGGTCGCAAGCTGCCGACAGTTGGTTTCGACATTCGCCAGCGTCGCGTCGACGAGCTCAAGAAGGGGCATGACGAGACGATGGAAGTCACGAGCGAGCAGCTCGTCTCGGCCGAGAAGCTCGAGCTGAC
The DNA here is from genome assembly GCA_036524455.1 of Kofleriaceae bacterium. Taxonomy (GTDB): domain Bacteria; phylum Myxococcota_A; class Polyangia; order Haliangiales; family Haliangiaceae; genus JABFXX01. The sequence continues at coordinate 13,601 of DATDCH010000927.1, read as the reverse complement.
CGCAGACCCATCGCGGTTGGCGGACTGCACGTTCTACATCGTCGCGGTGCCGACGCCGATCGATAACAACAATCGTCCGGACCTCGGACCGATGATCAGCGCGAGCAAGACGATCGGTCCCCACATCAGGAAGGGCGACGTGGTCGTGTTCGAGTCGACGGTTTACCCGGGCGTCACCGAAGAAGTCTGTGGCCCGATCCTCGACGAGAAGTGCGGCCTGAAGAACGGCGTCGATTACTTCCTCGGTTACTCCCCCGAGCGCATCAACCCCGGCGACAAAGAGCACACGTTCGAGAAGATCATGAAGGTCGTCTCGGGTCAGAACGAAGAGACGCTCGATCGCGTCGCCCGCGTCTACGGCTCGGTCGTCACCGCGGGCGTGCACCGCGCGCCGTCGATCAAAGTCGCCGAAGCCGCAAAGGTCATCGAGAATACGCAGCGCGATCTCAACATCGCGCTGATGAACGAGCTCGCGCTGATCTTCGATCGCATGGGCATCCGCACGCACGACGTGCTCGAAGCCGCGGGCACGAAGTGGAACTTCCTCCGCTTCTCGCCCGGTCTCGTCGGCGGTCACTGCATCGGTGTCGATCCGTACTACCTCACGACGAAGGCACAGGAGCTGGGTTACCTGCCCGAGGTCATCCTCGCCGGCCGCCGCATCAACAACAACGTCGGCCCGTTCATCGCCCAGAAGTGCGTGAAGCTCCTCACCTCGCTCGACGTGCCGCTCCGCAAAGCCAAGGTCGGCATCCTCGGCCTGACGTTCAAAGAGAACGTGCCCGACCTGCGCAACTCGAAGATCCCTGACATCGTCGCCGAGCTCGCGCAGTACGGCATCGATGCGATGGTCCACGATCCGCTCGGCGATCCGCGCGAGGCGCACGAGGAGTACAAGATCGAGATCACACCGCTCGAGAAGCTCACCGGCCTCGACGCGATCATCCTCGCCGTCGCTCACGACGAGTACATGAAGAACGTGGAAGGCATCTTCGCGCGCGTGCGCGACGGCGGCGTCGTGATCGATGTGAAGAGCATCGTCAAGGCGAAGCCGCCGCGCGGCATCCGGCTGTGGAGCCTCTGAGTCGCCTATGAGTCGCTACGACGAAGTCTGCGCCGACTTGGTCAACTCACCGCGCCGCTGGCTCGTGACCGGCGTCGCCGGCTTCGTCGGCTCGGCGTTGCTCGAGAGGCTGCTCGATCTCGGCCAGTCGGTCGTCGGCGTCGACAACTTCATCACCGGGCACAAGAAGAACCTCGACGACGTGTTGTCGATCAATCCCGACGAGCGGCTGCAGTTCAAGTTCATCGAGGGTGATCTGCGCGAACCCGAGGTCGCGGTGAAGGCGTGCAAGGACGTCGACATCGTTCTCCATCAAGCCGCGCTCGGCTCGGTGCCACGCTCGATGAAGGATCCGCTGTCGTCGCACGCGCACAACGTCGACGCGTTCTTGAACGTGCTCAACGCGTCGCGCGAAGCAGGCGTCAAGCGCATCGTCTACGCGTCGAGCTCGTCGGTGTACGGCGATCATCCAGGCCTGCCGAAGCACGAGGATCGGATCGGCAAGCCGCTGTCGCCGTACGCAGCGACCAAACGCGTCGACGAGATCTACGCGCAGGTCTTTCAAGACTGCTACGGCCAGCAGATCATCGGTCTGCGTTACTTCAACGTGTTCGGCCGCCGCCAGGACCCCGATGGTCCCTACGCGGCGGTGATCCCGCGCTGGATCTCGAACCTGCTCGAGGGCAAGCCGTGCGTGATCTTCGGCGACGGCTCGAACAGCCGCGACTTCTGCTATGTCGACAACATCGTGCAGGCGAACTTGCTCGCCGGCACCGCGGAGCCTGACGTGACCGGCACGGTCTACAACTGCGGCTGCAACGGCCGCACGGATCTCAAAGAGCTGTTCCAGCTGATCCGTGACGACCTCGCAAAAGACGTCCCCGAGATCGCGAACGCCGAGCCGGTGTTCGAGTCGCCGCGCCCTGGGGATATCCCCCACTCGCAGGCCGCGATCGACAAGATCACGGCGGCGCTTGGCTACGCGCCAAGCCATCAGGTATTCGAAGGAATGGCCGAGACCGTGACCTGGTTTGCGCAGCGCCTGGCGAAAGCCCGCTCGTAGGCCGGTCCTAATGTGTAGGAACGTTTAGCGGAGTGTGCCCCGCCGCAAGTCGCGGGATAGTCTTGCGCTGTGAACCGCCCGACCGAGCTCGACGTCCCGGCTCGCCAGCGCTCGCGCGCGTGGATCGGCTGGGCGATCGTCGCGGTGGCAGGTGCTGCGGTCGCGGGCTCGTTCTGGCTGCGCGGTGACGAGGCGGTCACCGACAAGAAGAAGCAGCCCAAGGTCACGCCGGTGACGGCCGCGGTCGCGACCAGCGGCGCGATCACGGAGCGCAGCCGCTATCCCGGCGAGATCGACGCGGATGCCGCTGACGTGGCCGCGTTCTATACCGGGCGGCTCGTCACGCTGCACGTGCGCGTCGGCGATGCGGTGGAGAAGAACGCGGTGATCGCCGAGCTCGACCCGGTCGACGCGAAGGAGCAGATCGCACAAGCCCGTGCGCAGGCGAAGGCCGCGGACGCCGAGGAACGCCGCGCGCGCGTCGAGCGCGATGCCGCGGCTGCCGAGGTCAAGCGGCTCGAGCCACTCGCGAAGGACAAGCTGATCGCCGAGCTCGAGATCGACAAGCAGCGCGCTCGCGCCGATTCGCTCGCGGTTTCCGTCGAAGCGGCGGCGGCCGGAGGCGCGGAAGCCAAAGCGCGCGTGACTCTGCTCGAGCGCCGCATGGTCGAGAGCCGGGTGCGCGCGCCGTTCGCGGGCCGCATCGCCGAGCGCTTTGTCGATCCGGGCGCGATCGTGCAGGCGGGCACGCGGCTCGTGCGGCTCGTGCAGGTCGCGCCGCTGCGAGTGCGGTTCGAAGTGCCGGAGCAAGATGTGCCCGGGCTCGTGGTCGGGACCACGCTGCACGTCGTGACGAAGGCGCACGCCGACGGTGAAGGCATCACCGCGAAAGTCACCGGCATCGGCAGCGAGGTCAGCCGCGATCGCCGCGTCGCGAACGCAGAAGCGCTGATCGAAAATCCGCCGCCCGGCTGGTTGCCCGGTATGTATGCAGAGGCGGTCGTCGACCGCCGTACGCTCGACCAGGCGACGATCGTGCCGTCGCAGGCGGTGCTGTCACGACTGCAACCGAACGGGAACGTGCTGACCGGCGTGCTCGTCGACAACGCTGGCACCGCGAAGTGGGTGCCGGTGAAAATCGCCGCGCGCGACGGTGATCGCACGGCGATCGAAGGCGACCTCGCACCGGGTGCACGCGTGCTGATCGGCGGTCACATCGATCTGATGGACGGCAGCCACATCAAGGCAACGGACGCAGGCGCGGAGAAGAAATGAGTCTCCCGTCGCTCTCGGTCAAGCGGCCGATCGGCGTCGCGGTGATCAGTATCGCCATCTGCATCCTCGGCGGCATCGCGGTGACGCGGCTCCCCGTTGATCTGCTGCCCGAAGTCGACTTCCCGCGCATCTCGATCGTCACCACCTACGAAGGTGTCGGCCCGCAGGAGATGGAGAACCTCCTGACCCGACCGATCGAGCGCGCCGTCTCGACGATCGATGGCGTCACCGCGCTCGAAGGCGAATCGGCCGAAGGTCTGTCGCGCGTGCAGATGCAGTTCGAGTGGGGCATCGATCTCGACAGCGCGGTCAACGACGTGCGCTCCGCGCTCGATCGGATTCGCGATCAGCTGCCCGAGGACGCTGGTCAACCGGTCGTCCTCAAGTTCGACATCTCGGCGACGCCGATCGCGACGCTCGGCCTCAGCGGTGCAGGCGATCCGAGGCGATTGCGTTACCTCGCCGACGAGATCCTGACGCGCCGGCTCGAGCGCATCTACGGCATCGCATCGGTTCAAGTAAACGGCGGCCGCGTGCGCGAGATCCGTGTCGAGCTCGATCTCACGAGCCTTGTCGCCCTCGGCGTCACCGGCGAGCAAGTCGTGCAAGCGCTCGGCAGCGATAACCGCAACGTCTCCGCCGGCGACATGAACGAGTCGGGCAAGGAGGTGATGGTCCGCACGATCGGCGAGCTCCAATCGATCGAGGACATCGAGAACGTGCTCGTCACGCGCCGCAGCGGGCGCTCGAACGACCCACGCGATTTACCGAACGCGTCGGGACGCCCGGTCTTCGTGCGCGACGTCGCAAAGGTCACCGACACGTTCCAGGAGATCAAGAGCGAGCAGTGGGTCGACGGCCAGCCCGGCATCATCATGCGCGTCTCGAAACAGTCGGGCGCGAACACGGTCGCAGTCGTCGCGCAGCTGCACTCCGAGCTCGCGCAGATCAACGCCGAGTACGAGGGCCGCGCGCGCGTCATCGTCGTCAATGACAGCGCGACGTTCATCAAGGCATCGATCACGAACGTGCGCGAGAGCGCGCTGGAGGGCTCGATTCTCGCCGTGCTCGTGCTGCTCGTGTTCCTGCGCAGCTTCTCGGCGACGTTCGTGATCTCGCTCGCGATCCCGTTCTCGATGCTCGCGACGTTCGCGCTGATGTATTTCTTCGACTACTCGCTAAACCTGATCTCGTTCGGCGGGCTCGCGCTCGGCATCGGCTTGATGATCGACAACGCGATCGTCATCCTCGAGAACATTCATCGCAAACGCGAGGAAGGGCTGTCGCCCCAAGACGCAGCGATCGAAGGGGCGAGAGAGGTCACCGCGCCGGTGATCTCAGGCACGCTGACGACGATAGCCGTGTTCGCACCGGTGCTGTTTCTCGCCGGGTTCGCCGGCGTGTTCTTCGCCGAGATGGCGATGGTCGTCGTGTTCTCGAACATCTGCGCGCTGATCGTCGCGCTCACCGTCGTGCCCACGCTGGCTGCTCGCCTGCTCGCGCGGCCACAGCGTTCCGGCAATTGGCTGACTCATCGCCTCCACCGCGCGTTCGATGCGCTCGACAATGGCTACGTGCGTTCGCTTCACTTCGTGCTGCGCAACCGCGCGCTCGTGCTCGCCGCTTCGCTCGTGATCGCGCTCGGCGCGGTTCGCCTGATGTCGGTGGTCGATGTCGAGATGATGCCGGAGACCGACGAGGGTCTCGTCGATCTCGACTTCGAGATGCCGGTGGGTACGCCGGTCGAGCGCACGCGCGAGGTCGTACACGAGCTCGAGCGCCGCATCCGTGCGGTAGTCAAACCCGCGGAGATCGCGAACATCGTCAGCTCCGCGGGTCCGGACAATCCGTATCGCCCGGGCGGCGGTCACGAAGGCGAAGTCGAGGTCACGCTCGTGCCGGTCTCGCAGCGCGACCGCGGTGGTGCCGAGCTCGTCGAGGTCATGCGCGAGGCGGCGACCGGCCTCCCCGACGTCAAGATCCGCATTCGCCAGCGCACGACCAATCCATTGCAACGGTTCATGCGCGGTAGCCAGGGCGAGCGGCTCGTTGTCGAGTTGCGCGGCCACGATCTCGAGACCTCGGCTGCGCTCGCGAAGCGCGTCGAGACCGTGATGAAGAACGTGCCCGGCATCGCCGACGTGCGCATCGAGCGCGAGGAGGGCCTCGAGGAGCGCACCGTTGCGGTCAATTCCGCGACGGCGGCGGACCTCGGGCTCACCCGCGCTGACATCGCGCGCACGCTCGAGACGTACGTGCTCGGCAAAGTCGCGACACGATTCCGCCAGAGCGGCGACGAGTACGACGTGCGCGTGATGCTGCGCGAACAGGATCGGGCGCACACCGATCAGCTCGGCGCGCTGCCGATCCTGTCGGCGCGTGGCGTCGTGCCGCTGTCGTCGGTGGCGCGCGTCGGCGTGCAACGTGGTCCCGGCTCGATCGCGCGCGAGGGCCAAGAGCGCGTGCTGTCGATCATTGCCGGTCTCGGCGAGCGGCCACTCGGCGACGTCGTCAAGGATCTCGAAGCCGCGCTCGCCGACGTCGAGCGACCGGCTGGGTTTTCGATCGTGATCGCCGGTGAGGCGCGCGAGCAGGCCGGCACGTTCGATGGCCTGACGGTCGGCATCCTGCTCGCGATCTTGCTCGTGTTCGCGGTGATGGCCGTGCAGTTCGAATCGGTGCGCTCGCCGTTGCTTGTCATGGTCGCGGTGCCGTTCGGCTTCGTCGGCGTGGTGCTGACGCTCGTCGTGACCGGCACGACGTTCAGCCTCAACGCGTTCCTCGGCAGCATCGTGCTCGTCGGCATCGCGACGAACAACGCGATCGTGCTGATCGACGCGGCAAACCTGCTGCGCCAAGATGAGGGCCTCGATCCACACGCCGCGATCGTCGAAGCGGGCCGCCGCCGGCTGCGCCCGATTCTGATGACGACGCTCACCACGGTGCTCGGCATGTTGCCGATCGCACTCGCGTTCGGCGAAGGTGCGGAGATCCAGGCCCCGCTTGCACGAGTCGTGCTGGGCGGCCTGCTCGTATCGACGCTAATCACGCTGTTCCTGCTGCCGGTTCTCTATCTGATGAGCGAGCGTCGCCGGCCGAAGCTGGGCTAAGATTCCCCGGCATTGAGAGCGCTCCTGATCATCGTCGCGTTGCTCGCGCCGCGAGTCGCTGTCGCGAACAAGAGTGTCGGGATACTCGTCACCGGCGATGTGCTCAAAGCGCCGACGCAGACGCAAGCCGAGAAGTGGCTGCGCGCGCACGATCACAAGGTCGTGACGAACGCGCTCCCCGCCGACGCGGTCAAGACGCTGATGGACTGCTTCGTGATCGACGACCCGAAGTGTTCGCGAGGTCTCATCGATGCACGGGCAACGACCGAAAGCCTCGTGTCGATCCGCATCGACGTCGTCAGCAAGAAAGACAAAGACGTTCGCCTGACGGTGGATTGGTTCTTCAAAGGGCGCAATCCGGTCTCGGCGCGACGCACCTGCGAGGACTGCACCGAGGCGGTGCTGCGCACGACGATCGACGCGATCCTGCTCGATCTCGCGAAGTCGAGCCCTGCGTTCATGGGGCGGATCAAGGTCGTGTCGGACCCGCCGGGCATCACCGTACTGTTCGACAACGAGACGATCGGTGTCACGCCGGTCGAGCGCGACGTCAGCGTCGGCGTGCACAAAGCGCGGCTCGTGCGCGACGGCCGCATGGGTTCCGAGAGGGAGGTCAAGATCGAGGCCGGCGCGCTCTCGGAAGTGAAACTCGAGGCGCCGCCCGTCGGGGGCATCATCGACGAGGGTCCCGAGGAACCTCGCGAGAAATCGCGCGTGGTCCCGATCACATTGATGGTGCTCGGTGCTGCGGGTGTCGCGGCAGGAGCCACCATGTACTTCGTCCTACACAAGGAACCGGGCGCAAACGACTTCGACTACAAGGACTGGAAGACACCGGGCTTGATCACAGCCGGCGCTGGCGTGGCGTTGCTCGGAGTCGGCGCGATCTGGTTTGTTGCAACCAAGAGCGAGTCGGGCCCCACCGTTGGCGTCACGACCACGGGTGATGCGACTATCGGGTGGACCGGGAGGTTCTGATGCGCCGCATGTTGCTCATCGCGATCGTGTTCGCGGGCTGCACGAAGCAGAACCCGGACTTCTGCCCGAACCATCCCGACGATCCGCGCTGCGGCGGCATGATCGATGGTGGTGTCGACGGTGATGGCAATCTGATCATCGACGCACCCGACGGTGGGAATGGTTGCGTCGGCTCGGGTGTGTTCGAGATCTGCCCGATGGGCGCCGCCACCGGCACGAAGATGCTGAGCGGCCCGATCGATACGAATGGCACCATGTGCCACAGCACGCAGCTGTGGGCCGGCGGTGGGCAGACCACGTCTTGCTTCATCGTCGCCGCGATGATCACGGTCCAGAACGTGACCGTTACCGGCTCGAGGCCACTCGTGCTGGTCGCGAGCAACGAGATCAACGTGACCGGTCACCTCGATGCTGCGAGCCACGTCTCGCCGGCGAGCACAGGTCCGGGTCTTCCGGCCACGCCGTGCGGAACGTTCGCGGCCGCGCCGCAATCGGATAGCGGCGCTGGCGGCGGTGCAGGGGCGAGCTTCGCGATGATCGGCGGCAAGGGCGGTAACGGCGGCTCGGGGAACAACGGAGCAGCAAACGAAGGCCTCGCCTACAACACGTTCTTGACCGCACCGCCCGGGCTGTTCCGCGCTGGCTGCGACGGCCAGACCGGTGCGACCGGAAACGGTGGCGGCGGCATGGGAGGACGAGGCGGCGGTGCGGTGATGCTGGCCGCGCCGACGATCCAGCTCGGTGCCGCGGCAATCATCAATGCGTCCGGTGCCGGCGGTCAGCAGGCGCTGAAGGCCGCCGGCGGCGGTGGTGGTGGATCCGGTGGCATGATCCTGATGCACGCGACGACGTTCTCGATCACGAGCGGCGCAATCGTGCTCGCGAACGGTGGAAGCGGATCGTCGGGCGGCGATGGCAACAACTCCGGCGTCGGCGTTCGCGGTAACGATCCAAACCCGACCGATCCGACCACGGCTGCCGCCGGTGGTGACGGTGTCGGCGGCACGGGCGGAAACGGCTTTGCCGGCATCTCGCTCGCCACCGCAGGCATGCCTGGAATCAGCGGTGCCGGTGGTGGCGGCGGCGGGGGCGCCGGCGGTTACATCCAGAGCAACATGCCTCTGACAAGCGCAAGCGTCTCACCAGCGGCGAACGTCGTGCCCTGATCGGCTATGCTCGCGCCGTCATGGCCGACGACGTATTGCCAAAGCCCGAGCCGAAAGAAATCGACGAGAAGCTGGCGCTCCAGCTCAAGCACCTGCAAGAAGACAGCGTGCTCAAAGGGCAGCCGTACGGCGACGAGAAGTGCGGCAACTGCCTCTACTACTTGAACACCGACGAGACCATCTCGTACTGCTGGCACCCGAAGCTTCGCATCTTGGTCGGCACCGAGTGGTGGTGCCAATGGTGGGAGAAGGTCGAGGATTGAGGCAGGAAGAGAAAGAGGTCGACGGCTACGAGCTCGAGCACGCCGAGGAGCGCAAGCGCGAGAACGACCTGATCGAAGAGGACGAGGAAGAGCTGTTCGACCTCGACGGGAAACCGGAATTCGATCGCGATCAGGAGCGCACCACGCTCGTCGCCGGTGCGATGCACAAGATCCTCGAACGGGAGCACATCGTGATCGGCGAGCTCGTACTCGATCAACGCGAGCTACTCGCGCTCGAGGCGCTCAAGACCGCGGTCGAAGGGCGCGATCAAGAGATCCATGGCTTCGTGTTCGCCGAGGATCGCCGCGCACTGCTCGAGCAGGCGCTCGCCGTGCTGCAACCGGAGCTCGCGAACCTCGAGCAGCTCGGCGGCAAGCCGTTCGAAGACCTCGTCAAGGAGGTCGCCGATCTGCGCGGTCAGCTGAGTCGGCTCGAGGATGCGCAGGAAGAGATCGAGCCGCACAAGCTCCACGCCGAAAAGGGCGAAGCCGCCGACACCGACGAGCCCAAACCCGACGACGATCAGAGCCTGACCGGACCCGAGCGCAAGCTCGACAAACCCGCAAGCTCACTCGCCGGCCCCGAACGCAAAGAGGAGCCGAAGCCGCCGACCTCGCTGACGGGCCCGGAGGTCAAGGACGCGCCGAAGCCGCCGACCACGCTCGGCGATCCAAAAGAGATCGCCGACGCGGCGCAGCCGTGGTGGAAGAAATGACGCTGCCTGCCTGGCTCGCCGCGATCGTTCGCGAGGTGCGACTACATGCCGAGGCGGCCCTCGTGCGCCGGCTCAACGCGGGTGCCGGGTTCGCCGATCCTCGCGTCGCGTCGCAGATCTACTTGCGCGACGAAGCCGCGCTCGCGCGGATCGCCGGCGGCACGTTGCGGCCGCAGGGCACGCACCAGAAAGCGGCCGAAGAGCTCGCGCAAGCGCTCGCCGAAGCGAGCAAACACGATGCGCGCCAGACTCGGCTCGGCACGCTGACGCATCGGCTCGCGATCGATCCGACCGCCGGCGGCGTGCTCGTCGCCGCGATCGCATACGCGGTCGATCTCGATATGCGCGAGCTCGTCCACGCACTCGCACCGCGACGCAAACCGGCTCTCTATCTCGAGACATGCGCGGACATCCTCCAGCTCGAGCCCGCAGCATTGCTCGCGGTCACGGCTCCGGCGTCGGCGCTGCGGCGCGGGCGCGCGATCGTCGTCGACGGCGACGGGCTCGCGGCCGAGCTCGCCGTCACTGGTCCGATCCTCGCGTGGCTGCTCGGTGACGATGCGCTGCAACCACCGCTCGCAAGCGCGTGCGAGTGCATACCGCCAAACGTCACGCTCGGTGTCGTACTGCCGGCGGACGTCGGCAAGGCGCTCGATGACCTCGTGCCGCGGCTCGGAGGCGATGACCAGATCGGGGTCGCGCTACGCGGGCCTCGCGGTTCGGGGCGCAAGGCAGCCGCACACCGGATCGCGCGCGCGCTCAAGCGGCCGCTGTTCGTGATCCCGATTCCCGCATTGGTGACGCCCGAGCAACGCGGCCGCGTCGGCCTGCTCGGCAGCGCACTCGCCGCAGCACGCCTGCGCGATGCCGTGCCGTACCTCGCCGACGCCGACGCGCTGTACGACGAATCGGGTGCGATGGCGGCCGAGCACGCCGACGCGATCGCGGGCGCGCCCGGATTGCTCGTCGTCGGCTCGACGGGCCGCGGTGGTCACCTCGAGCTGCGCCGGCCGACGCTCTCGGTCGCGATGCCACGGGCCGAGCTCGATGATCGCAAGGACGCATGGGTGCACGCGCTCGAGATGCGCCGTGCGCCGACCGCGCACGCGGAGGAGCTTGCCGCGCGCTACGTGATCGGGCCGGGCGCGATCGCTGAGGTCGTCGGCGAAGCAGATCGATTCGCGAAAGCCGCCGGTATCGCGCTCGAGCTCGAGGCGCTCGAAGGCGCAGTCGCACGGCGCCTGTCGCTGCGGCTCGGTACGTTCGGCACGGTGGTGTCGCGCAAGGCGCTGATGAGCGAGCTCGTGCTACCCGATGACGTGAAAGAGACGCTGCGCGACATGATCGCGATGGTGCGCGAGCGCTCGCAGATCCTCGAGCGTTGGGGGTATCAGCGCCACCTCGGCATCTCGCGCGGCGTCGCCGGTCTGTATTCCGGCGAGCCCGGCACCGGCAAGACGATGGCCGCGTCGGTCGTCGCCTCGGAGCTCGGCCTCGAGCTCGTGCGCATCGATCTGTCGGCGGTCGTATCGAAGTGGGTCGGCGAGACCGAGAAGAACCTCGGCCGGATCTTCGACGAGGCGCAGGACGCGCACGCGATGCTGCTGTTCGACGAGGCCGACTCTCTGTTCGGCAAGCGCACCGAGCTCAAGAGCGCGCAAGATCGTTTCGCAAACCTCGAGGTCAACTACATCTTGCAGCGCATGGAGACGTTCGATGGCGTCAGCGTGTTGACCACGAACGCCGAGTCGTCGATCGATCCCGCGCTGCAGCGCCGGCTCAACTTCCGCATCCGGTTCCCCGAGCCCGAGATCGAAGAGCGCGAACAGCTGTGGCGGCAACTGCTCCCGCCTGCGACCGGCCTGCACGAACGCGTCGACTTCAAGACGCTCGCCGAGAGGTTCGACATGACGGGCGGCTACATCAAGAACGCCATCGTGCGTGCGGCAGTGATTGCAGCTCGCGCGGGCCGCGCCATGATTGCCGAAGATCTATGGATGGGCGCGCACCACGAGTACGTCGAGATGGGCAAGGTAATGCCGCAGCTGACCCCGCCTGCAGGATTGTGAGGATCTAATGAGCGAACCCGGCAAGAAAGACCTACGTCCCCTCGCCACGGGGTTGTGTGCAGTCGCGGCTGCCTGCCTCATCTACGCCGCGTTCACGCACGCGTGGCTCGTCAACGCGAGCCGCTACGCCGAGATCGGGTTTGGCCTGCGCACGAACTACGAGTGCGGCATGAGCTACTCCTTCGACGGCGCGGAGGAGCACAGCAAGCAGGCGTGCGAGTGGCACGGCAATAGCGAGCTCATCAAGAAATGGCGCGAGATGGGCCCCGAAGCGGCGAAGCTCACCTCGGGCGCGTTCGCACCGACCGGCTGGATCACGTTCATCGTCGCGCTGCTCGCAGCCGCGGGCCTGGCCGCCGCCGCGGCGTTCGGCGCGCTCAAGAAACCGATGACCTTACCGATCGCGCCGACGACCGTTGCCTTACTCGGCGTGATGATTGGCCTGATTACCGGCTGCGTGTTCGTCGCGACCAAACCTGGCCCCGCCGGCATGGTCGGCGTCGGCCTATCGTTCTGGATCTTCGGCGTCGGCTGCGTGATGGGTATCGCGGGCGCGCAGATGATGGCGAAAGTGAATCGTCCACCGGATCCGGACTGGACCGTCGAGTGACCGATCGGTGATAGCTTCCGCGCATGTCTCTGCGCGGAAAGACTCTGTTCATCACCGGCGCTAGCCGCGGTATCGGCCTCGCAATCGGTTTGCGTGCAGCACGCGACGGCGCCAACGTCGCGATCGTCGCGAAGACCGCCGAGCCGAATCCCAAGCTGCCCGGCACGATCTTCACGGCGGCCAAAGAAATCGAGGAGGCCGGCGGCAAAGCACTGCCGATCATGTGCGACATCCGCCACGACGATCAGGTCGCGGCGGCCGTCGCAAAGACCGTCGAGACGTTCGGCGGCATCGACATCCTCGTCAACAACGCGAGCGCGATCAACCTGACGGGCACCGAGCAGCTCGACATGAAGCGCTACGATCTGATGCACAGCATCAACACGCGCGGCACGTTCCTGTGCAGCAAGCTGTGCGTGCCGCACCTCAAGAAGGCGCCGAACCCGCACGTGCTCAACCTGTCGCCTCCGCTCAACATGGAGACGAAGTGGTTCGCGCCGCACGTCGCGTACACGATGGCGAAGTTCGGCATGAGCATGTGCGTGCTCGGCATGGCGGGCGAGTTCAAGAGCGCGGGCGTAGCGTTCAACGCACTATGGCCGCGCACGACGATCGCGACCGCGGCAGTCAAGAATTTGCTCGGCGGCGATCAGATGATGAAGGCGTCGCGCAAGCCCGAGATCATGGGCGACGCGGCGCACGTGATCTTCAATCGCCCGTCGCGCGAGTGCACCGGCAACTTCTTCATCGACGACGAAGTGCTGAAGTCAGCGGGCGTGACCGACCTCGATCAGTACGCGGTCGATCCGTCGCAGAAGCTGATGCCGGACTTCTTCGTCTAGTCCGCCGCTGGTTCAGTGCGGCTCTGGACGCATGTGCCTCGTAGTTGGACCCCGTTGTACCCAGCGTCGCACGTCGGCCGATTCGGAACGGAGCAGTACCATCCGTCCGCGCACTTATCGGATGACAGCGTCGCCCACGTCCACCACGAATCGCCGCGGAACTCCACTTCCATGCACTCCTGATAGCAGCTCGCAGCGGCGTGCAGAACGATCTCGTTGTCCTCGAGCGTGGGCTCGACCGTGGTGCAGCCTGCGACAACTGCGATCAGCGTAGCTAGCAATTGCATTCGTCTCATGAGCATCGACCTCTTCGATTGATTGTTGATGGTTCGATTCGTCAGCGCGCAGGACGGCAGACAGGGTCAGGGAACATGATGTCGCGCCGGCGGCCTCCGATGAGCGGAACGCCCCCGATCTCGAGTGGAGCGTTCGGGTCCGTCTGCGCC
>DATDCH010000926.1:0-3348 GCA_036524455.1 Kofleriaceae bacterium | reverse complement strand
GACCGATGCGCGCGCCGCGTCTCCGCTGCTCGTGCTCGACGAGCCCAGCGACGCGCCGACCGTGACCATCGCCGCCGGCATTGCCACGCGCTCGCGCAACGCCTCCGCGGCACGCGGCTTCAGCGATTTCCTCGCGTCGGCGCCGGCCCAGGAAATCTTGGCGCGCCATGGCTTCGCTCCACCACGCACCGGCGCCGACTCGCGAGGGATGCAATAGTTACGCGTGATGAAGTACGCCGCCCTCGTCGCCATGCTGCTCGCATGCGGTGGCGGGCGACCCGCCGCGCCGCCACCACCGCCGCCCCCGCCGACGCCGTCGTCGCCACAGGTGGGCACGGTTGTCGCGCACCGCGCGTTTCTCGGCACGCGCTTCGAGCCCGGCACGACGCGGGTCGTGCAGGTCGTTCCGAACAGTCCTGCCGCGAAAGCCGACATCCAAGTCGGCGACGAGATCATGTCGATCGACGGCGTGACGATGCTGACCGCGCAACAGATCATCGAGACAGTCGGGCCGATCCAGGCCGGTACCCGGATCACGATCGGGCTTCGGCGCAAAACCACGTTGATCGAGAAGTCGTTTGCGCTCGGCAAACGTCCTCCCGACGAGAAGCTGACGAAGCAGACGCTGCTCGATCGCCCGGCGCCGGCGTTCACCGCGACGGGTCTCGACGGCACCGCGTCGTTCACGCTTACCGAGCTGCGCGGGCGCGTCGTGCTGCTCGACTTCTGGGCGACGTGGTGCGGCCCGTGCACGACGCAGTTCCCGCACCTCCAGCAGTGGCACCAGCAGTACGCAAGCAAGGGTCTACAGATCGTCGCCCTCTCCGACGAGGAGCCCGACCTGGTACGCGAGTACGTCGCGGCGGAGAAGCTCGGCTATCCGATCGCGCTCGATCCGCGCGAGCGCATTCGCGCGGCCTATCTCGTGCCCGGCATCCCGACCACGGTCGTGATCGACAAGGCCGGCATCGTCCGCTACGTCGCGGTCGGCACGAGCGATCCGCGCGAGGTCGAAGCAGTGATCACGCAACTACTGAAATGACACGCCGCGGAGATCGACGATCTCGGACTTGTCGCCGACGATCACGATCTCGTCGCCCGGTTGGCCGTCGAGATCGCCGACCGCGATGTCGCGCGCTGCGCCGCCGATCGTGAGACCGCGCCACTTGCCGTCGACGAGCGCATACGCGCGGGCGTAGTGACTGCCGAGCGTGATGATGAGCTGCTTGCCGTCGCTGCTTGCCGGCACGATCCGCTCGATCCCGTACTGCCCCGGCGTGTTCTCGACGAGCTCCGCAGCGAAGCTATCGCCCGCGCGAGCGATGCGCGTGAACAAGCCGCGCGCGTACTTGCCGTAGTTCTGGTGCCAGCCGTCGCCGACGTAGACGGCGCCGCCGATGATCGCGAGCGAGCGTAGACCGCGCGTAGTCGGCAGCTTCGTGCGCGTGCCATCGGCCGCGAGCACGAATGCATCGCCGTCGATGCCTTTATCATCGCCGTAGATGCGGCCGACGACGAGCTCGGGCTTGCCATCGCCGTCGAGGTCGCCACGCGCATAGCTCGTCGCCATACGGATCGATGCGAGCTTGTCGAGCTGCCAGCCTTGCGCGCCGCGCTTGGCGGTCGTGCTCGTCACCATGAACTTGGAGTCGTAGTACGCGACGAGCACCGCCTGCTTGTCGACCGGCACGATCGCGACCACCTCCGCGCGCTCCGTCTCCGGCGCGACGATCACTTCTTCGACGAGCTCCTTGCCCTTCAAGCGATGCACGGTGATGCGCGCCTTCGCGGTCATGTGATCGCGCGACTGCCCCCAGCCGGCGAGGATCTCGGCGCGGCCATCACCGTCGAGGTCATGGGCGACGAGCACGTGGATGCCGGCGGCGATCGGCGCGCTCGCGATCTGTTTCCCCGTCACATCGACGACGCGGAGCTGCTTGGAGTCGACGACCACGAGCTCGCGCTTGCGATCGCCGTCGACATCGCCGATCGCGGCGCGCCACGCGGTGCCGACGACCGCCGTGAGGTCCTTGCGCTTGCCGGGTAGCGGATCGGGCAGCGGTGGCAGCGCCAGCTGCGGATGCTTGTTGTCCGGCACCGGCTCGTCGCTCCGGGTCGACGACTGCGACGATGACTGCGAGGCCGAGCCGGGTGGCTGACTCTGCGAGCCCGGCGTCGGCTCGGTTTGCTTCGGTTTGTCTTTGCTCTGACAGGCTGCCAGCAACATCAGGCAGCACAGCGCAACTCTCATGCGGCGATGGTACTGCGCTAACGAGTCAGAATCCCGTGCCGAAGCCAAACACGAAGCCCGGCTTCGTCCCGTCGAGCGGCAGCGCCCAGCTGAGCTTCAATGGACCGATCGGTGAGCGCCACAATAGGCCAAAGCCGACCGAGCGCCCGACACGGTGCTGACCGCTGGTGAACAAACCACCGGCATCGGCGAAACCGAACGCGGACAGGCCGATCCGCCGCACGAGTGGTGCCTCGAGCTCGACGCTGCCGAGCAGCTTCGCGTTGCCACCGATCGGTCGACCAAGCGCATCGATCGGACCGAACGAGTCGGGGTCATAGCCACGAATCTCCTGCGAGCTGCCGAGGAACAGGCGCTCGCTGAGCGCAACTTGCGGGCGCCCGTACTCGATCGTCGAGTACGAAGGCGAGCCGATCGTCGAGAGCGATCCGGAGAGGTGCAACGTGAACGGTCCGATCGGCCGGTGATGCTGCAGCCACGTGTCGGTGCGGATGAAATCGAAGTCCGAGCCGAGCCGGCGCTCGGAGATTTCGGCCGACGTTCCAAACACGGTCCCATGCAGCGGCGCGCCACTGCGGTCGGTCGAGTCGTACACGATGCCCGCGCGCAGCGCCGACAGGATACCGCTCGTCAGCGGCGGCGATGGATTCGTGGGATCGATGGTGCGCGGCACCGACGCGTCGCTCGTGACTTTTACGTCCTCGAGCCGGTATCCCACGAACGCGCGCGTGTGCTTCGCGAACCGATGCGACAGCGTCAACGAGCCGCCGGCCGCTTCACGTGTGAAGCCGTACCGCTCGCGCTTGTCGACGTACAAGTCGACGCCGAGTGCGAACGGCGAGCCGAACAGGTCGGGATCGACGAACCGCTGCAGGAATAGCTGCCGCTTCGCCGAGATCCGCGCGTGCATCATGAGCAGACTGCCGGTCCCGAACAGATCGGGCTGCGCGATCGTTGCTGCGGCGATGAAGCTCTCGTCGGACGAGAAGCCTGCGCCGATGCTGAACGTTCCGCTCGGTTTCGGTGGCGGGACCGGAGGCGGATCATGCGGCAGGTCACCCAGCTCCGGCAGTCCCGGCATGGGTTGGATGGAGCCA
>DATDCH010000925.1:0-7094 GCA_036524455.1 Kofleriaceae bacterium | reverse complement strand
AGCAGGTTCGGTCGCTTTGCTGCGTAGACACCGCTCGGGCCCGCGTGCACGGCCTGTAGCCCGAGCACGGTACCCTCGACGTTCGACACCATCGACGCCCACGCCGCGCCGTCGAAGTAGAGAATGTTGCTTCCGGGTCGCCCGCCAACCGCGAATACTTCGTCGGCGGAGCGCCCCGAGATGCCGAACAGCTCCTCGGTATAAGGAATCTCCATCTCGGTCCATAGCGTGCCGTCGTAGTGCACGATCGTGGCATCGGGGGTCGTCACGTCGTTGTCTGGTACGTTGCCGACGGCGAACACCTCGCCGCCCGTGCCCCACACTGCACGTAGCAGGCTGGTGGCCGACGGCAGCGCCATCTCCGACCACGCCGTGCCGTCGAAGTGCCAGACGCTGCCTAATTGGGCCTTGCCGCCGACGACGTAGACGTCGCTCGGGCTCTGTCCCCACACGCCCAGCAGCGCTCCGCCGACGGCGAATGCGTGACCGCCACTCGCCCAGATCCCGTGATACCAGACGGTCGTTCCGGTCGGCTGCACGAGCGGGTCCCACACGCCGTTGTGGCGGCGATAGATGCCCATCTGATTCGCGAGCCACAGGTCCGCGCCATCTTCCCAGATGCCGCCGATCCGTCCCGAGCCGTTGAGCGAGCGCAGCTGCCAGCCGAGCCGACGACAGGTCTGGAAGCCCTCGGCGCACAGCGCGTTGCACGACAGCGGGCCGTAGTCGTACGCGAAGTCGACGCACGTCCCGACCTCGGGAATGTCGGTCGCGCCGTCGCAGACTTCATCGCCGGAGACCAGCTCGTCGCCGCACGTCGCGGGGATGCATACCTTGTCCTTGCAGATGCCGCCCGGCTCACCGTTGATGTCGCAGAGCGTGCCGTCGTCGAGCTGCTTGCACGTCTCGAGCTGATCCGGGAACACGCACGTGTTGTGGACCTCGTCGCAGACGTGATCCGGTGCGCAGACGTTGCCGTCCCCGCACGTCACCGCTGCTGTCTTGATACAACCACCACCCGCGATCGCGATCGCAAGCACCAATCCCCGCATACCGCCGATCATAGACAGTTCACCTCGCCCGTGATCCAGCGTCCGATGACATCGATCGCAAGCGGGTCGGTTTTCAGCGTTGCGAGAGGCGGCATACCGTTTACACGCGTGCTGATCCGCACGAACAGCACCGACTGCTCGGGATGACCGGCGACAATCTCGCTATCCGGGCCGCACAGGTTCGTCTGCGCGAGTGGGGTTTCCCACCGGAAGTCACGCGTCGGGCGCTCGCCGCCCGGGTTATGGCAATGCGAGCAGTTCGCCGCGAGGTAGCCGCGCATCCGCTGCTCGAGCGGCGCGCTGGCGTCGTGCGGCGACACGAACCCGCGCACCTCCGACGGCTGCGCGATCACGCCGATGTGCGCGAACGTCTCGAGCTGATCGCCCATCACGCCGTCGTAGTCGAACCGTCGCGCGAGCTGACCGGTGCGCACGCCGAGCAGCGGGCCGTTGGATGCGTGGTGGCAGCGCGCGCATTGCGCACGGCTCGGATAGCTGTGCGTGTGCGCCATGCCGTTGTCGAGCGGCCAGTCGACGGTGCTCGCCGCATCAGGCAGCAGGTCGGCATCATTGCCCTCGGCACGCCAACGGAAGCTGTAGCCCTGCCAGCTGGTGATACCCGAGCCGCTATTGATCAAGAACCGCGTCTCCATCACGCGGCGCGTGCGTGGATCGCCGGTCGTCGTCTCGATCGCGAACTCCTTGACAAGCATCGTACCCGGCGGTGCGATCCACGCGCCGTTCGCGGCTACCGTCAGCGATTGTCCGTCGGGCAATGCGATCCAGCGACGCTTGCGCGCACCGTCGGACCACAGCTCACTGACGATGTCGAACGGGACCAAGCCCGCATGTGGTGTCGCGCGTCCGTTCGCGATCGTGAAGCAACCGGTCGCACCGAGCGTGGTCTGCGTGCCGTCGAACGAGCAGCCGGTCAAGGGCGCGCGCGCGTCGATCCCGAAGCGCGGCACGGCAGGACCGTTCCACCGCGCGACGTGAATCGACTCGTCTGCCCACGCGATGACCGGCGTGCGATCCGCAGCGAGCGTCATCATCGGCCGCACGATCGCGCGCGTCGCGTCGGCATTCCACGCGCCGCCACCGACGGCGACCCATGCCTTGCCGTTCCAACGCGCGACAAAGCCGCGCCAGTTATCCTCGACGAGCTCGCGCCACGCGACGATCGGCGCACCGTCCGCATCGAGCGCGAGTGCCGGCGCCTGGGCGTTGCCTGCCGAGTCGACATCGAGCTCGCCACCGAGCGGAAACCAGCCGCGGTCGTCGATCCCGCCGACGTACACGCCGTACGAGAACCCGTTGAACGTGTCGTACGCGACGACGACGTTGTCACCGCGCGCCGCGACGGCCACCCGCGTGATCTCGGTCGCCTGGTTCGTCGACGCCTGGACGGCGATCGAGGTTTCGAGCCACGAGCCGGTCCAGCGCAGGACTCGCACCGACGGATTGGTGAGTCCACCCTGCATCGACGCGGTCTCGGCGAACGCCACGACCGGCCGTTCTGACGTTGCCATCACGAGCTGCGGAAGACCGACGACGGCGCCGGCGACGGCGATATCAGCCGCCAGCGGTTGCCACGTGTCGTCGACGAGCCGGCGGAGGCGAACCTGTGCGGTGCCCGCGAGTGATGCCGAGGTCGTGTACGCGACCACCGGCTCGGCGCCAGGTGCGCGGGCGGCGACCGCGAACGCGCCATCTCCCGGTGACGGCAGTGGCAACCAAACGCTGCCGTCCCAACGCGCTGCACGTACCGCCGCCGTCGCGTCGGTGAATTCAGACCACACGAGAACAGGGCGCCCTTGCGCGTCGAACGTGATCGAGGGCAACGCAGCGTCGCCCTCGCCGAGCTCGCCGCCGAGTGCGGTCATGCCGGTCGCGCCGAGCTCGTTCACGATGATGCGGCGTCCGCTGGCCCCGCCGATCGACGACGCCACGACAAGCCGGCCGTCCTCACCGATCGCGAGCGATGGGGTGAGCCCGCTCGTGTCTGCCCGGCTCCATGCCGGCAGCGTCCATCCGAAGGTGGTTTCAACGAGCGCGTTGCCGGCGCGATCGGTGATGCCGGCCGCGAGCGCGAGCCGCACGCCACCGAGGACCGCGATGTCATCGGCAGCGCGAACGGTGAGCACGGTGCCGGTCGCGTCGAGCGCCGCGGCCGCGGGCAGCACCGAGCCGTCCTCCGCGGTCACCACCACCGTCGTTGCCGACACACTGTCGGGGTCGATGGCTTCGGAGAACGTCACCGTGATCGGGTCGTGCAGCCACACCTCGGCGGCGCCGTCGCTCGGCGTAATGGCAACGACTGTCGGCGGCGACGAATCGTCGTCGCCAGAACAAGAGACAAGCAAGACAACCACCCAAGCGACCCAAGATTTGCCACGCATGGCCGGTGAGCCATCGCAAGCGCCGTGCCTCCGCAACTGCGCGAGCTTGCTCGGCTCGCCGCCGCTGGATGATCAAAACGATCGCTCTGAACGGATCGTTCGATCGATTCGGGTGGGCGGAGGGAGATGATACAAGCGGGGTCATGCCTCGCCTTGTCGTACACGAGCCCGGCGGCGTCTCGACGGCGGTAGACGTCGTGCGCGAGGTCCGGATCGGGCGTGAGGCCGGCCTCGAGGTGGTGCTGGCCGATACCCAGGCATCGCGCCATCACGCGACGATCGCGAAGGAAGGCGCGCAATGGGTGGTGAGCGACGCGAAGTCGCGCCACGGCACGTTCGTCAACGGCCAGCGAGTGACGCGGCACGTGCTCGCCGACGGCGATCGGCTGCAGATCGGCTCGACGCAGCTGCAGTTCGAGCTCGCCGACCTGCAATCGACGGTCGCGCTCCAGCTGACCGGCGCCGCGCCGTTGCCGAGCGACGAACGCCTGCGCGTGTTCTATCAGCTCGCCGAAGCGACCGCGGCGATCGACGACGGTGACGCAGCGCTGCGGCCTGCACTCGCGGCGATCGTCGCCGTGCTCGGTTGCGATCGCGGTGTGATCGCACTCGGCGAGGTACCCGGGAATTTGCGCTGGGCTGCCGAAGTGGAGGCGCGTGGGCTCGTGATCGCACGTGCGGTGATCGAGACGGTGCTGGTCCGCGGCGAAGCCGTGCTCATGCGCGGTAACGACGCCGCACTACAAATGACGCTCGATCGCCAAGGCGTGCGATCGGCGCTCGCCGCACCGCTGCGCGTACGCGATCGGATCATCGGACTCGTGTACGTCGACGATCGCGGTCGTGGCGACCGGTTCGAGCAAGCGGATCTCGAGCTCCTCGTCGCGGTCGCGCGGCTGACCGGGGTGATCGTCGACGTGGCGGCGCGCTACGAACGCGCAGTCGCGCTGGTCGAAGTCGCGGAGCGAGAACGCGTGGCGCCGGATCTGATCGGCTCGAGCGAGATCATCCAACGGGTCCGTCTCGAGGTGTCGAGGTTTGCAAGCACCGAGCTGCCGATCCATCTCACGGGCGAGAGCGGCGTCGGCAAAGAGCTCGTCGCACGCGCGCTCCATGCGACGTCGCCGCGCAAGGCGGCACCGTTCATCGCGGTCAATTGCGCAGCGATGCCCGAGAGCCTGATCGAGAGCGAGCTGTTCGGTCACGTGCGCGGCGCGTTCACCGGCGCGGATAAAGCGCGGCGCGGCAAGCTCGTCCTCGCCGATCGCGGCACGCTGTTTCTCGACGAAGTCGCCGATCTCAACCTGGCGGCCCAAGCGAAGCTGCTGCGCGTGCTCGAAGACGGCGAGGTCACGCCGGTCGGCAGCGAGCAATCGACGCGGATCGATCTACGGATCGTGTCCGCGTCGCACAAAGATCTGCAGAAGGCGGTCGCAGACGGCCGGTTCCGCCAAGACCTGTATTACCGACTCGTCGGCGCAGAAATCACGATCCCGCCGCTGCGCGAGCGTGGCCGCGATGTCATCGAGCTCGCCGAAGCGTTCCTGCGTCGCGTGGGTGCGAAGCGGCGTGCACCGACCCAGTTCTCGCCCGACGCGGTCAAGGCGCTCAGCGGGTACGGTTGGCCTGGGAACATCCGCGAGCTGCGCCACGCGGTTGAACGCGCGTGTGCGATCGCGCAGGGCGACACGATCGAAGCCGCCGATCTCGCGCTGCGCGCACCGAGCGGCAAGCTCGACGAGCGGCGCGACACACTCGCCAACCGCTACTCCGCCTTGGACGATCACGAGCGCCAGCTCGTGGAGGAGGCGATGGCGAAAGCAGGCAACAACGTCGCCGAGGCCGCGCGCCTGCTCGGGATCACGCGCGTGATGATGAAGCGGCGGCTCGATCGGTTCTCGTCGGAGGAGTAACTCACCGGCGCCGGGTCGGTGGCCGCGGGCGAGCCTGCCGCTGAATGTCGAGCTCGCGGTCGTCGGGGATGTGGATCTGGCGCGCGCGCCGGCGGTTCGCGATCACCGACTCGAGGCTGTTGAACGTGCCCCACACGGTGACGCGGGCCTGCCGGCGACCCTCGGGGCCAAACGCGCTGATGATGATCTGACTCGGATCGACACCGATGGCGATCAGCTGCTCGCGCACCAGGCGCGCGCGCCGGAGGGACAACCGCACGTTGCCCGCGGCGGGACCGCTCGCATCGGCATGGCCGTCGACGACGAGCAAGCCGTCGAAGTTGTCGTTCGCCCAGGCGGCGACCTGACCGAGCTGGGATCCCGCCGCGTCGGGGAACCGCGTCGAGCCTTCACCGAACTTGATTTCGGCAAGCAGGCCCACGCGCGGGTGTTGCGACATGTTGCGCGGCTCGGCGCCGGCGCTCAGCGGCATCAGCATGCAAAGCACAGCTAGGATTCTCATCGGTAGCCCCTCGGAAAGAGGTCGAGCTAGAGAGCAGCAACGCCCGTGCCGGTTGGCTCACTGCCCGTTTGCGTAGGCCGAATCTTGGAATATTTCCGTCGGTGTGCCGCCTCGACGCGGGGGTTTACATCGCTCTAAGCGTGCACACGATGTCCGCATGCTGAAGTCCTGGCGTTTGGGAACCATCCTCGGGTTCCCCGTCGAGCTCAATTGGAGCTTCCTGCTACTCCTCGCGTTGGTCCTCCTCGCGTTCGGCGGCATTGCCGGCGTCGCACTCGTGCTGCTGGTGTTCGGCTCGGTCCTGTTGCACGAGCTCGGCCATGCGGTGGTCGCACGCAAGCTCGACGTCCAGGTCTCCGGGATCGAGCTGTCGTTCTTCGGCGGCGCCGCGAAGATGGTGCAGATGCCGCGCACGGCAAACCACGAATTGCTGATCGCCGCGGCGGGTCCCGCCGTGTCGCTCGTCCTGGGTGGCCTCGGCCTCGCGCTCGGTGCGCTTACCCACAACTGGCTGTTCGCGTGGCTCGGTTGGACGAACCTGATCATCGCGGCGTTCAACCTGATCCCGGCGCTACCGATGGATGGTGGCCGCATCTTGCGCGCAGTGCTCACGCGCCGGATGGATTTCGTCAGCGCGACCGATGCAGCGGTGACCGTTGCGCGCGTCGTCGCGATCGGCTTTGGCGTGGTCGCGCTCGCGGGCGGACCGTTCCAGCTGCTCATCCTTGCGCCGTTCCTGTGGCTCATGGGCACGCAGGAAAAGATCCTCGCTCGCATGATGGCGGACCGTTTCGTCACCACGCGCGACGGTTATCGCGAGCGCCGCTACGGTGACGTCGAGGTGCTGCCGCGGCGAGGCTTCAATCCGTTCGGCAAGCTCGGCAACCTCGGGCAGCAAGGTTACGACGAGCCGCAGCTGCGCCGGTTCACGATTCGCCAGCGCGGCGGCCGGCTCGTGATCGAAGAGCTCTAGGTCGGCGACAGTACTTCGTCGTCGTCGCTGAGCGCCGTCGCCATCAGCGCGTCGTGAAGATGATCGAAGCGCTGGTAGCGGACCACGCGGCCGGCGAGCACGGAGAATGCCGACGCGACGATGCGCTCGCTCGTCGTGTCGGGAATGATCCAGCGGCCGCTGTCCTCGACGGTGACGGCCCGCGGCGTGAACCAGCGACCGCGTTGTTCGACGACGACCTTGCCCTGCTTGCCGACGAAGTAGCGCAACGGTTCG
>DATDCH010000924.1:0-24513 GCA_036524455.1 Kofleriaceae bacterium | reverse complement strand
GATGACTGGGTGGGACACGCGCTTACGCGCGCGTCTCAGCGGCGTCGACGACGACGCAGCACGAGCCCGAGGACTCCGAGCGCCATCACGAGCGAGCTGCCACGCAGCGGGCCGGCATCGCAGCAGCCACCGCCGCCGCTCTTGACGGGATCGTCGGGATCGACGTCGTCGTCACACACACCATCATCCGCGCCTTGCGTCGGGAACGGCGTCCCGACAATGCCCGCGAATCCGATCTCGTCGACGGTCCAGCCCGGTGCGCCCGTCCCCGCGTCGGTCGCGATGCGGAACCGGATGCGGAACGTCTTACCGGCAAGCTGGGTACCGAAATCGAGCTGAATGGTCTCGGTGCCGGGATACGCGGCATTCGCGCCGACGTACGCCATGCGATCGCCGAGCTCGTTGCCGGACTCCGCGGTCAGCGTGCCGGTATAGCCCGGGTTGATTCCGAGCGTCTGGACGTCTTCCCACGTCACGCCATCATCGATCGTGTACTCGATCACGCCGCCGTCCCAGTTCGTGTCATCGCTCTGCTCGAACGAGTACGCGTGTTGGAACGTGATCACGAGCGGATCGGTCGCGCTCGCTTCGAGCAGCGGCGAGGTCAGGCGCGTGTCGGAACCGATCGGAAGATCCTCACCGTGCCACGCTCCGTCGAGTGCCGACTCGCGGATGTGTTGCCACGCCGCCGTCCACGGCTCCCACACGGAGGTCGCGGTGTCGAACGTGTCGATCGCCGAGGCGGCCAGTTGATCGTCGACGTTGAGCCGGAACGCGACCGGAACCGTCACGCTCGGCTTGCAGCCGCCGGTCGACTTGATCGTCAACTGGAGATCGCCGGCTACCGGCTCGGTCGCGCCCTCGAGCTTGACCTCGACTTCGAGATCCGTGGTCGCGAACTGATCGAGCTTGGCGACTGTCGTCGGTGGCGTCATGATCGTCACGCCGGCGGCCGCCGACGTCACTTCGATCGACACGTCGGTCAGCGGCGCGTGGCCTTCGTTCGCGACGCGAATCTTCAGCACCGCGGTCTCGCCGGCGTCGAGCACGGCGTCCTGGTCGCAGTTGTCCTCGAGCACGAATGCCGCGAGCTGCGGGTTTCCGGCGACGATCACGCTCTCTTCGATCTCGACGAAGTCGACGCTCTCGGGCGGCGGCGCGACCGCACAGCTGCCGAAACCGCGGCGCGCGAACGCCGCCATCAGGATGTCGTGATCGGCTTGGTTCGTCGGCAGCACCGCCGCGAGGATCGCGTTGCGCACTTCCATCGGCGACGCTTCGTTCGGCGCGAGCAGCAGGCCCGCGACGATGTACTTCGCCATCTTCGCGCGCACCGCGTTGAAGTCGGAGCCCGCCTTCTGTAGCGCGACGTAGCCTTCCCACAGCGCCTGGGCCCACACCTCGCCGGCGTTGTGAACTTCGGAGTTCACGCTCGACGGGTTGAACGGGTGGTTGGTCGGCGTCGGCACGCCGTCGGCCATGTGGCGGAACGACAGCGCGTTGATATCCGTGTTGACGCTGAACGGCGCGCGGCGAATGCCGAAGTACGCCGGGTCCTGCGAGAAGCTCTGCGTCGTGTACACGCTAAACGGGTACGCACCGTCGAGGTTGTCGCCCGCACGCGCGAGCAGGATGAGCGCGAGGAAATCGCCCCAGCCTTCGCTCATCGCGCGGCACATCTTGTTCTCGCAGAAGCTGAGCCGGTGATGCAGGTAGTGGCCGAACTCGTGCGCGATCAGCGTGGAGTCGAGCGAGCCGTCGAGCTCCTGGAACTTGCGGCGGTGGAGCGTTGCGCTGACCGTGCCGGCCGCGATGTCGCTCTTGATCGTCGCGCCGTCCGCCATCGTGACCGACAGTGCGGCGATCGTGATGGTCGTCGTGATCATCGAGTCTTCGCCCATGCCGGGCGGCGACGTGCTGGTCACGTTGTTGACGAGCAGCATGCCGATGCCGCCTGCGTTCTGGATGTTGAGCGCCTTGCGCTTGAACGTGCAGTTGCCGCGATCGACGACGACGATCTTGCCGGTGACGGTATTCGTCAGCGGCGTGCAGCCGTCGGTCATATTCGGGCCGTCGGGATCGGTGCCGACGATCAGCTGGCCGGTGACGTCGAAGTCTTTCGGCCCCCACGATGCGGAACCGGCGGGCGGCGTGCGGCTCCCCACGCCGAGCGTGACTTCGTCTTTGCCGCTCCACAGGTAGACCTGCATGCGCGGCGACATGCCGTCGTCGGGCGTCGCCATGTTCGCGTTGTTCCGCGAACCACCGAGCGCGTTGTCTTGCGCCTCGGCCTTGATCGGGTCGGCTTCCTCGCCGCCACGCCCGAAGTTCGAGAGCTGGGCGTTGCCGGCAGCCTCGGTGAAGCCGGCGTCGTACCAGAAGTCGTGCAGCCAGTTGATGTTGTAGAACAGCGACGTGATGCCGGCCTTCTGCTGATTCGTCGACGCCATCGGATCGATCGCCGTGTCGTAGACGTAGTTGAACTGGCCCGGAGCGCTGAGCGTCGCGCGGAAGTCGCCGTTGGTCAGGCCGTTCGGCGAGTTGAAGTCGGCGTACGCGTCGACGTTGTTGCCATTCGTCTCGGTCGCGTCCGCGGCGAGCCACGGATCGCCGGTCGCGCTCAGGCTATCGACGTTGACGAGGTTCGGCGTGATGTATGCCGGATAGAAGCCGGTCGGTGTGCCCGACGGGTGCGGCGTCGAATCTGCGGTGGGGCCGTCGAACGGATGCTTCTCGCCGGTCGTGTCGGCAAACACGCGGTAGTCGAACGCTGCATCGGCGACGAGGCTGTAGTGCGCGAGCACGCGACCGGTGGTGCCATCGAGAATCGTGCGATGCGCATCGCCATCGACCGAGCCCTTGCTCGTGTATGCATCGACGACCCACGCCGCGATCAAGCGATCTTGGGCGGGGAACCACACGCGCCTCGCGAGCGAATCGTCGACGTTGACGCCGGTCCGGTCGCCGTACGTCGCGAGCACCGCGCGATCGATGGCGCCCGCTTTGTCGAACGTGAACCGCGCGCGTGCGCGAGGCGTCAGCGTGCCGACCAGCGTGCCGCTCGCGGTCGCGAGCTTGCCACCCGGACGCACGAGCAGGCGCAGCTCGCGTCCCCACACGGGCAGACCGTCGATCGTCTGCGCGATGCGCGCGATCGTGCCGCCGAGGACTTTCACTTCACCGATCGCGGTGAGGTCGGGCAGCGTGCCGGGCGCGACGCCCCAGCTGCCGGCCAGTCGCTCGACGTGCTCGCGCGCGGAGTCCATCGCGGTCGCCGCAGGTGCGGCCGGCAGCGCGCTGCCGTGCAGCATGCGCGGCATGCCCCGGTGATCTGAAGAGACAGCGACGACGCTGCCCTGATCGATCGCTTGCGTGTCGGCACAAGCGATCAGAAAGGCGCACGGCGCCAAAGCACTAATCCACCTCGTCCTCATGGCCGGCGGACCCTAGCATGCAGGTGAAACCGGCCTTTGTGATTTATCTCTTGCGGGCGCTGGCCTTTTTGGTCGCCGGTTGCGGCTTCTTCGCATCGCTTCCGGACGTCTGTGCTGCAGCGCGTTCAGGCCAGAATCCGACCACCGCGGCCGGCACGAGCGGCCAGAACAGAATCGGCCAAATCGGCTGTGTGAACACACCGATGGCAAGCAGCAGCGCGGCTAACGCGATCATCCCGACGCGGACCCGGGCGTACAGCCGGCGATGACGCGGTGCCAAAAACCACACCATCAGGATGTCGAACGGGATGAGCACGAAGCAGCTCTTGTTCGCCCGTACGTAAGGCAGTGGACTAATGATGGCCAGAAACGTCAGCACGAAGCCCAGGAACGCGTACGGGATGATCGCGACGGCGAGCCCGGTGCGCTCGAAGCGGCCCAGGAGCTTCGTGATCCACGCGGGCGCCGTGAGCAGCAAGATGACGAGCGCAAACCACACGCGACCGCTGGGCCCGTCATCGAGTGGCGGCGGGCCGCGACGTTCGTACATCACGATTGGTTTCACGCCCCAGAACCGCTCGGCCCCCTCGCGCATGTAGTCGGGCAAGAACATCCGCTGCCAGTAGGTCGGGACCTGGTCGGTGACGCGGCCCATCGCGACATCGGTGATCAGCAGCGGCACGCGCATGCCGAAGAAACCTTTGCGCGCGAGGTCGCGATAGGTTTCGGTGCCGACCGGGCCTTCCATCTTGCGCAGCGCTCCGTCGACCGCGCCATCGAGCACGTCGCGCACGCGCGTCGTGCAGTTGTCCCAGAAGTGGTCGTACGCGTAGTGGCGGTTCTCGTCGAGGATGTCGCGCTCGAGCTTCGCGATCACTTTTTGCTTCTGCTCGGGCGTGAGCGGCAACGGCTGCACCCAGATCGTGCGATCCGCATTGCGGTAGATCGACAGCATCATGCCTGGGTTCATCTTGCCGACCCAGAAGCTGTTCGTGCCGCGGAAGAACCCGGTCGCCATGCTCAGCGGCTTGTGGAAGTCGCCGATGCCGTAGTTGTAGCAAGCGTCGTCGCTGCGATTGGCGTAGCGCACGCACAGCGCGATGTGGCCGTGACGTTCCCAGATGAGACCGCCGATGCCCATCGTGACGAGCTCGACGACTGGATAGTCACTCTCGTTGTAGCGACCCGGCGCTTGCGCCGATGCAGGGGCCGCAAGGCTCACCAGGACCAGAGCGATCAGCGCAATGCGCACGCCCTGAGTGTATTCGTCAGGCGTGCCAGCGCCAGCGAATGCGCGTGTGTTTACCCAGGTGAATTTCGGTTTCACCCGAGACCGCGATCACGCGGGCAAGTGTCTGACCCGGCAGGTGCGAGCCATTGCGGCTGCACGTATCGATCGCGAGCAGCGCATCATCGGCATGCAGCAGCAGCATGTGGACGCGGGACATCGAGAGGTCTTCGAGCAGCTCGGCGCCATCGCACCGGGCATAGCGGCCGAGTAACACGCCGTCGCGTAGCGCGCTGTCACCGATCGTGAGCCGGCCACTGCGCGACGCGCCCATCAGCTCGAGCGTGCCGGCCATGTCGCCGCGATCGACGAGCGCTTCGCCGGTATCGCGCGGACCGTGGGTGCGAAAGATCATGCTCTTGCGCGTGCAGTCGAGTGGCAGGTTCGTCAGCGAGCCATCCGGCTGCGCGCGCATCTCGTCGAAGTAGACGCGCTCGGGCAACATGTCCCACGCATCGTTACCGCTCTCGGGCCAGTCGGTCGGATCGCCGACCGGCAGCACGAAGATCGCGTGCCCCGAGCAGCGCATGAACGCTGGGCCTTCCGCGCGCAGGCCGCGCATCGCCTTGCCGTGTTCGTCGGTGAAGCCATCCGACGTGCGCAGGTCGAGGATGCGATAGCGCACGGTGTTCGAGTTGCGGCGCCAGCTCTGCACGGGATCGAGAACGATCGCGAGGTGGCGCAGCGCGAGCGAGCCATGATTGCTCAGATACAGATCACATTGATCGTGACGCCCGACGATCGCCGCCACGTGCCGACCGAAGCGAGCGCGCAATCGCACGAGCCCGGCGGGCGCGCCGGTCAGCTCGTCGACGGCGAGCAGCGCCAGGCCAGGCTCGTCGACATCGCGGCACAGCGAAGCGAACTTCGCGTACGCGCCGATGAACAGCGACCGCATCGATTTCGCGCCGCTGGTGCGCGGTGCGGGTCGATAACACGTCGCGACGTTCTGCACCCCGCGCGCCTGCCCCGCCCACAGGTCGATGCCGATCGTTTTCGCGGGGCCCACAGCTTCACCCTAGCAAACCCATCTGCACAAAATCACCTCAGAATGGCGCAACACTGTGCCGTACGAGGTGCTCCCGTGTGTGCGGGTGAACGAAACCGATCGCCTCGGCGTGTAGCATCATCCGCGCGTCAGGGCTCCCATAGAGGCGGTCACCGACGATCGGCACGCCAATACCGCGTGGATGCGCTGCATGCACGCGCAGCTGATGTGCGCGGCCTGTGCGCGGCATCAGCGCAACTCGCGTACGCCCTGGTCCACGCTGGAGCACGTGCCATTCGGTGACCGCGGCCTTGCCGTGTTTCTCGTCGACGATCTGGCGCGGCCGGTCATCGAGATCGACGCGCAACGGCAGGTCGATCACGCCACCATCGCTCGCGACCTCGCCCGCGAGCCACGCGACATAGCGCTTGTCGATCGCGCGGTCCGCGAACTGCCGCTGCAGTGCGGCGTACGTGGCTTGGTCTTTGGCAACGAGCAACAAGCCCGAGGTATCGAGGTCGAGGCGGTGCACGACCAGCGGTCCGGTAGCTGCGGGGTAGCGAGCGCGCAGTCGCGTTTGCACCGAGTCGATCAGCGTGCCTTTGCCGGGCACCGACAGCAGGCCCATCGGCTTGTCGACGATCGCGAGCCAGCGATCTTCGAACAACGTGAGCGGTTGCGCCGGATCGATCGGCGCATCGCCGAACCGGGGCGCCGGCTCGACGTCGAGGCCCGCGAGCATGTGCGCGAGGATCGGGCCGCACTTGCCGCGGCACGCCGGATAGAACTGGCCATCGCTGCGGCCACCGGTCGCCGGCGGCGCGCCGACCCAGAATTCGGCGAGCGCGATCGGCGTGAACCGATGGCGATACGCATACGCGAGCAGCTTCGGTGCGGCGCAATCGCCCGCGCCACCAGGCGGCGCGACGGGCGCGAAGATGTCGGTGAGCGATCGCGTCTCGCCGAGTGCGTTCGACAGCGAGTACGTCGCGTGGATGCGCGACAAGAAGCCGCGCGATTTCGCGACGCGCAGTGCATCGAGCTCGTCGCGCTCGCGGACGAGTGGTTGCAGCTGTTCGGTGATGGTCGCGCGCTCGGTCGCATGTCGTGCATCGAGAGCTCGCCGTTCGGCGCCGTCACCACGGCTCTGGTGGTCCAGCTCGGACGACGAGCCGTGCGTCGCACGCAGCGCGCGGCGCGCATTGCGACTGGCGAGATGGCGGTCGCGGATCGCGACGAGCTCTGCGTCGTGACGCGCAGCGAGCGCTGCAAGCTCGGCTTGGATCGGCGCGATCAGCACGTCGAGCTGGATGATCCGCGCGCCGATCTCGGCGAGCTCGCACTCACCGGCGGGCCAGAACGCGTCGCGCGCATCGACATCGAACGCCGGCGGCACGAAGCCATCGAGCATCCACTGGCCGCGCACCATGCCGGAGAACGCCTTCAAGAACCCGAGCCGACCTTCGCGATCGGCGACGACGAGCACACCGAACATCTTGCCGTCCTCGGCGAGGGCGAGCCGGCTCGCGAGACCACCGGCGAGCTCGCGGCGCAGCAGCGATGCAGCGTGCTGCGCCAGCGGATGCGCGTCGCCGAACGGGCTCGGCATTCGCGCGGGCCGCGGCATCGGCGCGTCGATGTACGTGACGAGCATCGCGGGCTCAGCATACAGTCCAGCGCTATGAACACGAACGTCGCGAAGTGCCTGCTCGTCTCCAAGGTGCTCGTAGCCGACGGCATGATGTCCGATGGGGAGCGCGAGTTCCTGGCGAACATGATGACGAAGCTCGGTCTCACCGACGACGAACGCAAGCGCGTCATCGACCTCGAGGGTTGGGACGAGGCCGAGCCGATCGTCAACCAACTATCGGAAGACGAACGCCGCGCCATCGTGGAGCTGCTGGTGGACGCAGCGTCGGCGGATGGCCGCCTGTCGCCTCACGAGCTCGCCACCGTGAAGCGTGTGTCAGCAGCGCTCAAGTTGAATTCCTGATAGCCGCGCGCTTGCGGGGCGCTAGCCTTGCTGATGGGCGCACTCGCCGAGCTCAAACACGAATGGCACCACTTTCGTGTCGACTCGCCGGGGACGCGGTTCGAGAACCACCGCGCGCGCATGAAGAAGAAGTCGCGGTCGCATCACTTCATCTTTCTCGGGTTGGGCATCGTACTGCTGATCGTAGGCATCGTGCTCTTGTTCATGCCCGGGCCAGGCCTGCCGTTGATCGTGTTCGGCCTCGCGCTCGTGGCGAGTCACTCGCACCGGTTGACGAAGCTGCTCGATCGCGCCGAGCCGCCGTTGCGCAAAGCCGGGCACCGCACCATCCGCACGTGGCAGGCGCTACCAGGCCGCGCGAAGCTCGGCGTCGTGATCGGCTTGGCGGCGTTCGCTCGCGCCGGCATGTTGTTTATGTGGCGGTTCGTGGTCAGCGCGTACTTGCTCGGCTGATCCGCTCGACGGCGACGCTCAGTTGCACTGCGCGCCGGTGCCGAGCCGCGCGATCTTGAACTGCGTCGCGCCCGCCATGTCGAACCACGCCCACACGATGTCGCCGTTCGGTGCGACCCGGAACGGATCGTCGCGCTCGCCCCACTTCGCGGTGCCGGTGATCTCGACCTTGCTGAGCTCGTCGCCGCTTGCCGCGATCTGCGCGAGCGTGTACGTCATCGCCTGGCTCCAACCGACGACGTACTGCTCGCGATCGTCGCCGACCGGTTGCCAGCGCGCGATCGATGCATTCGCCTCGTTGACGCTCGTCGTGGTGAGCCACGCGACCGAGGCCGGCGTGCGATCGGCGGCGATCGCGACAAAGCCGATGTCTTGATTCATCGTCGACGGGCTGTAGGAAGTCGAACCGGGCGTCGCCGGATTCTGATGCGCGTTGAACACGAGGCGCCAGCCCGACGCGGCGGGTGCGAGGCTGCCGAGCTCGCCGGCGACGCTGCCGTTGCAAGCGGCGTCGACGTTCAGCACTTTCTTCGCATCGTGATCGAGGTAGATGCCGCCGATGCTGTTCGTCGCGAAGTCGCCGCTCGTGCCCGGAAAGCAATCGGTCACGCACGCCGCGAGGAAGTCCGTGCCGTTCGGCGCGAGTAGCTCGCTCATGCTGTGCGAGCAGCCCCACTGCCAGCGCGTCGCGACCGTGCCGCTTGCGGCGTCGACGGTCTTCAGCTGATCGCCCTCGTGACCGTTCGCGAACCCCGAGATGCCGTGCACGTGGTAGTAGGCCGCGTACTTGCCACCGTTGTATGCGAGGCGGCTCTCGCCGATGTTGAAGTCGTCGGGCACGGCGAGCGGATCGTCGAGCGACGCGGTCCAGCCCGGTGCGCCGTCCGCAGCGAAGCGCTTGACGTAGAGCGTTTGCTGGCCGTCCCACAGCAACGCGGCGAAGTGGCCATCGGGCTCGCCCGCAAGGCCACGCACCTCGAAGCTGCCGAGATCGAACGTGGTGACGAGCTGATCGTTCTTGTCGAGCTTCGCGACGCGCGCGGTCGGCATCGTGCCGGTCGTGTAACCGACGAGCGTCGTGCAATCAGCCATCGGCACCGTGAACACGGGCGAGATGCGCAGGCTCGAGCTGCCCCAGATGCGGTAGTTCGAGTCGCCCGCCATCACGCCGCCCGCGGCCATCACCGTCGAGACCGTGAGCCGTTCGTTGAGTGGTGTCTCCGGAGGTGGTGCGTCGACGGTCGAGCCGCCATCGCCGTTACCGGTGTCGTCGCCGCCGCCGCCGCCGCCGCCGCATGCAGCCAAACCAATGCACAGCAGGGCCCGCCTCATGACTGCATCGTACTCCGGCTTTTCGCGGATCGGCGTGTCATCCTCGGGGCCGATGCGGATCGTCGCGCTGCTCCTCGTCCTGACTGCGACCAGTTACGCCGCACCGCGCGCCGAGCTGCCGCTGCTCGGTGAGGTCAAGGGTGAGCGGGCGCGCATCGTGGTGCGTGGCGAGGTCGCGAAAGCCAAGCAGCAGCCGATGGTCAAGCTCGTCGGTGACGTGGTCGCCGACGTCGAGCGCAGGTTCACGCAGCGCACGAAGCAGCCGGATGCGGCCGTCACGCTGCTGCTGTTCTCCGACGAAGCGCGCTATCGCGAGGTCGCCGGGTCGTTCGGCCCGCTGATCTCGGAGTGGGGCTTCTATCTGCCGGACCGTCGCGTCGCGGTCGCGAACCTCGACGCCAGCGTCGGCAATCTGCGTCACGAGCTCGTGCATCCGCTGATCGGCGACGATTTTCCCGCGATCCCGGCGTGGCTCAATGAAGGCGTCGCGGCGTTGTACGGCAGCGCGAAGCTCGGCAAGCGCGGCTTCACGTTCCTCATCAACTACCGGCTGCGCGACCTCCAGCGCGCGCTCGCCGACGACACGTGCCCGACGCTCGCCGAGCTCGCCGCGTCGACCGACGCCGACGTGCGTGGCAAGCGTGCGATGGTTTACTACGCACTCGCCCGTTACGTGCTGCTCTACGCCGACCGCAAAGGCACGCTGAGCCAGCTGTATGCAGACCTGCGCAGCACCGCCCGCGCCAAACATCCGGGTGTGTTGGCGCGCCACGTCGACGAGAAAGCGTTCCGACGCTGGGCACGCGCGCTGCGGCGATGACCGCGGGCAAATTGCCCGCTGCAACGAATTGCCTGCTGCAACGCGGAGCAGATGCGTCGGTTCGAAGCGGCACGCGCACGTAGACTCGGGCGATTAGCGCGGCACTCGCGTTGCACCATGTGCTCGCATGGACGAACGCAGCAACAAGCGCGACCTCGTGCTCGCACCCGGCGAGTACGCGTACATGCAAGACGTCACGAAGGGCGTCGTCAAGACGTACACCGGCCCGACGGTGATCAACCCGACCGCGCAGGAGCGGTCGATCATCTTCGACGCGGAAGAGAACCGCTTCTCACCGTGCTCGCTCGACGACGCGGTGCAGCCGGTCGCGACGGCACCGGAGGGCAGCTACCTCGTGCTCGAGAATCCGTCGGCGCGCGGCGATCATCCTCCCGCCGGTGGCGTGCATCCCGCACCTGATCTCGCGATCGGTCGCATGGTCAACCTCACGGGTCCGCGTGCGTTCGCGCTGTGGCCCGGCGAAGTCGTCAAACTGATCCCCGGCCATCACCTGCGCTCGAACCAATACGTGCTCGTGCGCGTGCTCAACGAAGACGAAGCGCGACGCAACTGGGCGCACGCGGTGATCAAGCCCGCGACCCCGGAGGGCGACGCGCCGAGCAGCGAGCCGCCGGCGGACCTCAGTGTCGGCAAGCTGCTCGTGATTCGCGGCACCGACGTGTCATTCTACATTCCGCCCACCGGGCTCGGCGTCGTGCCCGACGACTCCGGTCGCTACGTGCGCGACGCGCTCACGCTCGAGCGACTCGAGTACGCGATCCTCGTCGACGAAAACGGCAACAAGCGCTACGAGCGTGGGCCGCAGGTCGTGTTTCCGTCGCCGACCGAGGTGTTCGTCGAGCAGCTGGGCCAGCGCAAGTTCCGCGCGATCGAGCTGTCGGAGCTGCACGGCCTACACGTCAAGGTGATCGCGCCGTACAGCGAAGCCGCCGTCGAGCATCGCGAGGGCGACGAGCTGTTCATCACCGGCAAGCAGACGGCGATCTACTACCCGCGGCAGGAGCACTCGCTGATCCGCGTCGACGGCCGCGAGCGCCACGTTGCGGTCGCGATCCCCGCCGGCGAGGGGCGGTACGTCGTCGACCGCGCGACCGGCGTGATCCGCGTCGTGCGCGGGCCGGCGATGTTCTTGCCGAATCCGATCCACGAGGTGCTCGTGCGACGCGTGCTCTCCGATCGCGAGTGCACGACCTTTTATCCGAACAACGCCGACGCGCTCGCGTACAACCGCGGGCTGCGCACGGCGAGCGACACACCCGCAAAGCCGGTGCCCGAGACGCGCCGCGCTTCGATCGTGCTCGACGCCCGCTTCGACGGCGCACCGAAGATCGGCGTGTGGGTCGGCTACGCGGTGATGGTCGTCGATCCGCGCGGCCAGCGCCGTGTCGTCACCGGACCGGCAACGATCCTGCTCGAGTACGACGAGACACTCGAGGTGCTGCAGCTGTCGACCGGCACGCCAAAGCGCGCCGACAAGCGGATCCAGACGGTCTACCTGCGTACGCTCAACAACCGGATCAGCGATCTGTGCACGGTCGAGACCGCCGACCACGTCGCGATTACGATCGGCTACGCGTTGCGCGTCGGCTTCGAAGGCGACCCGCAGCGCTGGTTCGAGGTCGAGGACTACGTGCAGCTGCTCTGCGATCACGTGCGCTCGCTGCTGCGCGCTGCGATCAAGCGTCGCAGCGTCGACGAGGTGTACGCGAACGTCGTCGAGCTCGTGCGCGATGCGTTGCTCGGCGTGGCAGCCGAAGCCGGCCCCCGCCACGGCCTCGCGTTCGCGGAGAACGGCATGCGCGTCAGCGATGTCGAGGTCCTCGACGTTACCGTCGGCGACGATGTGATCGCCGATCTGCTCGGCGATGCGCAGCGGCAAGCCGTCGAAGAGGGCATCTCGCTCGTGCGCGCACGCCGCGGGCTCGAGCTGATCCGCCAGCGCGAGCAGATCACGCGAGCGACCGCCGAGGAAGAAGCCACGACGCGACGCCAACGCTCGGAGCTCGATCTCGACGCGGCCGCCGATCGCTTGAAGGCGGCGCTGAGCGAGCTCGAAGGTGAAGTGCGTCGCGCGGTCGCGCAGCTCGATGTCTCCCGCGCGCGCAACACCGCCGCTGACTTCGAGCACGAAGCCGATATCGCGCGCCGCCGCGCCGAGAATGCGCTCGTGCTCGAGCAGGAGCGCGCGGAACAACAGCTCGCGCTCAACGTGCTCGCCGCCGAGGTCGACGCGACGGTGAAACGGTTCGCTGCCGCACAAGGCGGCTTCTCGGAAGCGTTGCTCGCACTGTCGAACCGCGA
Source organism: Kofleriaceae bacterium (assembly GCA_036524455.1). GTDB lineage: Bacteria > Myxococcota_A > Polyangia > Haliangiales > Haliangiaceae > JABFXX01. Next base: position 11,883 of record DATDCH010000924.1, on the reverse strand, counting down.
GACGCTCGCAAAGATCGCGGAGGCGATGAGTGTGCAGAGCTTCGTCGGCGGCAAGACGCTCGTCGACGTGATCGGCAAAGTGTTCACCGGTACGCCGCTCGCGGGCATGCTCGAGCGCGTGACCGAGCGCAGCTCCGGCAACGGCGCGTATCACGCCGCCGACGAGGACTAGCGACGACCGGATCACCCAACCGCGCATCGCTTGTCCGGCGCTTCGCGCGCAGATGAACCGCCAAGTCGCCGAGATCGCCAAGGCGCCGCGAGAAGAGGTTTCGGGCTCGCGCTCTGCTCGCGCGATCGTTCGTGCAGAGCGCGATCGCGTGACCGAGCGCAGTTCCGGCAATGGCGCTCGCCACGCAACCGACGAGGACTAGCGACTCGCGCCGTCGGGCTCGTCCGGCGCTGCGCGCCGCAGATGAACCGCCGAGGCGCCGAGATCGCCAAGGCGCCGCAGAAAGGCTTCGGGATCGATCGCGTTCTGCTCGCGCGATCGTTCGTGCAGAGCGCGATCACGAAGACCGTTCTGGTCTGATCTTGGCGTCTGCGGCGGCTTTGCGGTTAGTCTGCGAGGCGCTGCGCCGAACGGACAGATCGCTGACGTTCGCCAATGACGATCAGCGAACGGCGGCGAAGTCGATGAAGCCGCGCTGTGGGTCGGTCGACAACAGGCGCACCTTGATCCGATCGCCGACGTCGAGCCCGCGATCGCCGACCATCACGCGCCCTTCGGCGGGCGGCCGGCGCAGCCGGACGTACGTGCCTTTGCTCGACGCGCCGGTGACGATCGCATCGAAGATCTCGCCGGTGCGCTTCTGCAGCATCGTAGCCGCGATCACCTTGCGCATCGTGCGCTCGACCTTGCGCGCGGCATTCTCGCGCTCGGTGCAGTGCGTGGCGATCGCGCTCAGCTCGGAATCCGTGTACGGCGACGGCGTGCCCCGCGCGGCGGCCTTGAGCAACCGCTGGGTGACGAGGTCTGGAAACCGCCGGTTCGGTGCCGTCGAGTGCATGTAATCGTCGACGGCGAGGCCGAAGTGGCCCTGGTCGGGATCGGCCGCGCGCTGCAGCACGTACTCGCCGGGACCGAGCAGCTTGACGATCGTCAGTGACAGCTCGGGGAACCCGTCCGGATCTTCCTTGCGGCGACTCGCGACGAACGCGCCGAGTGCGCGCACGTTGGGCGTTGAGGGCAGGTCCGTATCGAACGTCTTGGCGAGCTCGACGATGCGGTCCCAGCGATTCGGCGCACGCACGACGCGGCGGATCGACGACGACGCGCGGCGCTCGAGAAACCGTGCGGTCGCGCCGTTGACCGCGATCATCAGATCCTCGACGAGCTCGCGCGCGCGGTTCTTGTGAACGACTTCGAGGTCGACGACCTTGCCATCCTTCGAGACCGGCCGCGCCTCGATCGTCTCGAGCTCGAGCGCACCCGATTCGATTCGGCGCTGGCGCAGCCAGCTCGTCACCTGCGCATGCACGCGGAGCTGATCCGCGATCACCACGTTCGATGGTGGCGTCGCGGTCGCGCCTTCCAGCCACGCGCCGACGTGCTCGTAGACGAGCTTCGCGTGATTGCGCACGCGCGCGGGATACACCTTCGTCGACATGTCATCGAGCGAGCCGTCGCTGCGCACGATCATCTCGGTGACCATCGCGAGCCGCTCGCGACCTTCGAGTAGCGACGACCGGTCCATCGCGAGCGCTTCGGGCAGCATCGGGAACGTGCGCACGCCGGTGTAGAGCGTCGCGGTGTTCTGCGCGGCGTACTTGTCGATCGGCGAGTCCTTGGGCACGAGCGCGCTGACATCGGCGATGCCGACGAGCACGCGAATCCGACCTGGGTCGAGTTGCTCGGCGTATTCGACCTGATCGAGGTCGCGCGACTCTTCGTTGTCGATCGACGACCACGGCAGGTCGCGCAGATCTCGCGGTTCGTCACCATCATCGTCCGGGGCCGTTGCCTCGGTGCCGGCCGGCGGTTCGGTCGCGAACCCTTGCTCCTCGAGCACGCGCTTCGCGATCGCTGTTACATCGATATCAGCGCGCCCCATGAAGCAGGCAGTATCGCCGATTCAGGCCCCGCCTGCTCGGTTCCGCGTCACGATGAGCGACGCTACGTTAGCCGTCGGTGAACGCGGTGTTGCAGGCAGCTTCGTCGTCCGTCGTCGGCATCATGCAGACGATGCGCGCCGCCGGCAGAAGTCGCATGTCATCTGCTACCGTGCTCGGCATGTCTGCAGAGCTCGCCGAGCGGGTCGAGGACCTGGAAGTAAAGCTCGCCTTCCAGGACAAGCTGATTCGCGAGCTCGACGCGCTCGTGCGCACGTTCGGCGATCGCCTCGACGCGACCGACCGAGAGCTGAAAGAGCTCAAGCAAGCCGTGCGTTCACCCGAACCGACCATGGGCCCCGCTAACGAACCACCTCCCCACTACTAATGAGAGCACTCATCCTCCTCGCATGCCTCGCCGCATGCAAAGACAAGGCGCCGGCCGAGCAACCCCCTACGCCCGCGCCGACACCCGCGCCCGCACCCGCACCGCCAACGCAGGAGCCAGCCGTGCCCGAAGCTCGAACCGACATGCCGCCGGCCGCGGAAATCACGTCGCTGGTGAAGGCGAACAACAACTTCGCACTCGAGCTGTGGGCGCACGCCGGCACCGGCAACACGGCGATCTCGCCGCTCTCGATCTCGACCGCGCTCGCGATGGCGTGGGCAGGCGCGAAGGGCGACACCGCCGCCGAGATGAAGAAGACGATGCACATGGAGGGCGAGACCGACGTGCTGGTCTCGCAGTGGGCGCGCATCTCGCAGGCGCTGCAAGACACGTCGCGCCCGCTCAAGCTCAAGCTCGCAAATCGCATCTACGGCGAGGCGAACTATCAGTTCGACACGACGTACTTCACGATCACGCGCAAGGTGTTCTCGGCGCCGCTCGAGATCGTCGACTTCCGCGGCAACGCCGAAGCGGTGCGCGCGAAGATCAACGCGTGGGTCGAGGAGCAGACCGAGAAGCGCATCAAGGATCTGCTGCCGCCGCGCGCGGTCACCGGTGACACGCGGCTCGTGCTCGTCAACGCGATCTACTTCCTCGCCGACTGGGCCTCGCAGTTCAACAAGGAACAGACTCGCGACGTCGAGTTCTTCGTCGACGGCAAGCAGGCCAAGCGCGTGCCGATGATGCACCTGCAGAGCTCGTTCAAGCATGCGAAGGGTGAAGGCGCGGCGTTGCTCGAGATGCCGTACAAAGGTGGCAGCGCGTCGATGTACATCCTGTTGCCCGACAAGCGCGACGGTCTCCCGGCGCTCGAGCGCGCGCTGCACGCAAAGCTCAAGGCGCTACAGGCAAAGCTTGCCGACACCACCGTGCTCGTCGCGCTACCGAAGTTCGTGATCGATCCCGCCGAGCCGCTGCGTCTCGTGAAACCGCTGCAGGCGCTCGGCATGAAGCAAGCGTTCGATCCGGAGCAGGCGGATCTGACGGGCATGGCGAAGCCGCCCGATCCCAAGGATCGGCTCTACATCACCGACGTGCTGCACAAAGCATTCGTCAAAGTCGACGAACAGGGAACCGAGGCTGCTGCGGCGACGGCGATCGTCGTGGCGACCGGCGCGGGCATGCCGGCGAAGGCGACGCCGTTCACCGCGGATCACCCGTTCTTGTTCATGATCGTCGATCGCGGCAGCGGCCTGATCTTGTTCATCGGCCGCGTGACCGAGCCGAAGCCGCCGACCTGACTCGCACGCCGCGCCTCGCGTTCGCCAACGCCTGCTGCAGCGTGCGAAGCTGCGCCGGCGTCGGCTTCACCTTTGTCATCGCGAAGACGTAGCCGACATCGTCGGTCGTGAACGACACGACGTCGCCGGGCGCGATTCCTTCGTCGGCGAGGTACTCCGCGTCGCAGCCTTCGAACGTTGTCACTTGCTCGCCGCTCGCCAGCACCACCGTCTTGTGGTCGAGCACGATTGCGCGCTGCCGATCTGCCATCCGCGCACCCTAACAGAGCGCAGCCTAGGTATACATAAAGTATACCTCAGAGAACCAGCTAGTTCGCGAGCGAGCTCTTGCGCACGAGATCCCAACGGCCGCCGTCGTCATCGCTCTGGCCACTTCCCCAGGTGCCGTCGAGCCGCTGCGACGACATGATTTCCCACACCCCTTCGCCGCCGCCGCCGTTTGGCGACTCCCAGTGGTACCGGATGATGCGGTTCTCGAAGACGCGGCCCTCGATCTTGCCGCCGCCGCAACACACGTACGTGCCGAACACGCGGTTGCCCTCGCGCACGAGCTTGACGTCGTCCCAGTTGCTCGACCAGTCGCCGGTGACGTCGACATGCGACGTGGCGTCGGCGCCTGCGGCGAACGCAAAGACGAGAGCGAAGGCGAGGACGACCGGAGTCAGGCGCGACAGCATGTGAGCTGTGTAACGCGCGACCCGGCGAGACGATTTCGGCCGCGTAACCCGCGATTACTGCGCGAGGACCTTCTCGATCGCCGCGAGGTCCGTGTCACGCACACCTCCGGTCCGCGCACACCTGACGTGCCCCGACGGGGCGACGAAGATGTGGATCGGCAGCGTCGCGCCGCCGTCGAGGCCGAGTGACACGTACCAGTCCGCCTGCTTCGCGGGCTCGGCGAGTCGCGGCGACGCCGGCGTCGCGGGATTTGCTTTGCGGAACTCGACGAGGTCGGCCTCGTCCTCGTCGGCGGACACGAATGCGAGCTCGAACTTGCCGCCGAGCTGCTCGCGCCACTTCGCGAGCCGCGGCATCTCCTCGACACACGGCTTGCACCACGTCGCCCACACGTTGATCCAGCGCCACGTCGGCGCGGTCTCGGCGAGCGTTCCACCCACGAGCTTCGGCAGCTTGAACTTCGGCCCGCTCGTGCCGGCGAACTGCACGTCGCAGAACGCCTCGGTCGAGACGTTCTTCTTCGCGACCTTCGTGGTGTCGGCGCGGCCGGGCATGGGCTGGTCTTGCTTGTTGTCACAAGCGAGCAGCAGCGCGGCGGCGACGATTAGAGCTGGCAGTCGATCCATGCGACGAATGCGCTCCGGTTGAGCTCCTCAGCTTTACACTCGGTCCCGGTCATACTGCGCTGCCAGCTGCAGAATTCGAGCTCGAGCTGGGCGAATTCCTCGCCGAGCCAGAGCAGGCCGACCTCCTTGTCGAGGTCCGGATCTTTGAAGCGCTCGCGCAGGTGTTTCATCACGGCTTCGGAGCGCGCCTGCGAGAGGTCGCGGTTGTGCGTGACCGAGCCTTCGGGCGACGCGCGCGCGACCACGAAGAACCAGCTCGCGCCGCGCTGATCGGCGAACACCTTGTCGATAAGCGCGACGTCGTCGGGGTCGAGCTCGGACTTGTCGAGATCGAACTGAATGATGCCGCCGCGCTCCTTCATCGGCCGGAACAGCGCGTTGAAGTCCGTGCCGCTCATCGTCGCGACGTTCTTCGCCTGCACCGGCTGGCAGCCGCGCGCGGCGTCACCACCGACGAGGCCGCAGCTCATCAGCACGCGGCGCAGGATCTTCTTGAGCTCGGGGCTGCAGTAGCCGACGTCAGCCGCAGCTGCGACGGGCGGTGCCTCCGCAGGCGTCGCCTGCATCTCCTCGAGCCTGGTCTCGGCGGAGCCGATCCACTTCCCCGTCGCTACCGCGGGGATCGCGAGCAACACGGCGAGCACGCCAATACGGATCGCGGTCATTGGCCACCTCCTTGATCACCACCCGCCGCGGGCGGAGCGGGCTCCGGCGCCGGTGCAGGCTTTTCCTCTGCCGGCATCGCAGGCTTGTCGGCGGGTTTATCGGCTGGCTTGGCCGCTGGCTTGTCAGCGGGCGGCGTCGGCGACGTCACCGGTTTGTCCTCGGCAGGCTTCGCTTCCGTCGGAGTGCCGGCGGGCGGCGTCCCCGCGGGCTGCGTTCCGGCGGGCTGCGTTCCGGCAGGCTGCGTGCCAGCCGGCGCTGCTTCGGTCGGTTGCGCCGCAGTCGCCGGCGGATTCGTCTCCGCCGGAGACGGCTTCTCGCCCTGATACGTCGGCATGTTGCCGGTCGCGCCCGCGCCCGGTGCGCCCGGCGTGCTCTCCACCGGTTTCGCGGTGTGCACGCGGTTCGGCATGTCGCCGTCGAGCATGCGCGAGAGCGCATAGTCGAGACCGAGGTCGACGTCCTCGTCGCACAGCTTGACGTTGTCGACGAACAGCTGCGGCGTCAGCACGCGGATGTTGTTCGCGACCGACCAGCGCAGCGACTTGTTGAGCCGCGACTTCGCTTCGGGCGAGCCAACGCACGCCGCGAGCTCGGGCCAGCGCTGCTTGACAATGCGTTCGGCCGCGGTCGGATCTGCCTTCGTCTCGGTGCGCACGCGGTCCTGGACCTCGAACGCCCACTTGATCACCGCGGGCGCGTTATCGCCTGCGCACAGCACCGCTTCGCTCACCGTGCACGCGCCGGGATGCGTGTTCTCGGTGATCATCCAGTTGCACGTCGTGTCGAGCGGGAACAGGATCGCGCGGCGATCGAGGCGATCGGCGAGCCCCGACGACTCGAGCCGTTGCTCGAACGCCTTACACGCGGGGCACAGCGGATCGAGCACCTCGAGCGCGGGCGTCTTGCCACCGCGCTGCACCGGCACGAACACACCGTAGGTGTCGTCGGGCTTGTCGAGCTGACCGCACGTGCCGATGAACTTGCCGTGATCTGGCGCGAGCACGAAGTAGAGGATTACCGGCACGGCGACGAACGCGACGCCGACGCCGAACATCGATGCGAGCCAACCGTTCGAGGCACGCGGCTCTTCGACCTGCGCTTCGAGCGACGTGCCGCCGCTCTTTGCCGTTCCGATCGGCTCGGGCTGCGTTGCCGCTTCGCCCACGGCCCGGCGCCACAACATGATCGCGCCGGTCAACGCCAGCGCACTCGCGATGTAGATGCCGACGCACAGCTTGCACGTCGAGCCCACCTTCGTCAGCGAGATGATCAGCATCGTCACCGAAGCGAGCGCGGGCAGCGAGCACGCGAGCGCGAGGAATGCGGTCGCGCGCGTATCGTTCGTGCGGCGGCTCAGCAACAGATCGACGCCGTAGAACAAGATGAACGCGAACACCGCCATCGCTGGCAGCGAGATCGGTATGCCGCCCCAGATCGTCGTGCGGAACACCGACGAGTACGGGCTCATCATCGCGGCTTGGCAACCCGAAGATCCCGCTTCGGCGCCGGCGCCTGGAATGAACGAGCAGTGCAGGCTGTGCACTTGCCGATCGAGGTGCTGAACAAAGTCGTACGTGGAGACGCCCGCGAATACCAATCCTGCGAGCGCGCCCACGAGTACGGCGACGAGCCATCCCGGTGGTCTCATAGTCCGCAATCGTCACACAGGATCGAGCACAGCCCAACCCGCGTGATCTGCGTAAGCGATCAGACATCCGAATCGGATCGCCTAACGTGCGGCGATGTCAGCTCATTGGATGAGGTTTGTCGCCGTCGCGTGACGCACGTATTTGCGCGTTACATTCCACGCGAGCCACGCACCACCACTACCGACGAGGACCCACGGTGTGTACGCATAAAAACTCGCAGTCGCGTGGTTGAGCGGCGTGACGCGGCGTTTATCGAGCGTGCTGCGCGTGCGGCCCTTGAGCCATTGACCGGTGCCGGCGATCGATGCGTCGTACCAGCGCCGCAGCGTCTTCGCGCCGCAATCGAGCTGGCTGCGCAGACCGCTGTAGGCGGGATTGCACGAGCCGCCATCGGGACAACCGCAACCGAGCGCGCGATTGATCATGCGCGTGGTCGGGGCGCTCGTCTTGCTGACGAGTGACGTCTCGACCTGCATGCGCGCGATCAAGATCAATGGATTGATGTCGTGCGCGACCGCGGATTCGACCACCATCTCGGCCGCGGTCATGTCGCCGACCTTGTACGACGCGAGCCACGAGCGCGTGCCGTACGGATTGTTCTCGAAGAACTTCTGGACCTCTTCAACGCTCATCGACAGCGACTCGATCAGCAGTGCATCGGTAACGATGAAGTTCTGATCGAACGTCGCGGGTAGGCCGTCGGCCTTTGCATCCTCGGGATCGACTTCGAAGTCGGCTGCCTCCTCGTGCTCGGAATCGACTGCGTCTCCGGCGCACGCCGCGAGACAGACCACCAATGCAAGGACACGCATGCCGCGCAACATCTGCAAGCATCTGCCCAGCCGTCGCGTTGCACGACTTGATCATTCTCGCTGTGTTGCCCCGCGAGCGACTGGCAGATCGAGTTGCCGCTCGGCAAGCTCGTCGGCCTGGGAATGCCCCACTCATGGGTGGGGCGCGGGTCCTCGCAGTGCGCTAACGCTCGAGTGACGCGAGTGTTTCGGCGAGATACTTGTTGATCTGTTCAGTCTGCGGAACCTGACACTCGCCGTTCTGCGTGACCGTCGCTTCCCACTTCCAGTAGCCGGGCGGCTTCGGCGGCTCGGGCTGCTTGCGCTTCCAGTACCAGAGTCGCGCTTCACGCACGCCCGGCGGATACGGCGTCGCCGCGCGGGTGTAGTCGTTCGTCCATAGATAGAAGCGCGGCACGAAGCCCTTCGCCTCGCCGCGCTCGATGATGCGGCGCAGCTCGGGCGGATTCTTCGCAAGGAACACTTGCAGTGCGGCGAACGACTGCTGCGCGCATTCGATCGCGGCGCGCGATGCCGAGTCCGCATTGGGATCGGTCTCGCCGACCGGAATCTCGCCCTTCACCGGATAGAAGCCCCACAGCACGTCCTGCGGATAGCGAATGTCTTCCTTGCCGACGTACGGCCAGTACTCGGCGCCCGCGAGCACGTAACCGTTCATCTCGAACGTATCCATGTTATCGGCGATCGGTGTCACCGGCGGTGGCCGCGTCGGTGCCGGCTGCCGCACGCGCGGCGCAGCGCACGCGACGATCATCATCACGAGGAGTACGCGCATGCGCGCGCGTATAGCTCAGCGCTTCATCGAGAGTCCACCACTCTCCGCTGCAAGCGTATTCATCAGCGACGAGTCCTGATCGATACCGAGGCCAACCGTGTCGAATCGCACGCCCTGTTGCATCTGCACGCGCGCCTCGGCGAGCAAATCGCTGCCGCTGCCACCGGTGTTCGCGAGCCCATCGGAGAGCAGGATCACGCGCGCCGCCCCTGCTTTGTAGGCAAGGCGCAGTGCGGGAACCGCCGCGGTCGAGCCGCCCGGTTTGATGCCGCGCACGAACGCGACCGCAGAGGCACGCGTGTGCGGCTCGAGCATCAGCATGTGCGGCGAGAACGCGGACAGATCGTCATCGAAGAAGATGATCATGAACCGCGTGCCGTCGGGCAGCTGCTGCAGCGTGTGGATCAGCTCGGCCTTCGCAGCCTCCATCTTCGAATGTTGCTTCGGGCCCGCGAGCGCGCCGGCGATGCCGACGATCGCAGACGTCGTCTTGCTCATGCCGACGTCTTCACCTGCGAAGCCGGCCGCGATGCCGTGCATCGATCCCGAGCGATCGAGCACGAACACCACGTCCTGCGCACCTGCCAGCGGAATCCCGAAGAAGCCGATCTGCACGTGAACATCTGCACGAATCACGGGCGTCGGCGACTCTGCGACGAACCCGCCGCGCGCAAACATCTGTGACTGGCAGCCAGCCCCGAGCAGCAGGGCCAATAAGGGAAGCAAACGCATGCGAGACCGGTAGTGCAGCCGTCGTACCGACCAGCCATCGCGGACTTGGCCGCGTCGCTGTGAAGCCACGTTCTCGACGGAGACCGATTCGGCCCACCACACCTAGATGTGTGCGTGACGGTTACCGCACGAGGACGAGCACCGCCCCGACGGCAGCCAGCGCGACGACGATCACGGCCAGCCAGCCGAGTAGCCCGAGCCATGCCGGCGCGAGCGATGCGCCGCCGCGCTTCACGCACGTGAGGCAGATGGCAAATGTCGTCGCGCCGCCATCGGTGAGCTCGCAGCAGTCGCCGCACACCGGTGCACGACAGCGCGCGCACGGACCAACCGCGGTGCGCTCGCACAGCTTGCAACCCGCGACCGGTCCATCTCCGCTCGAGATCAGTGACGTCATCGGCGCGGTGTCGTCAGGGTTTCCCACGCGAGCAACGTCGCCATCGCGTCGTCGACTGACGTGCCACACATCTCCGGCCCGGGCCGCAGACCGACGCACGTCGCCGGGCGCTCCGGCAATCCGAATAACCGGCAGCGTCGATCGTCGGTCAGATGCGGGCACACCACGCCGGCGGCCTTGCCTTCGGGCAGCGCCGGAAACGACGGCGAGATCGACGGCGCGATACAGCACGCACCGCAGCCCGAGCGACAGTCCATGCGCTGACCCTAGCAGAGCTAGTTCGGATCGTCGCTGACGATCCGAAACCACAGCGTGCGTGGCGCACCGCAGGTCTGGCACCTGACGTCGACCGCGCGCATGCCGGCTCCGGTCGAGCGGTGATCGTGCACGCGCAGCTCGCCTTCACACTGCGGGCACGGCATCGCGCGCACGCGGATTTCGATCACCGCGGACGACGTCACCTCGATCGGTCGCTCGGCAGAGCCACCCGCGACCAACGATGCGAGCTTCTCGCGATCGCGCACGAGCTGGCGTGCGGCGCGTTCTTGCGCGCGACGCGCGGTGCGTTCGGGGCGCTTGCGGGCCATGCGCAACGATGTAGCAGCGATCAGTCTTTGATGCAGCCGCTGACGAGCTGCCAGCCTTCGGTCTTCGCATCGAGCGTCTTCTGCGCGAGGAAGTCACCGTTGGTCTCGAGGATCGACACCAGGTACTGGCCTTCTTCGAGCGCGAGCGCGAAGTTCTTGCCCGGGAACACGAGCTGGGTCTTGAACACGACCTGTCCGTTGCGGCTGAGCTGGAAGAACACGTTCTCGGGCCAGTCGCACTTGTCCGTGTTGTTGAACAGGCGACCCGTGAACCGCTTCGGTGCAGTGTCGGCCGGCTTGCTGCCCTTGTCTTCATTCGCCGCCGCGGCGAGCAGCTGCTTGCCGAGGTTTGCGACGCCCTGCTGGATCAGCTGCGCCTGATTGCGGAGCGACTTGCGCTCTTCTTTGTCCTCGGCTTCATCGGCGAGCTCGACGAGCGCACCCGAGTCCTTGAGGATCGCGGCCGCGTCGCCGCCGAGTTGCTTGAACGGCACGTCCTTCGCTGCGCGACGGCCAAACGCCGCGAGGTCATCGCTGAGATCTTGCGCGGCCGGCGCGAACTTCTTGCGCGCACCGCGATCGTCGGAGCCCTTCGCGGCCTTCGCGAGGTTCGCCGCGCTCTGCGACAGCTTGTTCGCCGCGTCGGCGAGTGCTGCGTGATCCGCCTTGGCGTCGGCGAATGCGGGCGTCGCACACAACGCGACGAAGACAAGCGAGATCAAGGAGAGCGAAAGTCGAAGCATGTGCACCTGCGTGGCTAACGGATGGCGGCGTGTCTTTGCGCGAACCGCGCAGGGCGGTCAACGACGAACTGCGACACGGTCGTAACTATTCGGCGCGCGCGGTAGCGGGCGTGAGCTGGACTACCTCAGCGTCGGCGGCGGCGGCGCAACAACAACATGCCGAGCAGCGCGAGCGGCGCGAACGCCGTCGGGTCGCTCGATCCGGTGTCGCACGCGCAGCCGGCCTTGTCGCCGGTAAAGCCGCCCGGTTCGCACTCGCCCGCGGCGCACACCTCGTCTTCGCCGCACATGTTGTCGGCTTCGTCGGCGACGCCATCACAATCGTTGTCGTCGCCGTCGCAGGTCTCCGCGGTCGGCTGTGCTGCATCGCAACCGGTCCACGAACCGGCGACGCACTTCTCTTCACCGTTACCGCATGCGCTCGAGCACGCGCGCGTCAGATCTTCGTCGACCTGACCGTCGCAGTCGTTGTCGGCA
>DATDCH010000923.1:0-3165 GCA_036524455.1 Kofleriaceae bacterium | reverse complement strand
AACAACCCGGTCAGGCCGTCGCGGATCGCGAGGTCGCGCATCTTGGCCTCGCTCGCACGAAGCGCGGCCTCGGCGCGGCGCTGGACGGTGACGTCGCGGAAGCTCCATACGCGGCCGATCACCTCGTCGCGCATCACCTGCGGGCGGCTCGAGCGCTCGAGGACGCGGCCATCGTCGAGCTCGAGCACGTCGACGGTCTCGCCGGACCGCCCGGCAAACGCCTCGTTCGCATCGGAGACCAGCCCCGACAGCGCCGTTCGCGACGCGATATGGCGCCGGACCTGTTCGAGCGACTGCATCGCGCCGGGCTCGAGCTGCCACATCTCGAGGAAGCGGCGATTGAACGCGAGCACGCGGGTGTCGTCGGACGCGAGGATGCCTTCGCCGGTCGACTCGAGCGTTGCGGTGAGCAAGGCTTCGCGCAGCGCGTGGTTCTTGAGCTCGAGCGTGAGCGAGGCGAGGCTCGCAAGAAACGCGGCGTCCTTGCGCTCCGTGACGTTCCACGCCCGCGGACCACCGATGTGCTCGTGGCACAGGACGCCGACGAGGCGCATGCCGGTGCGGATCGGAGCATCGAGCAGCGAGCCGATATTCAGCGGTTTCAGGTACGGTTCGGAGAACTCCGCGGTCGATGGATGCGTGTGCGCGTCCTCGGCGGCGATCGTCTCCTCCTCGAGCATCGCGGCGAAGTAGTGCGGGAAGTCCTTGGCGGTGAGGACGGTGCCCGAGGTGTGGCGATTCTCGGCGGCCTCGTAGAGATCGACGCACGTGATCCGCGACTCGTCCTCGTCGAGCAGCCAGACACTCGCCCGGGCCGTGCGCAGCGCACGTGCGGCGGTCTCGGTGATCGCGCGGATCGCGCCGTCGGCGTCCCCCTCGTAGCGCTTCCAGACGCGCGCGAGCTCGGCGATCGCGTCGGGTGATTGCAGCGCTCCGTCGGACATTGCTCCCATTGTCGCGCGTGCGTCGCTAACGAAGCAAGCTGTAGACGACGATCGAGATGACGCTGGCCAGGACGCTCTTCCAGAATCCACCCCCAGCCTCCGGCACACCGAGAGGCACCGTGGTCGTGCGATCAGCGTCGATCCACAGCTTGACCTGCTTGTCGGTGCCGTTCGCCGCGATGATCACCTCGTTGGTACCGGCGGGGACGCCATCGATGACGATCTTTTGCGTGCGCCTGTCCTCGACGAGCAAGGTTCCGTTGATCGCAACGGAGACCCCCGACGCGGTCTGGCTGAGGAGCAAGACGAGGCGACCCGTCGGTGCCTCGGGTGGCGCCGGGAACCGTGCGTGGATGTTCTCTCCGCAGCCGAGCCCGAAGACCAGCAGGAGCAAGACGACAAGTCGCATGCACGTTGGTCCGCGCGACGTCGTGGGTGGTTGTCCGTCGCATGAACGACGCGTGATAGGGTTCGCGCGCGATGGCACGAATCAACGAGCACTACGCAAAGCTTCCGGCGAGCTACCTGTTTCCCGAGATCGGGCGGCGGGTGCGCGCATACCAGGCCGCGCATCCCGACGCGAACGTGATCCGGCTCGGCATCGGCGACGTCACCGAGCCCCTCGCCCCGGCGATCACGGCGGCGATGCACGCCGCGGTCGACGAGATGGGCAAGCGCGAGACGTTTCGCGGCTATGGGCCCGAGCAGGGCTACGACTTCCTGGTCGAAGCGATCCGCGAGCACGACTACAAGGCGCGCGGGGTCGACATCGGTGCCGACGAGATCTTCGTGAGCGACGGCAGCAAGTGCGACAGCGGCAACATCCAGGAGATCTTCGCGCTGGCGGCGCGTGTCGCGGTGACCGATCCGGTCTATCCGGTCTACGTCGACTCGAACGTGATGGCCGGCCGTACCGGTGCTGCCGGTCCCGACGGGCGTTATCCCGGGCTCGTCTACCTGGTCGGCAGCGAGGCCAACGGCTTCCAGCCCGAGCCGCCGGCCGAGCCGGTCGATGTTGTCTATCTGTGCTCGCCGAATAACCCGACCGGCACCGTCGCGACGCGCGCGCAGCTCGAGCGCTGGGTCGCGTGGGCGCGGCGCAGTGACGCGATCATCCTGTTCGACGCCGCCTACGAGGGCTACATCTCGGATCCTGCGCTGCCGCGATCCATCTACGAGATCGAAGGCGCGCGAGACTGCGCGATCGAGCTTCGCAGCTTCTCGAAGCGCGCCGGGTTCACCGGCGTGCGCTGCGCGTTCATGGTCGTGCCGAAGACCGTGATGGGAGTTGGTGGTGATGGCCAGCGCGTGTCGCTGAACGCGCTCTGGGGGCGCCGGCACACCACGAAGTTCAACGGGGCCTCGTACGTCGTGCAGCGCGGTGCCGCGGCCGCGTACTCGGTGGAAGGTCTCGCGCAGACCGAGCAGCAGATCGCGTTCTACATGCAGAACGCGGCGCTGCTGCGCGAAAGTCTCGCGGCGTGCGGCTTCACGATCTTCGGCGGTGTTCACGCGCCGTACTTGTGGTTGCGTACCCGCGACAACGCGACGTCGTGGGAATTCTTCGATCGCTTGCTCACCGAGGCGCAGATCGTCGGCACGCCCGGCGCTGGATTCGGACCTGCGGGCGAGGGCTACTTCCGGCTGTCGGCGTTCAACTCACGCGCGAACATCGGGGAAGCGATTGCCCGGCTGCGCCGTGCGTTTGGTTGATATGCTCGTCGCATGCGGTTCGCTCCATACGTGATCCTCGTCGCGGTCGGCTGCGGAACTGACGATCCGGGCGGTCCCGGCGACACCAGCGCGCACGTGTTCTGTGTCGAGGAAACCAATCGCTACCGCACCGGCGGCGGGCTACCGGCGGTGCAGCGCTCGGCCGAGCTCGAGGCGTTCGCCGACGACGGCGCGATGATCGATCATGCGGGTGAACCGCACGATCACTTCATCGCCACGAGCGGCGGCGGGATCGCGTTTGCCGAGAACGAGTGCCCGCACTGGGGCCTGAACGCACAAGGGCAGGGCGACATGAACAAGCTGGTCGCCGCCTGCATCGCCGCGTTCTTTTCCGAGGGCCCCGGCGGTGGTCACTACGACAACATGATGGGCAACTACGGTTCGCTCGGTTGCGGCATCTATCAGGCCGGCAACGACGTCACGATCATCCAGGACTTCGGGCGCTAGCCACCGGCACATGAAGTGGTCCGTCGAGCACGGGATGTGT
>DATDCH010000922.1:0-19848 GCA_036524455.1 Kofleriaceae bacterium | reverse complement strand
GCCCGTTCGCGCCGCCGTACTGCTCGGTGTGGATACACACCTTGCTGCCCTGCGACGGGTAGTAGTAGGCCCAGAAGAAGCACATCTCATCGGTCGCTGACTCACCGAAGCCGACCTGCTGGCTCGTGGTGTTCTTCCACGTGCACTCGAAGTCGAGCCCGCCACCTTCCGGGATCGAGAACGGATCGCCGTTGTAAGCGACCGTCTCGGGCTCGTCCCACTTGAACGGGTTGGGCGCGTAGACCTCCCGCATCGGGCCGGTCTTGCTCGGCGCGACGCGCACGCTGACGTTCGTGCCGAGCTTGTGCGTGTGACCGGTGATCGCAAAGATCTTCGACTGACTGAGGTCGAGGTAGGGCGGCACCGAGAAGAACTGGTGAAGCGTCTTGGTCTCGCCGGGCGCGATGTTCACGTCGGGCGAGCCGGTGAACAGGATGCTCGCCTCGTGATCGATCGTCGACGGCTCGGCCGCGTAGAAGTCGACCGTCGATTCGACGTTCTGTGCGGTGTCGCTCGCGTTCAGGTAGTGCATCTCGAGCTTGACCATCTGGTTCGGCGCGAACGTGTACGCGACCCGGTGCGGCAGGAAGATCATGTCGTCGGCTTTTTGCGTGATCGCGATCGGCGCGATCATCCCCGACGTATTGAGGGCGCCCGTGAACGGCTGACACGGCGTGGGCGTCAGCTGCTCGGTGGTGTCCATGTCGTCCTTGTAGACGATGAGGTGATGCGACGCCGCGTTGAGCTTGTTGTGCATCTGGTGGACTTTGATCTCGGCCGCATTCGACAGCCGCATCCACACGCACTGCGTCGACTCGGTGCCGGCGGGAACGTTGACCGGTCCCCACTTGAGCGAGTACTTCTCGCCGCCAAACGCGGGTGCATCCGCAGGCGTCTCGGTCTCGTTGCCACAACCCGCCGAGACGGCGAACGACAGTGCAAGCGCGAGCGACAGACGGCGCATACGACCTCCCTAGGTGCCGGGACTCTACAAGGCCGTAGCGCTATTGAACAAGCGTTCTTTTAGGGCGTGATTCGGGTGATCTTGAAGCCGCGTTGCTCGAGTAGCTCGTTGACGCTGCGTGGCCCGACCGCGTGTGCGGCACCGACGGCGATGAAGCCGCCGCCGTCGGCGTGCAGCTTCTCGATCGGCGCGATCCATGACGCGTTGCGTTTGTAGAGCATGTCGTCCATTTGCTCGTCGTATTCGCTCTCGGGGCGGCCCTTTGCCTTCCACCGACTGCGTTCGCCGTCGACGATCTCGATCATCTTCGTGCCGTCGCCGGCGACGTATGCGGCGAACAACTCCTTCATGCGCTGATCGGTGCCGGGCACGTCATCGAGCATGTCCTTGAGCGCGCGCACGTTCATCCATTTCTCGAGTGCAGCGGCCTGCACTTCGAACGGCTCGAGAAACACGATCTGCTTGTGCTTGTTTTGCGCACGCGCTTCCAGCGCGCCATCCATCGCGGTCGTGCGCGGCAAGCCGCGGATCGACAACAGCGTTGCAGCGATCATCGGCTTGAGCTTGTTGACGCCCATTGCTTCCTGCTGGCCGAGCGCTTCGACGAGCTTCTTCCAGTACTCGGGGCCGAGCTCGTCCTTGAGCGTGCTGCCGTCCTTGCGCGTGAGATCGAGCGAGCTGGCCTTTGCGAGATCGGTCTCCATGGCGAACGACTTCGCGGCGTCGAGCTTTTCGTAAACGATCGGCGGGAGTCGCTTCGGGTCGACCCCGATGTGGATCGTGCCGAGCAGGTAGCTCGTCTTGCCGTCTTTCTCGAGCTGCCAGAACAGCGGCTTCGCGAGCGTGTCCGCCGCTGCCTCGGGCTTGTTCCAGGGGTCCGTGCTGCCACCTTGTGTGACAGGTGCACTGCCAGGCTTCGCGCCATCTTGGCTGCGATCACAAGAAACCGTTGCGGCGAGCACGAGGGCAAGCAGGCTGGCATTGCGCAGCTTCATGGCGCTGCTTTAGCATTGAAACCGTGGGGCGACTCGGGGCAACGCTGATCGCGCTGGCGCTATCGACGTCGGTCGCGCACGCCGACGAGGATCTCCAGCTCGCGCTCGCCGATCGCTGGCGCGACGTGCCGCCGAGCCAGCGCCTCAAGCTGTCGCAGCAAATCACCGACGAGCTCACCGAGCTCGGCAACTTCATCGGCACTCACGTCAACACGCTGTCGGATGACATCTTGATGATGCGGTTCGATGGCCGCAAACGCTACGCGCGCATCCGATTCGGCACCGGCGAGGGCCAGTACCTGCGCTTCAAGTTCGACAGCGATTGGTACTTCGCGAAGGGCAAAGCGCGCGTCGCAGCGCGCGTCGATCTCGGCATCGGCAAGCATCAGTTCCATCTCGAGCTGCCCGAGATGGACATGGTGCCCGCGAGCTATCGCGGCGAGCGTGGCGTCGAGATTCGGCTGCCGCTGTTCGAGCGGCGCTGGTAATCGTCGCTGTTCGAGCGGCGCTGGTCGGTAGCCGCTCTACTGGATCACCTGCTTACTCGCGATCTGCGCGCGCCGAAACGAACAAGGCCGCGCACGAGGCGCGGCCCTTTCGATCACAGGTGTGTGACGACTAGCGCCAGCCGCCAGCGATCCACACCCAGTACGTCACGTTGCCCTGCGAGCGCTGCTCCCAGCGGCCGTCGTACCAGCGGACGCTCGCGCGCTCGCGCTCCCAGTGGCCAGCCACCCACTCGTACTTGCCGCTGCGCCACTCCCAGTTGCCGCGCACCCAGACGAAGCCGCTGCGCGGCTGCACGTTCTCGGCTTGCGGCGCGGGCGGCGCAACCGTCGGGCCCGGAGGCGGCGCGGGCGGAGGCGCTTGCACCGGCGGCGGTGCGGGCGTCGGCGCAGGTTGCGGCGGACGCGGCGGCGCGGGTTGCGCTGCCGCTACCCACGAGCCCTCGACCCACACCCACTGGTTGTTGCGGTTCTGCCAGCTGCCTTCTTGCCACGTGTAGTTCGCGCGTGAGCGTTCCCAGTGACCCGGGACCCAGTCCCACTTGCCGGCCTTCCAATCCCAGCGGCCGCGCACCCAGATGAAGCCAGCCTTCGAGCCGATCGTTTCGGCGCGAGGGGCGGGCGGTGCTTGCGTCGGGAACTGCGGCAGCGGCGCTGCTGCGGTCCACGCGCCTTCGACCCAAACCCACTGGCCGTTCTTGCTCTGCCAGCTGCCTTCGGTCCACGTGAAGTTCGCGCGCTCGCGCTCCCAGTGACCGTTGACCCAATCCCAGTTGCCGTTCTTCCAGTCCCAACGGCCCTTCACCCAGATGTAGCCACGGCGCGCGGCGATCCGTTCTTCACGCGGCGACGGCGGTGCAGCGTCGGGTTGCGCCGGCGCATCCATCCAATCGCCGTTGACCATCACCCACGCGCCACCCTGCAGCTCCCACTTCGCCTCGCGCCAGCGCTTGCCGCGCCGCTCGCGTTCCCAGTGACCCGGCACCCATTCCCAGTTGCCGTTCATCCAATCCCAGTTGCCGCGCACCCAGACAAAGCCGCGGCGTGGAGCAAAGGTCTCTTCTTTGTGTGCGGGAGGTGCGGCGCTCGGGCGATCGTCCATCCAGTCGCCGTCGACCTTCACCCATGCATCGCCTTGGCGCTCCCAGCGCCGTTCGCGCCAGCGCTTACCGCGACGCTCTTTTTCCCAGCGGCCGCCTTCCCAGGCCCACGCGCCGTTCTTCCATTCCCAAGAACCAGCAACCCAGGTCCAACCTCGACGACGACCGATCTTCTCGGCCTTCACGGGCGGTGGCGCTTCGCGCGGTCCTGCGGTGTTCACAGGCGGCGGTGGTGTGACGTCGCGCGGACCGGGACCACGTGGTCCCCTTCGATGATCGCGCGTGTTGGGTTGCGCGTCGGCAACCGTGACCGTCAGCATGCTGCCCGCGAGCGCTGCCGTTAGAAGCCAAGAGAGATGAGATCGCATCGTTCCTCCTAAAACCGAACCTGGGACGGAATTTATCTCGGTTTATTCAACCAAGCCATGTAGGTAGGCCGTTGAGATTCCCCTCGTGTTACGAAGACATAGGTGATTCTCCGACTCCCGCTCGTAGGTCTGCTGACCGTGGTCGCGTGCGGCGATCCCAAGCAGGCACCGGGTGCGAGAAAGACGCCTCTCGAGACTGCGATCGCGCGCGAGCTCACGGCGAAGCTCGGCGTGCCGGTAACCGCGTCGTGCGCGATGGTCGTCGGGCTGCCCGCGAAGTGCGAGGCTGCGCTCGGTGATGGCACGAAGCTGCCGATCGAGATCGCGAGCGAACAGAGGGAATGGGCGTGGCGCGTCGCGGGGCTCGTGATCGAGACTGCGCCGATCAAAGCGCACGTCGATGCCACGCTCGGTGATCTGAAGATCGCGCAGCAGGCGAGCTGCGGCGGCAAGCACGCGTTCGTCGAGCGCGGTGGTCGGCTCGGTTGCAAGCTATCGGGTGGCGGAATGGCGTTCGTGAAGTTCGCCGAAGACGGCACCGCAGCGCTCGAGCTCGCGCTCGACGCGGCGAGCGCTGCAGCGCGCGGCGAGCTGGTCACGCCCGAGCGCGATCGCGAGCTGACGGCGATTTCGAAAGCGCTCGAACATCTCGAAGGTGAATCCGATGGCGAGGAGGAGCTGCCGCCATCGGATGGCGGCGTGGCGAAGCCATAGTAGAGTCGCGCCATGAGCTTGGTCGTCGACAGGTCGTGGGTGGTCGCCGCGTGCGCGCTGGCGCTGGCGTGCTCGCAGCCTGCCACGAAGAAGCAGGTCGAGCGGCCGCCGCCCACGACGCAGAAGGGCTCGCGCACGCTGACGATCATCGGCACGAACGATCTGCACGGCGCGCTCGATCGACTGCCGCTGCTCGCGGGGTTCGTCGCCAACACACGCGCGGTGCGCCAGGCTGACGGCGGCGGCGTATTGCTGCTCGATGGCGGCGATATGTTCCAGGGCACGCTCGAGTCCAACCTCGCCGAAGGTGCCGACGTCGTACGCGCGTACAACCGGCTCGGCTACACCGCAGTCGCAGTCGGCAACCACGAGTTCGACTTCGGGCCCGAGGGTCCCGCGGCGGTCGCGAAGTCGATCGAGGACGATCCGCGCGGCGCGCTCAAGCTGCGGCTCGGTGAGGCGAAGTTTCCGTTCCTGGTCTCGAACATCATCGACGACAAAACCGGCGCGCGGCTGAAGTGGAAGAACATGCCGGCATCGACGATGGTCGAAGTCGCCGGCACGATGGTCGGCATCGTCGGCGCGGCGACCGAAGCGACGCCGTACACCACGATGCCGGCGAACTTCCTCGGCCTCAAAATGGCGCCGACCGCGAAGTCGATCGCCGACGAGGCCAAGGCGCTGCGTGCGAAGGGCGCGCAGGTGATCGTGGTGACCGCGCACATCGGCAGCGCGTGCAAGGACCTCACGAATCCGAACGACACGTCGTCATGCAAGACGAACGAAGAAGTGTTCAACGTGATCAGCGATCTGCCGAAGGGGCTCGTCGATGTCTGGATCGGCGGCCACACCCACGCGGCGGTCGCGCATCGCATCTCCGATGTTGCAGTGATCGAGTCGTACTCGTCGGGCCGCGCGTTCGGTCGCGTCGATCTGCGGCTCACCGACACGCACGTCAGCGGCGTGACGATCCACAAACCGAAACTGATGTGCGCGCTCGACAAGGACGACAACCCGGTGCCTGTCGAGCTGTGCAAGCCCGGCGACTACGAGGGCAAGCCGGTCAAGTCCGACGCCGACGTGCAGAAGATCGTCGACGATGCGATCGCGCGCGCGAGCAAGCTGCGCGACGACAAGCTCGGCGTGACGCTGACCGCGGTGATGACGAAGAGCTACGCGCTCGAATCGGCGGAAGGTAACTGGTTCACCGATCTCATGCTCGCGGCACGCCCCGAGGCGCACGTCGCGCTCACGAACGGTGGCGGTCTGCGCGCCGACATTCCCGCCGGCGAGCTCACGTACGGCGGGCTCTACCAAGCGATGCCGTTCGACAACCGGTTCGCGGTGATCGACCTCAAGGGCAAGCACATCCGCAGGCTGGTCACGCAAAATCTCCAGCGCGCCGGTGCCATCTACTCGTGGGGCGGGCTCGCCGTTAAAGCGCGCTGCAAGGCGGGCGCGCTCGCGGCCGAGATCAAGATCGGCGGCAAGCCGCTCTCCGACGAAGCGAGCTACAAGCTCGTCACCAGCGACTTCCTCGCGAGCGGCGGTGACGCGAGCGTGATCGGGCGGCTCAAGCTGCCCGACGGCTCGATCAAGATGACCGACGTGATCATCCGCGACGCGATCGCCGACATCCTGCGCAAGAAGAAGGGCAAGCTCGATCCCGCGCAGCTCCACTCGGCGACGAAGAAGCGCCTCGACTACGAGGGCCAGCGCCCGATCGCGTGCGAGGGTGCGAAGCAACCAACCGCGCCCGAGGAGCCCGACTAGTGCTGCAACCGCGCGAATCTGATCGATCTGCCGTCCACGTCCACGTGTCACGTGCACGTGCACGATCTCGGAGGGACCGGCCGTTCGATTCCGACCCCGAAGATCGGATCGAGCTTGGCCTTCGACTCGATCACCGGCGATCGTCCGGCACTGAAAAGCGGGGCCGGCCTTGGGCACCGAACGTCACGGCGGCGTTCGTGTACGAGTACGTGCACGTGACACGTGCACGTGCACGTGGAAGGGGCTCGGATTCATGCGGTCGGAGCACTAGATGACCACGTCGAGCACACCGGAGTGGTCGCCGGAGAGCTGGCGCAACCGGCCCGCGGCGCAGCAGGTCGGCTACGGCGATGCGAAGTCGCTCGCCCACGTCATGGCCGAGATGGCCGCGCTGCCGCCGCTCGTCACGTCGTGGGAGGTCGAGGATCTGCGCGTCCAGCTCGGCAAGGCCGCGCGCGGAGAAGCGTTCCTGCTGCAAGGCGGCGATTGTGCCGAGAGCTTCGACGACTGCCGCGCCGAACCGATCGCCGCGAAGCTGAAAATCCTGCTCCAGATGAGCCTCGTGCTCGTTCACGGTACGCGCAAGCGGGTGATCCGCGTCGGTCGCATCGCGGGCCAGTACGCGAAGCCGCGCTCGGCCGACGTCGAGACGCGCGGCGACGTCACGCTGCCCGCCTACCGCGGCGATCTGATCAACCGCGACGCGTTCACCGCCGAAGATCGCGAGCCCAATCCCGAGCTGATGCTGCGCGCGTACGAGCGCGCCGCGCTCACGCTCAACTTCATTCGCGCGCTGACCGAAGGTGGCTTTGCCGATCTGCACCACCCCGAGTATTGGGACGTGTCGTTCGCGCACGGCTCGCCGAACGCCGCGCACTACCACCGCATCGTCGAGTCGATTCGCGAGTCGCTCGACTTCGTCAGTGCGATCACGGGCGTCGAGGCCGAAGTGCTGCGCCGCGTGCACGTGTTCACGTCGCACGAAGCGCTCGCGCTTCCCTACGAGCAGGCGCAGACGCGCAAAGTGCCGCGCCGCGACGGCTACTACAACTTGTCGACGCACTTCCCGTGGATCGGCATGCGCACCGCGCAGCTCGACGGCGCGCACGTCGAGTTCCACCGCGGCATCCGCAATCCGCTCGGCATCAAGATCGGTCCGGCGATGACGACCGAGTGGCTGCTCGGTCTGCTCGACGTCCTCGATCCAAACCAAGAGCCGGGCCGCATCACGCTGATCCATCGCATGGGTGCGGACAAGGTCGGCGACAAGCTGCCGGCGCTCGTCGAGGCCGTGCGCAGCGCCGGCCGCACCGTGCTCTGGGTCTGCGATCCGATGCACGGCAATACCGAGACCACGCCGCAAGGCATCAAGACGCGGCGGTTCGACAAGATCATCACCGAGCTCGAGCAATCGTTCGAGCTGCATCACAAGCTCGGCTCGCGTCTCGGCGGCGTGCACATCGAGCTGACCGGCGAGAACGTCACCGAATGCGTCGGCGGCGCGCGCGGTCTCACCGAGGCCGACCTCGCGCACGCATACAAGAGCCGCGTCGATCCGCGCCTCAACTACGAGCAGGCGCTCGAGACGGCACTGCGCATTTCGCGCCACCTGCGCGGCGGTTGAGCGTCGTGAACCGCTGGGCCGTGCTCGCGAGCTGGATCGTGCCACCGCTCGCGATGTCGATCGCGTACGGCGTGCTCGCATGGTCGAGCAACACCGACAACACAGGTAAGGCGTGGATGGCGGTCGGGTTTGGCTTCGTCGTCGTGATCTGGCTCGTGCTGCGCGTGCTCGTCGAGCAAACCGCGCTCGCGCGCGCGGTCGCATCCGGCGACGCTGCACGCATCCTCGCGATCACCGACAAGCAGCTCGCGCGCCGCCGCGGCGACGCCGCTCGCGCCCCGCACCTCGTCTATCGCGCGTTCGCCCAAGAATCGCGCGGCGAGCACGCTGCAGCGCTCGCGACGCTGGCAGACGCACGCCCGGCCGACCCCGGCCTGCGGCTCCTCGCGGCGGCCCTCCGCGTGCTCGCACTCGTCGACACCGGCGACCCGGCCGCCGCACGCCGCACGCTCACCGACGAGGTCGAGCCGCTCGCCGGCAAGCTCGACACCCGCCTGCACGCCGCACCGCACATCTACGCGAACCTCGCGCGTGGCCGCGTGCTGCTCGCCGAGGGTGCGCACGAGGAAGCACGCGTGCAACTCGAGCGCGTGGTCGATGACATGCGTGCGGGCAACGCCGTGCGCACGCGCGCCCGCGAGCTGATGAAACAGTAGTGCCGTTGCGCGGAACGTCTAGAACGCCCGCGACAGCACGAAACCGGCTTCGGTTGGCGACACGACCGGCGTGAACACGGTGCGGTCGATGCGCTCCTTCTCGGGCGCCGTCACGTAAATCGCGATCGCACCGCCGATAGCGAGCGCACCGGCGACAAAGATCGGCGTGGCGACCCAACGCGCGATGAATTGATAGTGATTCGCACCGGTCGTCGCCTCGTCGAACGTGCAGCCGGCGTCGCGATCCGAGCAGTACTTGCCGTCATCCTTCGCGCCGGTGATCGGCATGCCGTCCGATGCGTACACGTCGTATTTCTTTTTCGCCCACCAGCTGATGCCGGTCGACACGCTCCACAGCACGAGACCGCCGCCCGCGACGACATAGGCGAGCCGGCGCCGGCCCGCGCCGCGATCGACGACCACCGAGTCGTCACCTTCGACGAGCTCGACGTTGATCGTCTGGCCTCCGCGACCTTCGATCGTGAACTCTTGGGTGAAGATCTTGCGGCCGGGTGCACCGACCGTGATCGTGTGCGGGCCCGGATCGACCTCGGCGTGTAGGTAATCCGCGGGCGCGACCTCGTCGCTGTCGATCTTGACGCGTGTGCCGTCGGGCGCGGTGCCACCGGCGAAGGCGATCTTGATCGTCGCCACCTTGTTCGCGAGGTCGACGGTGTGCGTCTTCGCGGCGGTCTCGTACTCGGGGAGGTCGGTCTCCGACGCGCGCGCTTGCGCCTTACGGAACCAGTAGAGCGCGGTCTTGTACTTATCGAGCTTCTCGTTGCAGAGGCCGAGGTTGAGCATCGTGCCCGGCGCTTCCGGATCGAGCTTGATGGCTTCGTCGAACTTTTCACACGCAGCGGAGATCTTCGCTTTGTCGTCGGCGGCCTCGTTGAGCATCTTGCGGCCCTGCTCGAACAATTCGTCGGCGCGCTTCTGCTTGCCGCTCTTGTCATCCGCGACAGCTAGGCCAACCAGAACCCAAGAGACGACCGCGAGCGAGACCCCTAGTCGACGCATGCCAAGATCATAACCTAGAAGCGGCCGACAGCGGTGACGCCGGCAGAATCGGAACGCAGCGTTGGAACGATCGCCAGATTCTGTTCGGTCTTGGCCTTCGGTCCGAAGAACCACAGGTAGGCGCCGACCGCCGCCACGCCGACGCCGGCGATTCCGATATACGTGCCGAACGTGGCGTACGTGAGCGCGTCGTGCGTGATTCGGTAACCTTCGGGATTGCAGTTCGGTGGGTTCACGCAGTTCTTACCGGGGCCGATCTGGCCGTCGTACTTGCTGTTGGCGAACATGCCGAGGCCGATGCCGGTCGCGATCATCGCGACGCCCGACGCGCTGAGGATGATGCCGACCGTGCGGCGACCCTTGTTCGTCACCGGATAGCCGAGCTTGGGCACCGCGATCGCTTTCGCTTGGCTCTTCTCGAGCGCGACGGTGGTCTCCCAGGGCACGCGGTCCGGCGCAGTGACGACGATGTGATGGCTGCCCGGATCGATGACGATGTCGTCGGTCTTGTCGAGCGGGATGATCGTCTCGTCGATGACGAGCTTCATGTTCGGCGCTTGTTCGGCAAACGCGATCGCGACGCGCGCGACGAGCGGCGTGACGATGACGAGCTTGTCTTCGGCCGCCTTGCGGTGTTCGACGAGGTTGTGCTCGCGTGCGAGGTCGCGTGCCTGCGTGTAGTGCTTGACCGCGGTCGCGTACTTGCCTGCCGTTTCGTTGCACAGCGCGACGTTGAGCAGCGTGCCGACGGCGTTGTGGTTGTACTGCAGCGCCTCGTCGTACTTCTTGCAGGCCTCGGCGGTGTTGCCCGCCTCTTTGAGCTTCTGCGCCTCTTCGAAAATCTTGTCGGCCTTGAGCGGATCTTCTTCGGCCGCGGCGATGCCAGACCCGCCTATGTAGAGCGCGAGCACCACCCAAAAGCGCATGCTGCGAGCGTAACAGAGCGCCGCCGCGTAATCACTTTTGCTTGGGGCAGCCGTGCATCGAAGTGAACGGATCGCACGCCTTCTCGGGCGGCTTGTCCGCTTCCTTCTTCGTCTCCACGTTCGGATCCGGGGCGCTCGCGTTCGCCTTCTGCGTCTTGTCGGTCTTCGCCGTGCCGGTCTTCGCCGTGCCGCTCTTCGTGCCGGTCTTCGTGCCGGTCTTCGTGCCCGCCTTCTTGACGTCGACCTTCGGGTCGCTGGCCTTGGCGGTGACCGTCGGATCACTGGGAGTCACCAGCGACGGATCGCTTGGCACCGGGACGGTGGGCACAGCGAGATCGGCCGGCTTGACCGCGTTCGGATCGACGGCCGGCACGACGGCCTTGATATCGGGCGCGGCGGGTTGCACCTCGAGCTTCTTCGTTTCGCCCTGTTCCGTCGTCGTCGCCTCGGTCACCGACGCATCTTGGTGGTCTTGAGCCGCGATACCGATACCGATACCGATGCCCACGAGCACGAGCAACGCGAGGATCAGCGGCCAGCGTCGTTTCCGCGTCGACAGCGTCGGTCCGGCGATTCCCGCCGACGGGTCGTCGGTGAGCGGGTGCGCGAACGGCTGCGACTGTTCGCCTTGCGGCAGTGGCCGCGCAAACGGTTGCGATGCGTCGCCACGCTGCGCCTGCCACTGACGCGCCGACGGATCTGATTTCCCCGCCCACGGTGCTGCGGCGGGATCCGAGCCGCGTCCCCAGTGCTGCGCGGGCGCCGGCGTTTGTGCGCGCACGGGACCCGAGCCCAGCTCGCGTGCCGAGCCAGGTACGCCGCTGCGGCTGACACCCGTGCCGCCACCTTCCCAATTCTCACCCGACGCGCGACGCAGCATGCGCGCCATGCGTTCGACGAGCATTTGCGCGCCGTGTGGATCGGCCGAGTACGGCACGAGATCGCGGCCGAGCTCGGCCATGTTCGCGTAGCGCTGCTCGGGCGATTTCGCGAGGCAGCGCATGATGACCTGCTGCAGGCCCGGCGGCGTGTTGACCATCGGCGCCGGCGGATCGACGGCAACCTTGACGCACATCTCGCTGAAGCTCTCGGCTTCGAACGGCCTGCGCCCCTCGAGGACTTCGTAGAACACGGTGCCGAGCGACCAGATATCGGTGCGCGTATCGACGAGGCGCGCGCTGCGCATTTGCTCCGGAGACATGTACGCGGGCGTGCCGAGCAGCGACTGCGTCTGCGTCAGCTGCATGTCTGTGCCGAGCGGCGACTTCGAGATGCCGAAATCGAGGACCTTGATCAGCGCGCTACCGTCGGGGCGCCACGTCACGAACAGGTTCGTCGGCTTGACGTCGCGGTGCACGATGCTGAGCGAGTGCGCCTCTGCGAGCGCTTCCGCGGTCTGCAGCATGAGCTCGACGGCCCACTGCAACGGCAATACGCCGCGCTGCTGCAACAGCTCGCCGAGGTCGTGTCCCTCGAGGAACTCCATGACCATGTACGGCACGCCGTTCTCGAACGTACCGACGTCGGAGACGCGCGCGACGTACTCGCTCTTGAGCTTGACCGCGGCCTGCGCCTCGCGGATGAATCGCGCCACCGCGTCCTGATCGGTCAGGACGTCTTGTCGCAACATCTTGATCGCGACGCGCTCGTTCAGCGCGAGGTGCGTGCACTCCGCGACCACGCCCATGCCACCGTGTCCCAGGATCGATTCAACCCGATACTTCCCCTGGTACACCTGGCCAATGCTGACGCCAGCGTCGGCCGGTTTAACACTGTGCGCCACGCTCGAAAATCGTAGCCTGCGCGGGCCACTCGCTCAAGCCCTCGACTCGTGTAGGTTTTTGCGTACCGGTCCGACCTCCGCCGGAACCTAAAGGCGCCGCTCCGGAGGCCCGCTAATGCTGGATCTGGTGAATCTTGAGGACGTTGGTCTGGACGCCAGAGCCGATCGGCACAGCCATCGTGATCAACACGCTCTCGCCGGGCGCTGCGAGATTGCGCTCGATCAGGGTTGCCTCTACCCGATCGACCAGTTCCTCGGTCGTGGCAGAGGGGCCGATCAGAACCGGCGTCACTCCCCAGAACAGCGCGAGCCGGCGCCAGGTGACCTCGTCTGTGGTGAGGCAAATCAGGTGCGCTTCGGGCCGGTACTCGCTGACCAGCCGCGCGGCGCCGCCCGAATCGGAGACCACGACGATCGTTTTGAGCTTCATCGCGCGAGCTGCGCTGACTGCCGCGTGCGCGATCGCGTTGGCCGAGTTCGCGAGCTCGATCATCCGCACGTCGATGTTCGCGCGGTAGTACGCGCTCTTTTCGATCTCGTCGATGATGCGCGCCATCGTGCGCACCGCTTCGACCGGATGCGCGCCGGCGGCGGTCTCGCCTGACAACATCAGCGCGTCGGTGCCGTCGAGCACTGCGTTCGCGACATCGCTCGCTTCGGCACGCGTCGGTCGCGACTGCGTGATCATCGACTCGAGCATCTGCGTTGCGGTGATCACGATCTTGCCGCGCTTGTTGGTCTCCTCGATGATCCGCTTCTGCCACAGCGGTACCTTCTCGGGACCGAGCTCGACGCCGAGATCGCCGCGCGCGACCATGACGCCGTCGGTGACCTCGATGATCTCGGCGAGCCGCTCGAGCGCCTGCGGCTTCTCGATCTTCGCGATCACCGGAATCGACACGTTGTCGACGGTGAGCAGGCGCTTGGCTTCGAGCACGTCCTCGGGGCGGCGCACGAACGACAGCGCGACGTAGTCGACGCCAAACCGCAGCGCGAAGCCGATGTCGGTGCGATCTTTCTCGGACAGTGCAGGCGCCGACACCTCGACGCCGGGCAAGTTGATGCCCTTGTTGTTCTTGAGCACGCCGCCGGTGACGACGACGGTCTTCACTTCCCGGTCGCGGACGTCGGTGACCGCGAGCGACAGATAGCCGTCGTCGAGTAGCAGGTGATCGCCCGGCTTCACGTCGAGCGGGAGTTGCGCGTACGTGGTGGACACGCGTTTCTCGTCGCCGATCACACTGGTGTCGGTGGTGATCGTCAGCTCGGCGCCGGGCCGCAGATCGATCTGTCCTGCTGCGAACTTGCCGACGCGGATCTTCGGCCCCTGCAGATCGAGCAGCACGGCGACGGCTTTGCCGCGGCGTTCTGCCTCGGCGCGCACGATCTGCAACATCTTCGCGTGATCTTCGTGACTGCCATGCGAGAAATTCAGACGCGCGACATTCATGCCCGCGTCGATAAGCTCGCCGATTCGTTCTGGTGTCGACGACGCAGGGCCGAGGGTGCAGACGATCTTCGCCCGAGGCATGCCGGCGCAGTAGACCATCCATTGGCCTTGCTGAAAACCAGTCCCCCCGGTTATTACCGCGGGCTGATGCGTGCTGTAGCAACCCCGGGCGTGGTGGCAGCAATCGTGGCCACGATCATTTTCGGCTGCCTCGGCGCAGGCTGCACGGTCGAACGCCCACAACCCAACCTCGTCGGGCAGGACATCCACCTGACGATCATCCACACCTCCGATATCCACTCGAGGTTGTTCCCGTACAACTTCGTGCCGAACACGTTCGACCAGGACTACGGCCTGTTGCCGGCGAACGCACCGTTCGGCGGGATCGCGCGAATCGCGACGATCGTGAAGCGGATCCGCCGCGAGAGCGCGCGTTCGCTGTGGCTCGATTCGGGCGATGCGTTCCAAGGCGCGCCCGTGTTCAACATGTTCAAGGGCGAAGCCGAAATGCGCGCGCTGTCGCTCGCGGGTATGGACGGCGAGGTGCTCGGCAACCACGAGTTCGACCTCGGCGCGAAGAACCTCTACGAGAAGATCGACGCGTGGTCGCAGTTCCCGCACCTCGCAGCGAACTACGCCTGGGACGATCCGCCGAACAAGGCGCGCTCGCTGCGCGACGTCGTGCATCCATTCTTCATCTACGACCTCGACGGTCTGCGCGTCGGCGTGATCGGCATGGGCAACCAGGACACGCTGTCGTCGATCTACGAGGGCGGCAACTCGCTCGGCTTTCGGCCGATCGAGAACCAGATCGCGCTCGACAACTACACGCGGCTGATCCGCTCGCAGGTCGATGTCGTGGTCGTCGTCAGCCACATCGGTCTCGACGCCGACGAAGGCCTCACCGCGGCCCAAGCCGAGGACGAGAACATCACGGTACCCGGCGTCGATCTCATCCTCGGCGGCCATCTCCACATCGTGACGAATCCGCCGAAGCTGCTACCGAACTACGACGGCTCGCAGTACTGCGCCGACCACGACTGCCAGACGCTGCTCGTCCACTCGGGTGCGTTCGCGAAGTTCGTCGGCCGCCTCGATCTCACGGTACGCGTCGGCAGCGACAACGGCGATCCCGAGAAACGCAGCCGCATCGTTTCCTTCGCGTACAAGAACATCCCGGTCGACTCCAAGGTTCCGGAGGACGCCGACGTCGCGAACTTGATGTGGCCGTACTCGGTCAAGCTCAACCAAGAGATCGATCTCAACGGCGTGTTCGCGTGGGTCGCGCCCGGCGGCGCTCCTGACCAGAAGATCTTGCGCAACGATCAGGGCGGCGGCGACTCGCAGCTCGGCAACCTGGTCGCGCGCTCGATGCAGGTGCAGCAGGGCGTCGATGCCGAGTTCTCGATCACGAACTCGCTCGGTATCCGCGCCGACTTCGAGCGCGGCGCGCTGACGAACGAGCAGATGTACAACGTGTTCCCGTTCGAGAACTCGATCACGGTGATGTACTTGTCGGGGCAAGAAGTGCAGGACACGCTCGACTTCATCGCGCGCCGGAGCGCATCGCGCGGTTGCCGCACGCAGGCGCAGGTCAGCGGCATCACGTTCGACATGGTGTGCAAGGGCGTTTGCCCGAACCTCGATCCGTTCACCGGCCAGCCGGCGACCGCGTGTGCGAAGAACGTCTCGCTCGGTGAGAACTGCCGCAACGGCAACCCGGATGGGCCCGTCGACACGTCGAAGTGCGCACCGCTGTCGCTCTCGGGCCTGTATCGCGTCGCGGTCAACGATTACATCGCGGGCGGCGGCTCGGGCTTCGTGGTGCTCAAACGCAATACGTCGCAGCAGAACACCGGCATCTCGCTGCGCGACGCGCTGACGGTCTATCTCAACAACCAACAGCAAACGTGCAGCACCGGCATCGCCTGCAACGCGAGCACGCCGTGCCCCACGATGCCGGCGGGCCTGGTCTGCTCCATGACTCCGAAGGGCGAGCTCTGCACGCTCGCGACCGAGGCGATCATCGATACGACCGACACCCAATCGCCGCAGCGCAACGTGAAGCAGCGGTGGGGCAACATCTCGTGCCTCGATGGTGAGATCGAAAAGCACGACGGACGCATCAGGCCGGTGTTCGAATGAAACAGCTTGTTGTCCTGTTCCACCTCCTTCTCGCAGTGGTCGGTTGCGTCGAGACGCGCGAGCCCGTGACGGGCACGCAGTCGCTGCGCATCGAGCTGTTGTCGGTGCCGGGCACGTTCACCCAGCGGCTCGGTGACGCCGATCGTAACGTCGTCGTCAACGTCACGGCGATCGACGCCGAAGGCGAGGTCGACACCTCGTTCAACAACCCCGTGCGCGTGTACGTCAACTTCCTCGGCACGCTGACGCCGTACCTCGACGCGCCGCCGCTCAAGACGATCGCGATGAGCGCGGGTGTCGCGACGAACCAGATGGTGATGCTGCCGCCGGTGTTCGGCTCGGTGACGCTGTGGTTCGACGATGCCGGCGCCGAGACGCCGACGTACGTGTCGGGCGCGTCGCCGCAGCTGTGGTATCGCGACCCGTTCGTCGTCGACATCCAGCGGCCGACCGACGAGATGGCGCTCGATGCGCTGCAAAAGTCGCCGCTCGAGCAGAAGCAGGTGTCGGTGCGGCAATCGCGTTACGGCGCGAACGGCCGGCTCGTCGTCACCAGCGTGTTCGCACAGGGCTACACGGTGAGCGACCTCAATTGCACGGCTGGCGGTGCCCCGCCGTGCACGACCGGCGACTACGACCACAAGATGGTGTTCTCGTTCTCCGCCGCGCGCGACGAACGCGGCCGCATCATCCGCGAGGGCCAGGTCATCGACGGGTTCGCCGGCGGTGTGTCGGAGTTCAACGGGCTCACCGAGATCGGTTTTCCGCAGACGTTCGTCGACACCGATGTCGTCGACGAAACGCCGGGCCGGCTGCCGGCCCCGTCCACGTTCGACCCGACGTGGTTTTCTCAGCGCATCAACTTCGAGCGCAACGAAGCCGCACCGATCAAAGTCGACGGCGCCGTCGTGTGCGATCTCGACAAGGACTACGAGACATACAAGCAATGGAAGCTCGACCCGTCGGGGATGGGTGGTAACTGCATCGGCCGCAACGTGATCAACGTGATCACGAGTGGCACGGTCCCGCTCGATCCGACGACGCTCGTCGGCAAGGCCGTTCCGAGCGTCACCGGTGTGCTGCGTCCGGTGAACATCGGCTCTTTCAACGTCTGGATCATCTATCCGCGTTCGAGCGCGGATCTCATTCTGCAATAGAGGCTGGCTAATGAAGACTCGACTCGCTTTGGTCGCGGCGCTATTCGTTTCGGTGGCGGCGCTGCTACTCCCTTCGGTCGCCTACGCGCAACCCGGTGCAGGGGAACCGGTCACGCCGCCCGCGACGCCCGCCGAGCCCGCGGCGCCACCACTCGACGAAGCGAAGATCAAAGAGATCGTCGATCGCGAGATGGCGCGCGTGCTCAACGAGCGCGCCGCGCGAGAAGCAGCGGAGCGCGCCGCGAAAGAGCAGGCCGAGAAGGACTCGCCGGCCGCGGCGGGGCCGACCGATCTCACGGGTGCGAGCGGCTTCTTCGATACGCGCATCGCGTTCACGATCACGAACGAGAACCTGCTCGTCAAACCGGGTGAGACGATCCCGAGCGTGCCGGGCTGGCGGTTCGGCGTGCCGAACTCGCTCGGCGTGCTGTTCTTCGACAACTACGATACGCGCTACAGCGGTTTCGAGACGCTGTCGCACGCCGTCATGTACCGGCACTATCACAAGGGTCACTTCGACGCCGAAGGCGCGCTCGTGCTGCGCATCAACGAGCTGTCGGAGAAAAACATCGAGCTCTCCGACGCGGGCACGTACATCACGGTCGCGAACTGGAAAGACCCGACGCACAAGGATCCGACGCGCATCTCGTTGACCGTGTTCCCGGTGTCGTCGGACCGCATGCGTCTTGGCTACAGCTATCGGCTGTCGTGGGGCGGTAGCCCCGAGTACCGCCGCGCGCGCTCGGCGACGCCCGGCCTCAAGTTCCAGTACGACACGAAGAACATGTACGCGTTCGTCGGCGCAAAGAGCGCCGTGCTGCTCGATCGCCGTACCGCAGAAGAGCAAGCCGCGCTCGCCGTGCTCGCGGGCGCCGGTATCGATCCGCACGAGATGGTCCGCGTCGAGGTCAACGGCGGCTACTTCGATCGCGGCTACAACGAGCTCGTCGACGTCAACGATCAGAAGGTGCAGCTGTTCGGCGCATCCGCGCAGCTCTCGGTGCACAAGGGCATGCCGGTGCAGTCGTCGGTCGACTACCGGCTCTACAAGAACAACAACGAGCGGGTCAGCGGTCTGTTCAACCCGGTCAAGTATCAGGGCGGCACGTCGTGGCTCGCGATGTTCGAAGGCACCGTGCTCGGTCAGACGCTCAAGCACCCCGAGATGACCGGCACGACCGTCGTGCAGCGCGGCTACGCGGGCGACATCAACGTGCGCGTGATGATCGATCGCCTGCGCCTGCGCTTCGACGCCAGCTACCGCACGCTCGCGTTCATCCTGCACAGCCAGCCAAGCTTGCCGACGTATTCCGACTTCCCGTCCGATTACTCGACATCGCCCGATCTGTTCGCGGCGGTTGGCCTCGACCAGAACTTCAACGACCTGCTCACGGTCGGCGCGATCTTCGGTATCGACAAGCCGGCCACGCTGACGTCGACGAAGGGCGTGCCCGGCGGCATGACCGGCGTCAGCGGCACGTCGACGGCAGTCATCCGCAACAACAACATCGACACGCTGATCACGATCTTGCCGGTCGGCGAAGAGGCGGTCGCGCAGTACGCGGCGAAGGGCTTCGTCAAGCTCGACTTCGGTCGCATCTATACCGCGCTGCTCGAGGTGTTCTACAGCTACGACGCGAACACCACTCGCTACCAGCGCGTCGATCCGGGCAACCCGGAGTCGCCGTTCGAGTTCCAGTTCGGCCAGTTCAACCAGCTCGGCATCAACGCGACGCTGCAGGCCCGCTTCTAAGCCGAACTGGCAGACACGTCGTTCGCGCATGTACGAGGCGCGCGAGCGCTCCGCAGCTAGCGCACGCCGACACAGCGTTCTTGGCGGATCAACGCCAAAGCGCTGAGGACGCCAAGACGCCGGGGAGAGGTTTCAGATCGCGCTCTGCTCGCGCGCGCGTCCGTGCAGAGCGCGACCTCGCCAACCTTCTAATCTTGTCTTGGCGTCTGCGGCGCGCTTGGCGGTTCAATCTGGGCGGCGACACTGCCGGGCGCGTCCAAAATGATCGCGACCGCGCGCGGTTACGGCGTCAGGTTACCGACTTCGACGCGCACGCCGTCGCGGGTGTCGAGCATGCGAATCGGCGGCGTCGACGCCCACACGTCGTAGCCGGTCGTCGCGTCGCGCGTCGACTTGACGCCGAATGCCGACGAGATGCGCTCGCGGATCGCGACGCGGTCTGCAGCGCCTGCCGCGGTCTCGACCCCGAGCCCGCTGACTTTTCCCTTCTTCATGTAGATATCGATGATCGTCGGCCCGGCCGCGTGCTCGCCGACGCCGGCGTCGCGGTACGTGACGTCCTCGTCGAGCTTGACTGCCGGCCCCACGCGCGACGCGAGCTCCTTGGCCGGCTTGCCGACGACAAAGGCCGGCACGATCGCGGTGGGCTCGCGTCCGATCCAGCTCGCGACGTCGACGTAACGCTCGAACGCGAGGATGCAGGTATCGATGAGCGCGGCCCGCACGTGCGCGTCGCGATCGACCCAGACCTTCTCGGGTGCGGGTCCCCACTTGGCGGCCAGCGCCTGCGCGAAGCCCGCGCAGTTGTCGGGCGGGATACTGCCCTTGTCGGTGTAGAGCTCGATGCGAAACGCGAACAGCTTGCCGGCGCGGATCTCGAGATTGACGAGGACCTTGGGGCCGGGCTCGTCGCC
>DATDCH010000921.1:0-8225 GCA_036524455.1 Kofleriaceae bacterium | reverse complement strand
GCGGTGCCACTGTGAACGTGAACGAGGTCAGTGGCTCGCTGCGTGACCGCACAACTCGCGGTGCCGCGATGAGATGGCTCGCTGCCATCGGCACACGATTCGCGGTGCCGTTATGAACGTGAACGAGGTCCGTGGCTCGCTGCGTGACCGCACAATTCGCGGTGCCGCGATGCGATGGCTCGCTGCCATCGGGCACACAATTCGCGGTGCCGTTGTGAACGTGAACGAGGTCAGTGGCTCGCTGCGTGCGACCGCACGATTCGCGGTGCCGCGATGAGCGGCTTTGTCAGCGGGCGCGGCCGCGTGCTGACGCGGCGCCGGCTCGCGATCGTGCTCGGCGCGTGCGCCGTGCTGTGCGGGCTGGTTGCGCTGATCGCGCCGCAACTCGGTGTCGCGATGACGCGGAGCGGCCGCGCGCTGCAGCTACTCGGCTTCGATTCGTTCGATGCCGCGTCGCCGGAGCACAAGGTGCTGATGGTGCGGCTGCCGCGCGTGCTCGGCGCGATGCTCGTCGGTGGCGCGCTCGCCGCCGCCGGCTGCACGCTGCAGGCGCTGTTTCGCAATCCGCTCGCCGAGCCGTTCACGCTCGGCATCTCGTCGGGCGCCTCGCTTGCGGCGGTGCTCGCGATCCGGCTGGGCGTCGAGGACGCATTCGGCGGCGCCGGCGTCGGTATGTCGGCGCTCGCGGGTGCGCTCGGCACGAGTGTGCTGATCGAGCGGCTCGGCCGCGTCGGGCGCCAGTTGCCGCCCGCAACGCTCGTGCTCGCCGGCATCACGATGTCGATGTTCTGCTCGGCGGCGTCGGTGCTGATCCAGTACACGAGCGACTTCTCCGATGTCAGCCATATGCTCGCGTGGATGGTCGGCGGGCTCGACTCGATCCGGTTCCACGGGCTCGAGTACGCGTCGCTGCCGATCGGCGTGTGCTTGTTGCTCGTGTTCTGGTACGCGCGCGAGCTCAACGCGCTCGCCGCCGGGCCCGACGTTGCCGCGTCACTCGGCGTCGCCGTCGCACGCACGCAGCTCGTGCTGTTCGCGCTGACCGCTGTGCTCGTCGGCGTCGCGATCGCGCTCGCCGGACCGATCGGTTTCATCGGGCTCGTCGTGCCGCACACGCTGCGCGCACTGCTCGGACCGGATCATCGGCTGCTCGTGCCGGCGTCGGTGTTCGGCGGCGCCACGCTGCTCGTGCTGTGCGACACGCTCGCCCGCACGCTGACCGCGCCCGCGCACTTACCGACCGGCGCCGTGACCGCGGTGCTCGGCGGCCCGTTCTTCATCGTCATCCTCGTGCGCAGCAAGCGCTACGCTGCGATGTGGGGACGCCCGTGAACTACCTCGCGTGCAAGCATTACGCTGCGCTGTGGGGGCGCCCGTGAGCCAAGTCCTGCAGCACGTGATCGAAGCGATCGGTCCCGCCTCGCAGGCGAACGCCGAGGCGGTGCGCGTGCGCGTCGCGCAGGCGAATGCACCCGTGCTCGAGCGGCTCGCCGCCGCGCTCGCAGCCGCGCAGCACACGCCGAGACCGCGCGCCGCGAAGCGGATGATCGTGGTCGTTGCCGGTGATCACGGCTGCGGCGATCCGGGCATCGCGATGGGTGCGGAGCATCCGACCGTGATCGCGGCACGCGCGATCGCCGACGGCAGCGCGGCGCTCTGCCAGGTCGCGCGCGCCTCGCAGGGCTACGAAGGTGCGCGTGGTCCGGATGCCGCGCTCGGAACGGGCATCACACCGATCGTGCTCGTCGATGCAGGCGCGCGCGAGCCGACCCACATGCCGGACATTGCCATTCAGCTCGGCCGCGGTCCGAGCCGCGATCTGATGCGCGAGCCCGCGATGACGATCATCGATGCGGCGCTCGGGCTCGATGCCGGCATCGCGCTGTCGATCTCGCTGTCCGAGCAAGCCCC
The DNA here is from genome assembly GCA_036524455.1 of Kofleriaceae bacterium. Classification (GTDB taxonomy): domain Bacteria; phylum Myxococcota_A; class Polyangia; order Haliangiales; family Haliangiaceae; genus JABFXX01. The sequence goes on along the minus strand of DATDCH010000921.1, from coordinate 6,314 downwards.
TGACGTGATCGCGCTCGGTGCGCTCGGCGTCGGCAGCGAGGTCGCGTCGGCGGCGCTGCTCGCGGCGCTGTCGGGTCAGCCGCCGGGCGCACTCCGCGACGACATCGCCGAGGCCGCCGGCATTCGCGGCATGCAGCTGCGTGGCGCCGGCCCGCTCGAAGTGCTCGCGACCTTTGGCGGCTCCGAGACCGCCGTGCTCGCCGGGTTGATCCTCGGCGCAGCGTCGATGAACGTGCCCGTGATTCTCGACAGCTACGCGACCGGCGCGGCGGCACTCGTCGCGGCCGCGTTCGCACCGAACGTGACCGGCTACGTGATCGCCGCGCATCGCGGGAGCTTCACTCAGCCCGCGATCCTCGATCACCTCGGCCTCACCCCCGCGTTCGAAGTCGGTCTCGGCCACGGCGAGGGCACCGGTGCCGCGATGGTGCTGCCCCTGCTGGATCAGGTGGCGGCGCTCGCGTCGCGGGGTTAGAAGAGAAGCTGCATGGGCGAGAAACGACGCAATACGCGGACGTTCGAGGTCGAGCGCACGACGGGCTCGCACGAGATCCTCGATCGCTTGTTCGTCTACGGCACGCTGCGCCAGGGTCAGACCGCGCGCTCGCTCGTCGCCAACCAGATCAGCAAGTGCGTGAAGGCGTGGACCGCGGGTGCGATCTACGCGTTCCCGATGGGCCACCCTGGCTTCGTCGAGGGGGACGGCACGGGTCGCGTCGAGGGCGAGGTCATTTGGCTCACCGAGCTCGCCGCGACGTTTGGCCTGCTCGACGCTTACGAGGGCCAGGACTTCGTCCGCGTGATTCGCAAGGTCCACCTCGAGGACACCGACGACCCGGTCTGGGCGTGGGTCTACACGCTGTCAGATCCAGCCGCGGTCAAGTTCGGGACGGTGATCCAGCACGGTGACTGGGTCCGCTACTGGAACGAACAGGGTTAGCTGCGACAGCAGCTACCGCGCGCAACTCGCGCAACTCGCGCAATTCGCGCACCAGCAAGGCGCACGTCACGCGCTCATCTATCCGATGTCAGCTGGCTTCCCCCGAAGCCGCGCCGAAATCAGATGAAGAAGTGAGCGAGGACCGCCATCGACAGGGCGGCAAGAGCAGCTGCGATCGTACCGGGCCCGACCTTGTTGTGTGCCAGAGACAAACGTTGCGCCACGAAGAGGACTTTCCCTCTTTGGCTGGGGAAATCAAGTTCCTGCGCGGGGGATCAGTACGGGGTAACTTGCTCAACGATATTAGTCGCATGAGCCGTATCTTGAAGGATGCTTACCCCTTGACGAACCCGCCCCTCCAGTGCGTGGCAGCCGTCGGGAGCGCCTACATCGGCGCAGAGACGACCAGGCCTCGCTGTGCGCCGACACCACAATCACGGTCTGCCGGATCAGCCGCAAGTACGAAGCCTGCACAACGGGTCGACCCTGCATCGGTGATCGAAGCGAGCGTCCTGCAACTCGAGAAGTCGGAATGGGCGCTGCGGGTTGCGTTGGGTCTGCGCGAGCTCAGGTGATGTCGCCATGATGCGAAGGGCACGCGTGCTGCAATCGTGACTCGTCCATGGAGCAAATCGAACTTGCGGAGCTGAATCTCGTGCGCGGTGGTTATGGACCGGCCGCCGATCCCTCACACCAGAAAGCGGATATGCGCTCGGACTACAAGATGGCCGTCGAGCAGTCGCGTGGGCCCACGGGGCCGACGGGCTACCCGCAAATCCAGGTCCTGCCGGCGCCGGGAGGCGGACGCTAGATAGCGCTCGTTGCGAATCGCGCTGGCGCGCGACGAATCCTCGTCGAGGATTCCGGAACGGTATCGACTCGAGAGACCACGATCACGACCCGCGGGTCTGCCGGATCAGTCGCAAGTACGAAGTCTGCGCGCGGGTCGCGAGGTCCTGCAGCTCGGTGATGAGCGACTGCGGCGGGGTGCCGCCGAGCGTGTGCGTATAGATCAAGTTGACCGCGCGCTGCTTGACCATGATCGGCACGACCAAGACCTCGACCGGCTTGGGGTCGGAGCCGAGCGCGTTCCATAACGTGCCCTCGATCGGCTTGGCCGGCGAGGGCGGTTGCCCGACATAGGTCTGGCCGGCGTCGTGCGCCGACTGCAGCGCCGATGCGCCACCGAGCGGTAACGAGATCTCCTCGATCGGTTTCGCCGGCTGGGTCGGCGGCGCCACATAGCCGCGCCAGCCGAGCGCGTTGCCATCGCGCACGAGGAACACGACGAGCACGTCGCAGCGCCCGCGCGCATAATCGATGAACGTATCGGCGATCTGCTCGCGATTGGTCGCGGTGTCGATCCGCTCGCAGGCCGCGCCATACGACAGCGTCGTCGGCACGGACTGGGTCAGCGGCGCCTGCGACGGCCGACGCCGCCGCGGCTCGAGCGTCAGCTTCGGCGGCATCGCGATGCCACCTGCCGGCTGCGTCTTGCGGCGATCGTCGCCGACGAGCTCGCCGGGATCCGTGCCCGGCCGCGCACTGCGAATGAAGCGCGCCCGCCGCGGCGTCCCGAAGTGGCGCTCGAGGTAATAGAGCGCCCGCAGCTCGGGCACGACATACGGCGTGACCTTCGCGCCGAGGCGCTCGGCGAGCTCGGCAAGCGCCTGCGTGTCGGTCGGATCGACGAGCGCGACCGCGACCGATTCGGTGCCCGCGCCGAGATAGCCGAGCGGGACTGCGCGCAACCGATGGGCGTCGTCGGAGCCGAGCTTGTCGAGCAGTGCCTTGTCGGCGTCGTCGAGCAGGGTCGGCGTCGCGATCGGATAGCCGGTCAGCTCCGCAAGGTACGTCGACAGCAGCTCGAGATCGATGAAGCCGAGCTCGACGAGGTTCGTGCCGAGCCGACCGCCGTAGAGCACTTGGTTGCGCAGCGCGGCCTCGAGCTGAGACAGCCCGATCGCGGCATTGCGCAGCAGCAACGTGCCGAGCTTCATCGCGCGCGCCTCATCGGATTCCACCCTACTACACAACGCGGATCGGACGGAGTTACGGGTGGGTGTGCCCGACCTCCGTTACGCGTAACGCGTGGGATCCGCGACGCCGGCTTCGCTGAATCCCTTCCTGCGCAGCTGACACGCGTCGCAGCGGCCGCACGCCGCGCCGCCTTCCACAGGGTCGTAGCAGCTGTGCGTGATCGCGTAGTCGACGCCGAGCTCAGTGCCGAGCACGATGATCTGCGCCTTCGTCAGCTCGATCAGCGGCGCGTGCACCGTGAAGCCACCCTGTCGCGTCGCAACCTGCGCGAGCGCTTCGAACGCTCGGATGAACTCGGGCCGGCAATCGGGATAGCCGCTCGCATCGAGCACGTTGACGCCGACGAAGATGTCGTGCGCGCCGAGCGACTCGGCCCACGCGAGCGCGAGTGCCAGCAGCACCGTGTTACGCGCCGGCACGTACGTCGGCGGCACGTCTCCGGGCGCGCCGATCTCGGCGAGCGAGCGATCTTTGGGCACCGCGACGCCGGCACTGGTCAGCGCCGAAGCGGCGAGCTGCGCGAGATCGATCTCGATCACGCGGTGCTCGGTAACACCGAGCGTGGCGGCAACCCGCCGCGCCGCCACGAGCTCGACCTCGTGGAGCTGGCCGTACTTGACGGTCAACGCGTACGGATCAAAACCGCGCGACTTCGCGACGGCGAGCGCCGTCGTCGAGTCGAGACCACCGGAGAGCAGAACCACAGCCTTCACGCGCACAATCTACGCGGGCCTCGGGCGTCGAGCTAGGATTCCCGCGTGCAGCGCGAGCGGATCTGGCAGGCGGCGATCGTGCTCGCGCTGGTCGCGCTCGTGGCGTGGTCGTTCTACCAGCGCTGGCAAATGCTCGCCGCATCGCCGTTTCCGCTCGGCGTCGACGGCTACTTCTATCCGATCCAGCTGCGTGCGCTGCTCGAAGACGGCTCGCTGCAGTATCCGTCGTCCCCACTGACGTTCTACTTCATGGCGCCGTTTGCGGCGGCGACCGACGAGATCACGGGCGCCAAGCTCGGCGCAGCCCTCGGTGGCGCGTTGATCGCGTTGCCCGCATACGCGGTCGGTGCGCGGTTCGGGCGCAGCCGCGGCGCCGGCCTCATCGCGGCCGCACTCGTGGCGAACAGCGCGTCGTCGCTGTACCTGTCGTTCGAGTTCGTCAAGCAAGGCCTCGGCTTGACCGTCGGGATGACGGCACTGTGGCTGCTGCTGCGCGCACTCGACGCGCCGACGCGCTTGCGTATCGGCAGCGCGCTCGCCGCGCTCGTTGCCGCGTATCTGACCCATAAGCTTGCAGCGGCGGTGGTGATGGCGATCGCGGTCCCCGCCGCGATCGAAGAGGCGCGTGGCCGGGCGAAGCTGCGCGGCCGCCGCCTGCTCTACCTGCTCGCCGTGCTCGGCGTGCTCGGGCTCGTCGTGGTCGTGCTCGGCATCGCGGCCCCGCAGCGCTTCCTGTCGCCCGGCGATGCGGCACTGCTGACGAACGCGCTGTCGAGCGACGCGTACTGGTCGGCACCTGCGCTCGCGACCGAGCGCGTGACACTCGCGTTCGAGCATGAAGCCGCCGTCGGTGCGGTGCTCGCGATCGCCGCGGCCGTCGTGATTCGGCTGCGCCCGACAAAACCGCGCAAGCACGGCGAGCGTGCGGCGCAGTGGATGGTGGTCGCATTCGCGATCGCGATCGCGTTGCCGTGGCTCGCGGTCTCCGATCCGCAGGGCCTCGGCTTCCGGCTGCGCATCGCGGCGTTCGTGCCGCTCGCGCTGTGCGCGGCGATGCTCGTCGATCCGCTGCTCGCCCGAATCAAGCAGCTGGCACCGAGCGAGCGCGAGCTCGTCGCCGGCGGGTTCGCACTGCTGCTCGCGATCCGCCCGCACGCAAAGCCCACCGAGGGCGTGGTGCTCGCCCATCCTGCGATGGTGACGGCCGTGATGGCGTCGGCGCGCCAGATTCCCGCGGGTAAGACCGTGATCGTCCCCGAGCGCCACATCTTGTTCATGGTCGCTTGGTACACGCGCGCGACGGTGAGTCTGCGTCCGTGGCCGGTGCCCGCCGAGCGGCGCGTGCGCATGATGCCGCTCGCGTTCATCGGCATGGACTCACCGCTCGATCAAGAGATCGATCGCGCGCGCAACGTGCATTCGATCGCACCGCCGCTCGGATTTCATCCGCGCCATCGCAACGGCCTCGTGCTCGTCGAGGAACGGACCTGGTTGTGGCTACTCGCGCACCTGCCCCATCGCGCGCGCATGCACTGGGGACGCTGGCAAACGATCTAGAGATCGAAGCCTGCGTAGATGCGCGCGATCGGCGAGCGCATCGACATCGGTCTTGCGGCCCCGATACCGGTGCCGTTCCAGTCGTCGAACGTGCCGGTGTAAACGTAGCCCGCGTCGACGGTGACGTAGAACCACGTCGTGAGAAACGTCTGCACGCGCGCGGTCGCGATCACGTGTGCCGCGTACGCGTTGGTCAGCATGTCGTTCATGCTCGCGATGACCTGCTTGCCGCGCGCAAAGCCAACGCCGACGTTCGCGGACGCGACGAAACCCGGCGCGATCGGCACACCCCAGCCGAGCTCGGGCGTGAACAGAAATACGTTCGTGTTCGTCGCGACGCTGCCGAGTAGATCGGCGCCGAAACCATACTGCAGACCGCCGTCGAGCGTGTAGTGGCGCACGTGCGCGCCGATCCCGCCCGCAATGTGGCGCGACCCATCGAACGTCAGCGACGCGATCGCACCGTCGAGCGCCAAGTCGACGAACTTGCGCCTGCCGCGCCGCACGAGCGCATCGCCCGGCTGGGGCGCCATCGGGAAATACATCGGCCGCAGCTGTTCGGCCTGTGTGCCCGCGCCGCGCACGCGCACGTAGCCGCGATAATCGCCGCCGCGAAACAGCGCGTAGTAGTTGTCGGTTGCTTCGCCGACGACGCGGCCATCGGCGCCGATCATGATCTGATCGGGAAGTCCTTCGGCCTTCGCCGGCACCTTCGCCCCGAGCTTCGCGAGCGCTTCGGGTTTGCTCTGTTCCTCGACCCCAAACGCGCGCGACGTGATTCGCTGCGACAAGGCGCGCACCTCCTTGCACGTCTTCACGTCATAGACGTCGAGCACGTACGACGCGGTCGAGGCCTGATTGGTCTCGTGCCCCTCGATGCAATCGCCGTCGTTCTTGTCGAAGATGCTGGTGTCGTAGGCCGTGCACTTGTAGCTCGAGCTGTATTGCGCGCTGACGCTCGCGATCGCGTAGTACTCGGCGCCCTGCAGCGCCGACCACGAGCACGCTGCATCGACCGCAAGCTGACAGCTCGCAGTGCCGCAGGTGGTCTTTTGCTTCTCGAT
>DATDCH010000920.1:0-4255 GCA_036524455.1 Kofleriaceae bacterium | reverse complement strand
CGACCGGCTTGCCGTCGAGTACGAGCGCCGTGGTCGCGCCGCGCTTGACCTCGGTGGTGACGTCGAACGTCTGGCGCCAGCCGGTCGCAAAGCCGGGCTCGGCGCCCGCGGCTTGCATGTGCTGCTGCACCATATCCGAGGCATCGCGTAGACCCTTGGTGCCGATGCCGCGTCCTTCGCGCTCGTCGGCCGCGAGATACGCAACCGCCTTCGCGAATCGATCCGCGGATGCGGTCTCGGACGCCACCGCGACGACCGGGCCCGGCACCCAGTCAGCGAGGAACACGTTCGTGTCGCTCTCGCCTGCCGGTTTGTTGGTGCCCTGGTAGTTGGCGCCGTCGAGCTGTTTGCGATTCGACGAGAACGCGAGCGTCTTACCGTCGGGCGAGAACACGGGGAAGCCGTCGAAGCCCGGCGCGTGCGTGATGCGCTCGAGCTGCGTGCCATCGACGTTGATCGCGTAGATGTCGAAGTCGGGGCTGCGCGGGTTGACGAAGTTCGTCGAGAACAAGATGCGCTTGCCGTCGGGCGTGAAGAACGGCGCGAACGATGCGCCCGCAAGATACGTGACCTGACGAGCCTCCGTGCCGTCGGCGTTCGCGACCCAGAGGTCCATCTTCGTCGGCTTGACGAGCTTTTGTGCGTACAGCTCTTTGTACGCCTCGAGGTCTTTGCCTTGCGGCCGCGACGAGCGCCACACGATCTTCGAACAATCCGCCGAGAAGAACGCGCCGCCGTCGTAACCGGGCAGGTTCGTGAGCTGGCGCAGATTCTTGCCGTCGGCGTCCATCCGCCACAGCTCGAGGTCACCGCTGCGCGTCGACGTGAAGATGATCGCGCCGTCCTTCGGGCACACGGTCGCTTCGGCGTCGTAGCCCGGCGTGTTCGGGGTCAGGTTGACGAGATTCGAGCCGTCGGGGTTTGCCTTGTAGATGTCGTACTCGAACAGGCCCCACATATAGCCCTTCGAGTTGTCGGGAGGCGCCGGGCACTCCGGCGAGCTCTCGTGCGTCGACGCGTAGATGATTTGCTTGTCGCCCTTGAGGAAGTACGCGCACGTCGTGCGGCCCTTACCGGTCGACACGAGCTTCGCGTCACCGCCCGCCGTGCTCATGATCTCGATCTGGTCGCATTTGTAGGGCGCGTGGTTGGTCTGAAAGATCAGCCGGTCGCCGCTGAATGACCAGTACGCCTCGGCGTTGTCGGCGCCGAAGGTCAACTGCCGCACGTTCTTTAGATGCGTCTCGTCGGGCAACGCGAAGTCAGGCCCGGCGGGCTTCGGTTCAACCGGCGGCTTCACCGTTGTCGTGACTTGTTTCGCCTGCTCGGGAGGACAACAGCTCGCGAGCATCGCCGCGATGGTGATCAAACGACCGCTCATAGCCCGCGTAGAGTAGCCGAGATCTGATACGAGATCAGAATGCAGTCTGTCGAGGACGCCTCGAAAACGGTCGCGACGCGGATAGCGAAGCTGCCGATCGAGCGAATTCCGCTGCAGGACGCCCGTAGCCGCTTCCTGGCCGAGAACATCGTCGCCACGAACCTCCTCCCAGCGTTCGACAACTCGGCGATGGACGGCTTCGCCGCGCGCTCCGCGGAGTTGCCCGCCACGCTGCCGATCGTCGCGAAAGTCGCCGCCGGCCAAGTTCTCACCGACACGATTCCCGAGCGCGTCGCGATCCGCATCATGACGGGCGCGCCAGTTCCACACGGCCTCGACACGGTCGTGATCCAAGAGGACGCACAGATCGACGGCAGCCAGGTCACCCTGCCGGCTTCGCCCGTCGGCGACAACATCCGCAAAGCCGGCGAAGACATCAACGCAGGCGACATCGCGGTGCGCGCGGGCGAACGGCTCAACGCCGCCGAGCTCGGCTTGCTCGCCGCGCTCGGTGTCCGAGAGGTTCCCGTCGCACGCGCGCCGCGCGTCGCGCTGATCGCGACCGGTGACGAGCTCGTCTCCGCCGGTCAAATCGTCGGCCCGGGCCAGATCATCGATTCATCCGCCCACACCCTCACCGCACTGATCCCGGACTGCGGCGGCATCGCGACGTACATCGGCATCGCGAAAGACGATCCGATCACGATGGCCGCGCTGATCGCATCCGCGATGGATCACGACGTCGTGATCACCACCGGCGGCGTCTCGGTCGGCGATCGCGATCACGTGCGCGCCGCGCTCAAGTCCGCCGGCGTCGAGCTCGAGCTCTGGAAGGTTGCGATGAAACCCGGCAAGCCATTCTCGTTCGGCATGAACGGCCGCGTGCCGGTCTTTGGCCTGCCCGGCAACCCGGTCTCCACGTTCGTCGCGTTCGAGCTGTTCGTGCGCCCTGCCCTGCTCGCGATGCAGGGCGCCGCCAACACCGCACGCCCGCGCGCGCCCGTCCACCTGATCCGCGGCTATCGCAAGCAAGCCGGCCGCACTCACTACGTGCGGGCCAAAGTCGTGCGCAACGGCGAGCACCTGATCGCCCACCCGCATCCCAAACAAGGTTCCGCCATCCTATCCTCGCTCGTCGGCTGCAACGCGCTCGTCGAGCTGCCCGCCGAGTCCACCGAAATCCTGCCGAACACCAAGGTGCCGGCCATCCTCCTCGAAGCCGTATGATCAAAGTTACCGTCGCAACTGACGACGAAGGCCGCATCGACAAAGCGCTCGCGAAGCACTTTCCAGATGCCGGTCGCCGTCAACTCGCCGAGCTATTCGACGCAGGCCTCATCCGCCTTCGGGGCAAGCGCGCCAAGAAAGGCGATCGCGTGGTCGCGGGCGACGTGATCGAGCTCGAGCGCGAGCCGGTCAGCGGCGACGCGCTGCGCCCGCTCCCCGACGCCGACGTCCCGATCGAGATCCTGCTCGAGCGTCCCGACGTCGTGGTGCTCAACAAGCCCGCCGGCATTCCCTCGCAGCCGCTGCGAGCCGGCGAACGCGGCACCGTCGCGAACGCGATCGTCTCGCGCTGGCCCGAATGCGCGACGATCGGCGACGACGCGCGCGACGGCGGCCTCGTGCATCGCCTCGACATCGGCACCTCCGGCGCGATCATCGCCGCCCGCAACGAAGCCACCTACCGCGCACTCCGCGAGGCGTTCGGCCAAGGTCTCGTCGAGAAGGAGTACGTCGCGATCACCGATGCACGCCCGGTCTCGCGCGACAGCGACGCACCGCTCGCCCAGCGCGGCGATCACGTGCGCGTCGATCACACCGACGGCCTGCCCGCGTACACCGCGTTCACCGTCGAGCGCGCAAACGATCTGCACGCGCTCGTGCGCTGCGCCGCCCAGACCGGGCGCATGCACCAGGTGCGTGCGCACCTCGCCCACGTGGGCGCGCCGATCGCAGGCGACGCGCTCTACGGCGGCAAGCCGCTCGGCGACCTGCAGGGCTTCTTGCTCCACGCCGCGAAGATCGGGTTCCCGCTCGCCGGCGAAAAGATCGTGGTCGAGGCGCCGCTGCCCCAGCGCTTCCGCGAAGCACTCGCGATCGCCGGCCTGCGCGACGTGGCCGAATAGATCGCCGCTCATCGCGGGTGAGTGAGGCGCCACAGTAGCGCGAGCAATCGATCGAGCAGCTCGCGTGGCACTCTCGCCTCATCGATCCAACCCCAGGCGCGTGCGAGCTCGAGCGCTGCTTTGACTTCGTTCGCGCTGCCGTGCGCGAGCGCGAAGTGTTTGTGCTTGTTGCCCTTCGCCGATCTCGATCCCTCCGCAAGATTCAGCACGACGCTGCTCGCCGCACGCCGCATCTGATCGGCCAAGTTGGAATCCGATCGTTCGACGATCGGCACGAGCTCTCGCAGTGACGAGACGAGCTGAACCGAGACTTCGTACGCAATGAACATGTTCGCGCTCTCCTTCGGTGCTGGTTCAAGCACCGGTGTTCGTGTTCTGAGGACCAGCTCCCCGGAGCCTCCGCGGCGGCGGGCCTCTCGCCCGAAGCGCGCGCGAGGCAGGGACCGTGACGGGCGCCCCCGCAGAACGCGCCGAATCCGCGGAGTGCTGTGCCGCGGGCCTCGTGCCCGCGTTCGCCCGACCGCTGTTGCGCCCGGCGCGGTCCGTGCCGAAGCGACGCGCGAGGCGAGGCCCGCCAGCCGCGGAGGCGGAGGCATTTCGTGCCGATTCCGTGATTCGGCAAAATGCCGGTCTCGGGCTACCGGTTGCGGCTGCGGCTTCGGCTGCTGCTGCGGCTTCGGCTGCGGTTTCGGTTTCGGTTTCGGTTTCGGTTTCGGTTTCGGTTTCGGTTTCGGTTTCGGTTTCG
>DATDCH010000919.1:0-6067 GCA_036524455.1 Kofleriaceae bacterium | reverse complement strand
CCACGACGAACCCGATGACAGGCAGAACCACGACGACCGGGCGCACCCGAACGCGCAGCTTGGTCGCGAGCTGATCGAGGCCAACGGCGACGGGAATCGTGAGCAGCACGAGCGGCAGCAGGTGAAAGCGCTGGCACATATGCAGCGTCAAGTTGCGCGGCGGCAAGTTGAAGCGCATCACGAGCAACGGGCCGGCGATCACGAACGCGACCGCGAGCATGCTCCACATCCAGCGGGTCTCGCCTGCGCGCGGCTTCGCGATCGCGAGCGCGAGCATGCCAAGCCCGACCGCGAGCGGCAGCCACAACCAGCCGCGCGCGAGCGTCGCGGCGAGCGCGACGACATTCGCGGCGTACTCGGGCTCGGCACCGCTGCGTGCGAACGCAGCCGGGCCACCGAAGTCGTAGCGCAGCATGTGATGGACGAGCTCGACGGCGCTGTCGATCTCGGCCCACGAGATGCGCGTCGCGGGTGCAATGAACAAGTACAGGTACGGGGTGAGGCCCACGACCAGACCCGCGACCGCGAGCACCGCCGCGCGCACCGGCGTGCCCGCCTCGCGCATGCCGCGCACCACGCCGAGCAAGCCAACCGGCGCGACGAGCACGCACGTCGTGTGGTTCGCGAGCCCGAGCCCGGCCACGAAACCGAGGAGGCCGGCGCGCCACAGGCCAGTGACCGGCCCTTGCTTTGGCGCGAGCCATAGCACGAGCGCGACGACGAGGCCGTTGAGCGCGAACACCTCCGCCTCGGACTGCACGCGCAGCACAACCGGACCTGCGGCGAAAATCGCGACGGCGACCGTGGCGGCGAGTGGGCGCGCCCCCCACGCCCGACATGCGGCGTGCAGCACGAGTAGCTGGGCCGCCGTGATCAGCGCGGTCGCGATCGACGCGGTATGCGCCGGGCTCGCACCCGGCAGCCAGGACAGCGCGCGCAGGTAGAGCACGTAGAGCGGGTAGCCCGGCGGGTGCGCGACCCCACCGACGGCGCTCAGCGTGGAGAATTCGGCGTTGTCGCCGTCGACGACGTACGGCGGGGCGACGAACAGGTACAGCACGAGCGCGGCGAGGACGATCAAGCCGCCGCAATCGAACGCTAACCGTGCAAGCCTCCGCCGCAGCGATTCCGATGATAGCCGCTCGCGTGCGATAGTGCAGCTGTGGGTCAGATCCTGGTCGTCGACGACGAGCAGTCGATGCGCGAATTTCTCGCGATCTGTCTGCGCCGCGCCGGCCATGAGGTGACGCTCGCGAAGAGCGGCAACGAAGCCCTCGACAAGCTGCGCAAGCACCGCATCGATGTCGTGATTACCGACCTCAAGATGCCGGGCGAGCTCGACGGCCTCGGCATCCTCAAGGCGATCAAGACCGGCGCCGTGCGCTACCAGGCGTCGCCCGGTGTGACGCCCGCGATGATCGATCCCGAGGTCGTCCTCGTCACCGCGTACGCGACCGCCGACACCGCGCTCGCCGCGATGAAGCAGGGTGCGTACGACTACCTGACGAAGCCGTTCCAGATCGACGAGATCAACGCGGTGATCAGCCGCGCGCTCGAGAAGCGGGCGCTACTCGAAGAAAACATCGCGCTACGCGATCAAGTCGCCGGCCGAGTGCGGCTCGCGAGTCTGCTCGGCCGCAGCCGCGCAATGCAGCGCGTGTTCGAGCTGATCAACAAGATCCACTCGACAAAGACGAACGTGCTCATCACCGGCGAGAGCGGCACCGGCAAAGAGCTCGTCGCGCGCGCACTCCACAGCGAAGGCTCACGTGCGAAGAACCCGTTCGTCGCGGTCAACTGCGGCGCGATCCCCGAAGAGCTCATGGAGTCGGAGCTGTTCGGCCACAAGAAGGGCGCGTTCACGGGTGCGGTGTCGGACCACCTCGGCATGTTTCAAGAGGCCGACGGCGGCACGCTGTTCCTCGACGAGATCGGTGAGCTGTCGCTGCCGCTGCAAGTCAAGCTGCTGAGGGCGCTGCAGGAGCGCAAGGTCAAGCCGGTCGGCTCTGCCGACGAGATCGAGGTCGACGTCCGCGTGATCGCCGCGACCAACCGGGACCTCGAGGCCGAGGTCGCGCGCGGCGCATTTCGCGCCGACCTCTACTACCGGCTCAACGTCGTCGAGATCCACATCCCGCCGCTGCGTCACCGGCACGAAGACATCCCGCTGCTCGCGGAGCACTTCCTGCGCCGGTTCGGTACCGAGCATGGCCGCACGCTGCACATGACGAACGAGGCGATGCGCCGGCTCGAGAGCTACGACTTCCCGGGCAACGTGCGCGAGCTCGAGAACATCATCGAGCGTGCGGTCGCGCTGTCGTCGGGTCCATCGATCGGTCTGGGCGACCTGCCGGACGTGAAGCCATCGAAACAGGTGTCAGAGCCGACCGCGGAGTTCCCACCGGACGGAGTCGACCTCGATCGCCTGCTCAGCGACTACGAGCGCGCATGGGTGATGCGAGCACTCGACCGCAGCGGCGGCATTCGCAAGCGCGCCGCTGGTCTGCTCGGCATTAGCTTTCGCTCCCTGCGCTACCGGCTCGAGAAGCTCGGCATCGAGAAGGTCGAAGAAGACGACGACGGCGCCGAGTGACGCTTTTCGTCACCGCAGGTGCCCTTTATCGCCGGGTAACCGTCGGTTACCGACTTGTTCCGCGCACTTGAGGCCAAAAACTCGTGGCATCGACGTTGCTTATGTACCGTGCACCTTAGGGGGCAATTCATGAAACAGAAAAACCAAGAGCAGGGCTTCACTCTCATCGAGCTGATGATCGTGGTGGCGATTATCGGCATCCTCGCGGCAGTCGCGATTCCCGCATTCATGGACTACATGAAGAAGTCCAAGAAGACGGAAGCGGCGCTGCAGCTGAACAAGATCGCGAAGAACTCGAAGGCGTACTTCATCACGAGCGCGCGTTACGTGACGACCGACGCCGGTCCCGAGCCCGGCACGACGCCGTGCGGCTCCAAGGTTCAGGGCACGTGGTCGGATCCGACGTGGATGGAGCTCGACTTCCAGATCGACGAGCCGGGCCTGTTCTCGTACTCGTACACGGGCGGTGCGCAGTCGGCATCGGCGATCGCGGTCGGCGACCTCGACTGCGACGGCACCGAGATCACCTACACCCTCGACCTCACCTCGGTTGCCGGTAACCCGGCTGCGCTCATCACGGACCCGCCGCCGAACACCGACTAATCGTCAGCTCGTTCGAACGCTACAGTGCCGCCGGTCTCGGCGGCATTGCCATTTTCGGGCCTATACTGCTTGGCGTGAGGGTCGCCATCGGCGTGCTCGTAGCCGCGGCCGCGCTCGGCGGCGCGCGGTTCGCGCGTCATGCGGCGAGCGAGATGCGCGGCGACGACAGCGTCGAGGCTCCCTACGCGCCGAGCCCGAGCGCCGCGCCGTTTCTGTCGCTCGGCTACCGCGAGCTCGCCGCCGACTTGCTGTTCGTACGGCTGACCGGCTACTTCGGCGGCAAGGACAACGACGCGGAGGCGATTGCCTCGCTCGTCGAGGCGATCATCGCGCTCGATCCGCAGTTCGAGCGGCCCTACGAGTACGGCGCGCGGGCCATGACGATGGCGCGCACGGGCGTCGACCAACCGATCTACCTGCGCGCGCTCGCCGTGCTCGACAAGGGCATGAAGGTGTTCACGAGCGATTGGCGAATTCCCTACCTCGCCGGTCAGATCTACACGCAGGACTTGCAGACCAGCGACGAGCAGCAGCGCCGTGCCTGGGACGAACGCGGCACGCTGCTCGTCGAGTCGGCGATCCGCAAACCTCGCGCGCCCGCCGAAGCCGCCGAGTGGGCCGCGGTCATGCGCACCAAGCTCGGCCAGCACGAACGCGCGGTGCAGGGCCTGCGTGAGGTCTTGCTCGTGACGAGCGATCGATCGGCGCGCGCCGCGCTGCTGCAGAAGCTCGCCGAGCTCGAGAACAAGAACGCCGCCGAGCTCGCCGCCGAGCTCGCCGAAGATCGGCACCGGTTCGAAGACGCGTGGGATCGCGACCGTCCGTTCGTGAGCCGCACGATGTATGTCCTGCTCGGACCGCGCTCGGCACCTGGCTTCGACCTTGCAGATATTGCGACCGGTGGCCGTGACCTCGTCGGTAGCGAGGAGCTCGAGCGCCTCGAACCGTTGGACTGAACTTAGTTGATGACATCTGCTGCACCGATTCGCCCGGTCCTGCTCGCGCTGGGCGTCGCTGCCATCGCAGCGATCGTGTTCTCACCTGCGATCGTCGGCGACTGGATCTACGACGACCATCCGCTGATCGCGCAGAACCCGTACGTGCACTCGTTCGAGTGGCTGCCGCGCTGGTTCACGACCGACTTTTGGAACGTCAACGAGGAAGTCGTGCGCTACGGCTCGCGCATGGTGTACTGGCGGCCGCTCGTCACCACGAGCTACGCGGTCGACTGGCAGCTCGGCGGCGGCTCACCGCTCGTGTTCCACCTGATGAACACGCTCTATCACGCAGTGATGGCGGGCCTCGCGTTCCTGGTGCTGCGCCGCTGGATCGGCAACGGCGTGTGGTCGGTCGTGATCGCCGCCCTGATCTTCGCGCTGCATCCGACCAAGGCCGAGAGCGTCGCGTGGATTGCGGGCCGCACGGACGTCGTCTGCATGATCGCGATCCTGCTCGCGAGCGAGGGCATCGCGCGCCGGCTGCGCGGCGAACGCCTCGGCATCGCGTTCGAGATCGCGGGCACCGCCGTCGCGTACATGTGTAAGGAGCAAGCGATCGTGCTGCCGGTGTTCGCCGCAGTCGAAGGCTGGATCGCAGCGGGTCGCCCGACGATCGAGTGGACCGCGATCAAGCGGATGGTCTGGGCCGCGCTGCCGCAAACAGCAGTCGCGCTCGGCTACCTCGCAGTGCGCGCGATCGTGATGCCCATCGCGTCCGCCGACACCCACGGCCCGCCGCGGCTCAGCGATCACGCGCAGGCCGTGCTCGAGACGCTCGGCCGGTTCTTCGAGCTCACGTTCGCGCCGCACGACCTGTCGATCCAGCACGGTCTCGTCCACGCGCTCGACGGCCGCATGCTCCACTCGACGCCGCACATGATCGTCGGTGCGCTCGGCACCGTGCTGCTCGTCGCGCTCGCAGTTCTCGCCCGCAAGCGCTGGCCGGTCGCGACGCTCGGTATCGGCTTCTACCTCGTCACGCTGCTACCGACCTCGAACATCAAGTACACCGAGATGCAGACGCTCGTCTCCGAGCGCTTCCTCTACCTGCCCGTATTCGGCCTCGCCTGGATTGCCGGCGTCGCGCTCGCCCGCGTTACCGGCCCGCAGCGCAAACGTGTGCTCGCGTTCAGTGTCGCGTGCGTCCTGGCTCTCGCGATGCTCTCGCTCAGCCGCGCCGCCGATTTCCGCGACGAAGACAGCTTCTGGGCACGCGAGCACCAGATCCATCCCGACAGCCGCGAAGCGCGCATGTTCGCCCTCAGCCGCGCGTGGCGCGAGCGCAAGTTCCAAACCGTGCTGATGATCCTGCTCGAAGGCAAACGCATCGACGCCCAGTACGATCCGGTGCAAGCGTACGAGCTCGCGACCGCATTCCGCGTCACCGAAACGCTGTCGCGCCTCGTGCCCGATCGCGACGTCACCTCGCTGCGCGCTCTCGACGAGTTCTGCAAGGACCTGCTCGAACGCAAGAAGACCGCCACCGAGCTCGCGGTTGGTGCCGTCCGCCTCGGCGTGCCGATGACGTCGTCGAAATACCCGCGTGCCCTCGAGCTGTATCGCGCGCGCCTGCTCGCGCTGCGCGCCGACATCGCCGGTCGCATGAACAACGACGCCACCGCCGTCGCGCTCGTCACCCAAGCTCGCACGATCTGCCCGAACTGCATCACCGTGTTCATGATGGACGTCGTCGCGCACGCACGCGCAGGCTTCTACCCACAGGCGAGGCAGCTCATCGACGGCGCGCGCGGTCGCATGCAGGAGGAACCGCTCGCGCAGGTCGACGAACAGGTCGCAAAGGCGTACGCCGCGCATCAGGCAGCGGCCGCCGCCACCGGCCCGGCACAGCTGCAGGCACGCGCGAGCGAGCTCG
>DATDCH010000918.1:0-5331 GCA_036524455.1 Kofleriaceae bacterium | reverse complement strand
ATCGACGCCCGCCGTGGACCAACGCCGCAGCGTCTCGGCGCCCGCAGACGCATCCCACGCATCGAAGCCTGCCGCCGACCAGTCGACAGCGGACCAACCGCTTCACGCGTCAACGACGCACGCGGACCAACGTCCCAGCATCTCGATGCGCGCATCTGAGGAACCGCCGAGCCCACGAACAACAAGCCCACATCTGCTCGAGGCAACGCCGAGTGCAACCGGCACGACCGCGCCTCCGATCGAAACGGCCGCGTATCCCGACGAATCGCCGCCGAGCGCGACCGCCACGCCGGAGCCTCCGGTCGAAGCGGTACGTGCGCATCCAGACGAGACGCCGAGCGTGCTCTGGGGCGACTCACCGCTCTCGCTCTCGTCGCTCGATGAAGTCGAGCCTGCAGACGATATGCCGAGCGTGCTCTGGGGCGATTCACCGCCTTCGCTCTCGTCGTTCGATGAAATCGAGCCTGCAGTCGAACAGCCGGCAGCGCCGCCCGCGCCCGAGCCAGACCTCGAGGACGAGCAGCAGGAGCCCGAGCCCTACGAAGAGAAGGCCTCGCACGAGGTGGCGCCGAGGCGATCGTGGGGCGGCGCGCTCTTCTCGCTGTTCCTGCTGTTGGTACTCGCGGCCGCTGGTGTGCTCGCTTTCAAGTGGCTACAAGCCGACGTCCAGCGCCAAGGCACGGGCTCAGACGTCGTCGATCCGTCCGAGACTGCGAGCGGCGCTCATCGCTAGGTCGCCGGTTTCGCGGGCGCGTCTGTGGCATCAGGGCGCGGGCGGTTTCTCGAGCGTCGCCGCGAACGTCGCCCCGCTCGGAGCCACGCGGATGCGCGGCGCGGAAGCTCGCGAGCTGCGTGCGCGCGCTCGCGTTGCGCATACGGAAGAAGTGCAGCATGCCGAGCGTGTGCTGCGTACCGACGCGCAGCTCGTGACGCTCGAAGCCGTTCTAGTACACCTGATCGACAGTAACAATGACGGTGCGGTCGATCCGATCAGCACGTCGACCGTGATGCCGTAGCTACGGATAGTCGAGCTTGACCCGCATCGATGCCGCGCCGACGCGGACCGTCAGCGTCGAATCCCGCGGCTCGGGAGAGAAGCCGCGATCGGCAGCTGCGTAATACAGGTTCGTGCCCTCGACGACGAGATCCTCCGGCGCACCACGGCCCGCGATGAATCGTCCGGCTGCATCGAACGCTTCGACCTCGAATGCAAAGCTCGCGGCCTCGGGCATGCGGATCGTTTGCCCGTCGGTGGCCGCGAGGTGCGGTCGCTGTTTTACGAACACGCGCAACGACGCGACGTCGCTCACCGGCACCACATCGATGGGCAACTGCGCCACGTCTGTCGTCACCACGAACGTCTCGGGCGCAGCGGCCTCGACGATCTGCAGCACGCCGGTGATGCCGCTCGACACGAGTGGCGCCGTCGGCGCCGAGCTCGTCCACGTGCCCTCGTAGTCGCCGAGCAACGGCTCGCCGCCCGCGTCGATGCGCTCGAGCACGAGTGCGTGCTTGCTGGCCGCGAGCAGCCGCTTGCGACCATCAGGTTCGGGCATGTGCCGCGCCGTCTGATACGAGACGATTTGGATCGCCGCGGCGTCGGCGACTTCGATCACCCGCGTGAGCTCGAGCGGCCCCTTGTATCCCGGCTGGCCGACGGTCAGCTGCGCGACGCCAGCCGCGAGACCGCGGATGTGCACGCCGTGCTGCGACGCCGTGACCTCGAGCAGATCCGGCCGATCGACCTCGATCGTCTCGACGACCGCAGCTTCGACAGTGTCGCTGATCCAGTGCTCGACGCCGAGCTCGGTGCTGGTGCCGGTCGCGATCGCACAACGCTCCGGTTCACAGATCGCCCGCGACTCGTAGGACACCATACCGAGGTACAGCCCTTCACCATCGCCGTAGCCGCAAGCTGCGACCATCACGAACACCGCTGCGTGCCTCATGCTGTAAGCATCGCCGCCACTGCGCCGAGCGCGGCGATGGCGCACTCACAGCGATTAGCAGGGCGTTACTCGTTCGCCGCAGCGTCAGCGCCGCAGGCGGTAGACGACCTGGCCGCGGTCGTCCACATCCGAGTCGCGCGTCATGCCGAGCTTCTCCATCACGCGTTGCGAGCCGACGTTGTCGGCCTGCGTCGATGCCCAGATCTCGACGAGGTCGTGCGTCGCGCAGGCCCACTCGATCACCGCCACGGCAGCTTCCGTCGCGATGCCTCGTCCCCAATGCGCGCGCGCGATCGCATAGCCGATCATCGCGCGGCGCTTCGCAACGTCGATCTCCAAGTTGACAGTACCGATCACGTGGTCGTCGAGCACGACCGCGAACGTCGGCAGCTCGTCCCATGGCTCCTCGATGTTCAACCGCACGAACGCCTCGGCATCACGGCGCGTAAACGGCTGCGGAATATGCGGCAGGTAGCGCGCGAATTCGCGATCGTTGCGATACGCGAGCGCGTCATCGACGTCGGTGGGCCGAAACGGCCGCAGCAGCAACCGCGCGGTTTGCAGCTCCGCCTTCTGCATGCTCAGAACGCGACCTGTAGACCGCCGGCGATCCAGAACTTGATCACGTCGCGCCGGTACTCGTCGATCGGCGTTCCGACCGACAAGAACGGCTGGAGCTGCTCGCCCATGAACCGCACCGTGAACGCGAGCGCGTGATAGAAGTCTTCGTCGTTGCCGTCGAAGTCACCGAACGTCGCCGTGTTGACGAGCTCGAGCGAGAGCGCGACGGTGCCGAGATCGATACCGCCGCCGGCGTTGATGCGCAGCAGGTGATAGTCCTCGCTGCCGATGTCGATGTCCAAGCCAATGTCCGCGCGCAAGAACACGCGATCGAGATGAATGAGCGGCGACACCGAGAGTCGGAAGTACCAGTCGTTCGAGGCGAGAGCGATGTCGGTCAACCGCGGACCGGTCGCGAGGACGCGCGTCAGTCCATCGAACGGGCCGTCGTTCGAGGTCGGCAGCGCGGCGCCGCCGCGAAACACCCATGACAGGGTCTCGCCTGACCTCACATAGAGAAGGCCGAGGTCGAGGTTGCCGAGGCCCGTCGCGTTGCAGAACTGCGGTGGGCACGGCTCGCCGTCGCCGCCAAACGACCGCGAGATCGGCAAGTCGCCGTAGATGCCAAGTCCGCTGTCGGTGACGTACTGGCCGTAGATGTCGAAGCGCAGCGCCGCGCTATACGGCGGCTCTTCGAGCGAGCTGAAGCCAAGGTCGAAGCCGAACTTGGTGATGCCGTCGCCGCGATCGAGTGTCGCCATGTCGGGCGCGCGCTGCGCGTACGCGACCGACGACCCGAGCACCAGGATAAGCGTAAGGATGCGTCGAAACATGGACCCGATCGTAACGCCAGAGCCGCGCCGGTTGCGCTGCGGGCGGCGCGATCCACGCCGAGCGATCACTCGCTACTTGAACTGAGCGCGAAACTGTGGCGCGGGGCGGTTAACTGTTTGCAGCACAAACGAACGCGCGATTACACAAACCGCACGCGACGATTCAATCGTCGACGAGGAATGGATCGAGGTACTCGGTCGTGACCGCGCGGTTGACAAAGTCGGTGTAGTCGCGCGCGAGATCGAACGTGGTCGAGTTGTGTGGCCGGTGCGTGATCACGACATCGTGCAGACACCAGCCAGCGCCGTTCTGGCAGCCGGTGCCGGGCACGCGGACCTCGAACGCCGGCTTGCCGTACGCGGTGCCGAGTGCCCGCATCGTGCTCGTGTTGCGCGATAGCCCGGAGCTGAGGTTCGGGTCGCGCGCATAGACGAACGAAACGTCGGCGAGCGACGACACGATCGCGTTCGACAGCCCGGAACCTCCGCCGTCGAGGTTTGCGTAAGAGACGCGGGCGAGCAGCGGGCGGTTCGCAGCGTGGAGCTGGCCGAGGAGCTCGTGCGCGACGTACGCGCCGCTCGAGTGCGCCACGACATAGATCTGCGCAGTGCCGTCGTCGATCGTCGCGAGGTGCGCGCGCAGCTTCGTGTTTGCAATCTCGCGCGCGGCGTAGGCCGGATCGCTCGGCCCGCGCACAGCGAAGATGTGGCCGACGTCGGCCGCGCCGAGCTTCGCGTCGACGAGCTCGCTCGCCCACGCCGCGGAATACGACAGCCGCGCGGTATAGCCGCCGTACGCGATCACGATCGCGTTGCCGGTGTTCACTTGTTGATAAGCGACGCCGGTGCCGAGCGTCGTCCAGTCGCTCGTGCCGTCGGCCTTGCCGTCCATCGCGTCGAGATCGTCGAGGTCATCGAGATCGTCGAGATCGTCGGGCGAAGAGCATGCGGTCGCGAGGAGGAAGGCTGTCAGCGCGGCGCCGAGCTTGATCACGGCGGCATCGTCGTCGGGTTCGAGGGAATTTGCGTCGGGCAGCAGCTAACACCCCGCGGTGCACCGGCGTGCACAACGTGCCTCGCGCGTTAGGCGCGAGCGATCGATCGGTCATTCGCGTGAGCTGCCCCACGATTGGTGCGGCGAGCTGGCTCGCGCTTCGACGACCGGTGCCAGAATACGCGCGCGTGGCGGTCAACATCTTCTGCCCTGTGTGCTTGCGCTGGGATCAGGTCGCGGTCGGCGCGGCGACGCGCACCGGGCGTTGCGAGTGCGGTGTGACCTTGCTGCTCGATGGCAACGTCGTGCCGGCCGAGCTGACACGTGGCTATCCCGACAAGTTGCTCACGCTGACCGCGACGAGTGCGTCGCCGCTCAAGACCTGGAAGCGTGGAGACGAAGTTTGGTTTCGCCCGCGCGGCTCCTTGATCGCGAAGGCGGTCATCATCACACCGGAGCGCTTCGAGCAACGCACACGCATCGGCACGCGCAGCGTCGAGCCGATCGCGCACATGCGCGGGTTCTTGCCGATTCAGCAGATCCAGTGGCTCGACAACGAGCCGACGTACACGACGTGGCAATGCTACGCGTTGCTAGACGGCGCAATCGCACCGCTATATCCCTTCAAGCAGCTCGATGAAGCGGTCGCCGCGGCGCAAGCACTGACGCAGACGCTGCTTGGCTTCAAGGACATCGGCGACCCGTTTCGCAGCTGAGTCCGCGAGACGCCCCGAACGCTTCGGCGGAGAGGCCGAACCGCTCGGATCGATGACACGGGGGCGCTTGCAACGGCGCCGTCGTGCACGGAAACTACCTCGATGCAGCCGATGCGCTTCGGCTCCTACACCATCCACGAGGAGCTCGGCGCAGGCGGCATGGCATCGGTGCACCTCGCCGAGTGGAAGCCGATCGATGGCAAGCCGAAGCGCGTCGCGCTCAAGCGGTTATATCCGCACGTCGCCGCGAACCCCGACCTGGTCGCAATGTTCATCGA
>DATDCH010000917.1:0-10758 GCA_036524455.1 Kofleriaceae bacterium | reverse complement strand
CGCGCACAGCTGATAATGGACGACGAAGTCGGTCCACTTGCCCTTCGGAATCTTCCCGAGCGTGTAGGACGAGCGCTGGTACACGCCGTCCTGGCAATTCTTGAACGTCGCCGCGTAGCGAACGCTGAATCTGAACTCGTCGCCGAGCTCGCCGATGCCAATCGGCCCGCCGCCCGCGTAGCACGGGTTATCGCCGGCCCGCTGGATCTCGTGGAGGCCGACCCCGAAGGTCGTGTTGCCGGTCGCGAACACGTGGGATTCGGGAAAGTAGATGCTGAACCCCAGCCACGCGTCCTCGTGATACTCGATGATCTTGTCGTCGCCGTGCAGCGAGAGGTCGACGCGAGGCTTGCCGATACCGTGCGAGCCGAGGTGGTCGTCGTAGCTCAGCCGGCTGTCGATCGCGAGCCGTGCGGCCCGGCTGCCCGTGCGGACCTTGCCCGTCGTCGCAGACACGACCTTAAACGCATCCGGGTATTCCGTCGCCATGATTTCGCGGAAGCCGCCGCCGGCGCAGTCGTGGAAGCACTCGCGATTCGAGTTGTCGACGAACTTGGCGGTCGTGTCTTGGAGCTCGAAGTCGATGAGGCCGACGAGCCTCGCGTCACTCGACACGGCGAGCGTGTCCACACCTTCATCGACGTCACCGCCGATCGCACAGCCGGCAACGCCGATCGACATCACAACAGATCTGATCTTCATCCCCGCGCCTTGTGCAGTTGCCGTTCCCTCCAAGTCCGGTGCGGTAAGTCATCGACCACAGTCGCCCATCGCGGACGTGAGCGAATCGCCGCGCCACTGCTACGCCACGAACACGACAACGTTGCGCCGCCGTCGTAACGGCTGTCGGCGAGATGACGTCGCAGAAGAAGTCGCGAAGGCTGGTTGCGTCGGTCGGCGCGAGTGAGCGCCGAGCGTTAAGCGAACGTACGAGTTTCGGCGTGCTTGATCACGAGTGCGCGTGATCGCGAGCACGCGATGTGCAGTTCTCGCGATTTAGGCGCCTAACAACTCCTGGCGCGCGGCTTGAGCATCGCTCACGGGTTTGCCTTTCACGACGGCGCCTCGCACGCTTAGCGATGGGCGCTGTGAGGGCGGCCCGTGAGCAACATGAGCGCTGCCGCACCGCCCACGGATGACTCGTCGAGCCGAATCTCGGTGCCACCACCGGGTGCCACGGAGCCGGCGAAGGCTTCGGACAAGGCGGCCGTTTCGACGGGGCCGAGCGTGACGACCGCGCCGAGCTCGTCGACGGTGCCGACTGCCCCGACGGTTCCGCTGCCGAAGCTGCCGACCACCGCCCGACCGACGCCGTCGCGTGCGCAGGCCGCGGGACTGACCTCAGTGCCGTCACCCACCGCAACGCCACCGACGGGCGTGCGCACGATCGCGTGCCCGTGTTGTGGCGGCGAGGTCGACGTCAAGAGCCCGCACGTCGCTGTGTTCAAAGGCGCGGTGCGTGTCTACTGCTCCGCCGCGTGTCTCGAAGCGCGCGAGCCCATTCCAACCGAGACCAGCCCGATCGTGCTGCCGAAGAGCCGGCGCGTCTGGTGGATCGTGGCGGGTGCCGCGCTCGCGGCCGGCGGCGTCACCGCGTTCCTCGTGCATCGCCAGTTCCGCGGCACGACCGAGCTCGCGGCGCCCGATCCGAGCGTCGCGTCGACGCAGTCGGCCGCCGATCCAGAGCCGAGCGCGGTCAACGATCCGCAAAAGGAAGCCGACGTCGCGCTCGTCAAAGAGCTGATGCACGACGCGTGGATTCATCCTCTTGCGGGACCCGAGCGCAGGATGCCGCGCAACCATAATGGTGCGTTCGGCGCTTCGCGCGGCGGCGATCGGCCACCCGAGTGCGTGTCGGGCCACTGCGGCGTCGACGTCGGCAACGTGTGGGGCGAGCGCATCTACGCGGTGCACGACGGTGTCGTCGACTTCGTCAATCGCGGTCCCAACGAGGACTCCGGCGGCGTGTTCGTGCGCATCGCGCATCGCGGCGGCACGCTGTTCAGCTGGTATTTCCACCTCGCGGCGGTGCCGAAGAACATCCGCGCGGGCGAGAAGGTCAGTGCGGGCACGCTCGTTGGTCTGCTCGGCGATACCGGCGTGAAGAACTCCGGGCCGCATTTGCACTTCGCGCTGTCGGTGAGGACGTCGAAGCACGTGCGCGAGCGCTACCTCGATCCCGAGCCGCTGATCGCGATCTGGCCATTGTGGATTCCGCACGAGAATGGCGGCGGCATGCTGTCGACCGCGGAGCCAGGCTTTCCGCAGCGCGGCGGCAGCGGCCCACGACGCAAGCGTCGCGACAAGGCGAGCGACAAGCTCGAGACCGAGCTCGCTCCGCCCGCGACAGTGCCGGCGGCCGCGCCTGCACCGAGCGAGGCTCCACCCGCGCCTGCGATCGAAGCACCGACCGGCACGAGCAACTAACCGCCGCGTCGGCGCCAGCGGTTCTCACGCGAGCGCGTGCAACAGCGCGATCAGCGACACCACCAGTGCCGCCGCGGCGAGAGGCTCCCCCCAGCACTCTCGACGCGGCGGCGTGGGTTGCAGATCGGTGTGTGGAATCTCGTCTGCAACCGCCATACGCGGTCGGTTCCGTCGAAGGTTCACCAGCGGCACTGGTCGAACCGCGACCTCTCGCGGCGCTACCGTGCGTGCGAACGTTAGTCGCCGTCGAGTGCTTGGCTGCGAAAGCCGCTATGCGTGAGCCGGTCGTAAGTTGCAGTATCGCGGCGTGGCGACGCTGTCGCATAGCGAGCTTGCGGCAGAGCTTGCCGATGACACCGAGGAGTACCGCATGGAGCTCCAGGTCGATCACGTGTCACCGCGCTACTTGGTACCGAGCGCTGCGTTCGTGCCGGTTCGTGCCGGCTGCGAGCGCGAGGTCGAAGCGGCGCACGCGGCGCTGTCGGATGCGTTGCGCAACGTGCTGCATCTCCACGACGCTGCGAACCTGCACGGTCGCGACGGCGCGTCGTGGTACGCGGGCCTGCCCACGACCGGCAAGCTCGTCGAGATCGGTCATCACAGCGATCGCGCGTATGCGGGCTACGGCAATTTGTTTCGCGCGATCGGCGCGTTCGCGCAGTGGCTCGGCGACGCGCGGTTCTTCATCTCGGAGGACTACTCGACGTTCGTCGACGAGTACCGGATCCGCGACGGCGTGCTGCAAGTCGAGCGCGGCTACGCCGAGGAGGAGTATCGTGACGCCAAGCATGCGTACTACGTCGCGGCTGCGCGCACCGGCGATCGCGAGCTCAGCGAGTTCGTCGCGTGGCAACTCGCGGTCACGGCGAGCTACTCGATTCCCGATCGCGCGGACTACACGTCGAAGCGCGATCCGAGCGACGAGCTCGCGACCGCATACGAGCTCGATCCGGACAGCCACGAGGTGCTGTTCCAACGCGGCCGTGCCGCAAGAGCTGCCGGCGATGACACGGCAGCGACCGAGTGGTTCACCCGTGCGCTCGCGGTCGACGATCCGCGCATTGCGGTCCGGCTCGTGACGATGGCTGCCACCGCGATCGCTGCGGGCAAGCATGACCTCGCGCAGCAGTGGCTCGCACGCGCGCCCAACGATCGTGTCGTTGCGTTGTTGCGTGGCCGCGTCGACGACCTCGCACCGGTGCTCGGCGATCGCGAAGCGATTCCGTGGACGCGCGACGCGGAGGCACGGCTCGCCGCTTACGTGAAACGCATCCGCGAGCTCGATCTCGATCGCGCTGCCGCCGCGCGCGAGGTCTACGGCTGGGCCGAGCTCTATCGCATTCGCACCGCGCACGACGTCGACAAAGTGCGCTCGCGGCGAATCGCCGACGCGCTGTTCGATGCTGCGCTCGCGCTCGATCCACTCGGCGGAGACATCGCCGCGCATCGCGTGTTCCACGATCATGGCTTTCGCGGCGACGCTGCGACGGCCGCATTCCTCGCCGTACTCGACGAGTTTCCGACGCAAGGCGACGCGCTGTTCTGGGCCGCGTCTGCGCTGCACGGCGCACAGCGCTGGTCGGAAGCCGCGGCGATCGGTCGTCGTTATCTCGCGGCGGGCGCGAAGCGTGGCTCGTACGAACGCGGTGCCGGTGCCACCGTGCTGTCCGATTCGCTCGTGCGCGACGCGTACGAACGCATGATGCGTGGCGAGCTCGGCGCGGAGACCGAGAAGGCGATCGACGACGCGATCGCGATCGCCGATCCGCACGGCAGCTGGGAAGGTCCGTGGCTCGGCAAGGCCGACCTCTACGAGTACCGACGCGATCACGCAGCCGCGCTGCCGCTCTACGACGACGCACTCGCGCGCAAGCCCGACTCGCCGCACGCGCTGTCGGGTAAAGCGAGCTGCTTGCTGAACCTCGGCCGGTTCGCCGACGCGCTCGCGTGCGTGACCGAAGCGTTCGAGAACGATGACACGTACTGGCACGCGTACTACGTCAAGGCGTGCGTGCTCGCGCGCACCGGCGGTGACCGCGACGAGATCATCGCGCTCGCACGCAAGGCGCTGGAGCTCGAGCCCGCGAAACGCGCGCAAATCGTCGACGAGCCGGACCTGGCGGCCGTGCGCGACGCGCTCGTTGACGTCAGGGACGTCAGGGACGTCAAGGATCCGTGAACATCACGAACTTTCGCGCGCCGGCGTAGTACTGCGCGCGAGCGAAGTCGATCGTGCGGCTTCGGCGTTCGATGCGCAGCTCGTCGAGCATGCCCTGGAACGCGTTGCCGTTGTCGCCGAGCCTGAACTGAGCCGTGCTACCGAGCAGGGTGCGCGTCGAACCGAGGTCGGCAACGCTGCCGCGTACACCGTTCGTCACGAGCGCGTTGATCCGCCCGTCGAAGTCGATCGCGATATTCGTCCACGTCCGCGGCTGGATCACGGTGGTAAGGAACGTGTCGTTGCTTCCCGAGAAGTGCTGGTCGAGCTGGAACGTGATGCTGCTCGCGTTGTTGTAGAGGCGCCCGAGGTTGACCGACGTGCCCTTGTCCATCACCAGCGGCTGACCGCCGATATCCGCCGCCGATGCGTAGTCGGCGTAGATCCAGAACGAGAGGTGGAAGTCAGACCAGCCGTCGAACAGGGCGCCTCCGTTTGCAAACGTGATCCGCCGATCGGTGTTGTCCTGGAACACGGCCGCTTCGCCAAACTGGCCGGGTGCGAACGTCACGTTGATCGCGGTCGGTGTGTACGCGCCCGCGGAATTCGTCAGCCCAGTCGCCATGTGGTTGACGAGCTCCCAGGTCGCCCATGTCGCGGTCGCGCTCGCCGCGCCGCCGGCGGTCGGTCCGTAGTGCATCAACACGGCGGTATCGGTCGTGCCGGCTTTGATCTCCGGAACGCGGATCCACACGATCGATTCGCCGCCGGGATTCCAGCGCTCGACCTCGAACGCGACGTTATCGCCGAACAGGCTGCCGGGCGTCGCGTACTCGAACCGGAGGTCGGTTTTCGGATCGGCGATCATCGAGTAGTCGACGATGCTGGCGTCGAGCGCGACCAGCACCGGGAACCCTCCGAAGTCGGTCTGCGACGCGCTGTTGTCGAACACCAGCTTGCGCGGGCTCGACGATTTCAGCGGCGGCCCGTCACCGGCGTCGCCGCCGTCGGTCATCCCGCCGTCGCCGGTCGTTGCTGGGGTGCCATGCTCGAACGAGCACGCGCACACCAGCACAACGACGCCAAGCCGCACCCTCTCAGCGTATCACTAGCCGAGGAAGCCGCGCGCGATGTTCATCAGCTCGGTGTTCGCGGCGACGGACGCCTGGAACGCCTTCTTCTCGGCATCCGACAGCTCGAATTCGTAGACGGCTTCGGCGCCCTTCGCGGTCAGCTTGACCGGCACGCCGACGAACGCGCCCTTGACGCCGAACTCACCGTTGAGCTCGACGGAGCACGGCAGCACGCGGCCCTGGTTGCGCACGATCGCTTCGACCATCAACGACGTCCCCGCACCTGGTGCGAGCCACGCCGACGTTCCGATCAGACCGGTCAGCGTCGCGCCGCCCTTCTTCGTGTTCTCGACGACCTCGGTCAGCTTCTCGGCCGACAGGAACTTCGCGACCGGCACGTTGCCGATCATCGCGGTCGAGGTGATCGGCACCATATCTTTGTCGGTGTGCGCGCCGAGCACGAACGCCTGCACGTCCTCGACGCTGACACCGGCGGCGAGTGCGAGGTACGTACGGAAGCGCGCGCTGTCGAGCACGCCGGCCGAACCGATCACGCGCTCGCGCGGGAAGCCGGTGACCTGCTTCGCGACGAACACCATCGCATCGAGCGGGTTCGACACGACGATCAGCACGGCGTCGGGCGCGTGCTTCTTCACGTCGTGGCAGATGCCTTTGACGATGCCTGCGTTGATGTTGATCAGCTCTTCGCGCGACTGACCCGGCTTGCGCGGCACGCCGGCCGTCATCACGATGACGTCGGCTCCGGCCATCGCTTCCGGCTTGTCGGTCGCGATGAAGCTCGTGTTGTTGAAGCCTTCCCATGGACCGCACTGCGTGAGATCGAGTGCGCGACCCTCGGCAGGACCTGCCTTGATATCGATCAGGACGAGGTCGCCGAGCTCTTTCTGCACGGCCCATTGAGCGACAGCTGCACCGACGTTACCGCCGGCACCGACGATTGCGATCTTCGGACGCTTGATCATGGTGGCCGCCTCATACCACGTTCCTGTCGATGCCGATCAACCCCGTGCAGTCCATCCGCGTCGCCACAATCCTGGTCGAGCGACTTGGTGTCCTTGCCAAGCCTGGGACGATGAAGGCCTCCGAGCTCGAGCTTGTCATTGGTGAAGCGCAACAGCTGTATCCGGAGATTTGGCGTCACCTCGACGACGCGCGCGCCGCGCTCGCCGGGCAGGACCGCGATCTGGTCGCGTTCGACATGCTGCGCCGCGATGAGGCCGCGCAGTTCGGCATCATCGACATCGACGTCACCGGTGTGAAGACTGCAACGTTCAACACGGCGGGCTACGATCGGGCGCGAGACGCCTGCGAGTTGTTGGTGCGCGCGATGCCCGAAGTCGACTGGGCCGAAGTGGTCCGCATCGAGGCGGGAAAGCACGCCTACCTGCCGCCGGCGACGGCGCTGTCTGGGCAGCCCGAGCGGCGGTTTCTCGGTCACGCAAAGCTCATCGTGATCGGCGCGGCGCTGCTTGGCCTCGCGATCATCGTGTATCGCGTCGTCAGCAGCATCGAGCCCGAGCCGGCGCAGAGCAAGAAGCAAGAGCAGAAGGTCGCGCAAGAAAGCGAGCGCTGGGCCGTCGCGGAGCGAACCGCGAAGATCACCGAGCTGCGCAAGATCTACGAGTCGACGTGCCACCGCGCTACCGGTGAGGCGCTCGCGCGCGTGTTGCGCGAAGACTCGCAGGTGACGGAGGCGAAGAAGATCGAAACCACGCATTGCGTGCCAAAGCGGCCTAGTTGTGATGATGCCAAGGACGCAATCGGTTCGCGGCTCGCGGCGAACTTCAGCTTGGTGCAGGACAAAGCATGGTCCATGCGGTGCGAGGGCATCACGATCCTGCGCGGTGACCGGTTCGAGCCGGGGCTCGCCGTGCTGATCAGCGCGCGCGATCACGAGGGCCGCGTCCAGATGCTGCGCGGCGTCGCGTCGGTCGACGGTGGTCGCGATGTCGTGATGTTCAGCCACGCACCCGGCGCGAAGCTCGCAGCGGTCGGCGATCTCGACGGCGACGGCAGCGACGAGCTCGTGTTTGTAAACACCAAGGAGCTGACGGTCAGCAAGCTCGATCGCCCCGGCTTCACCGACATGCCGGCGATGCCGGTTAACTGCGCAACCGACGCAACCATCGAGGCTGACGACCGCGCGGGCCGCAAAGCGGAGACGAAGTTGCTCGTGCTCAGCGTTCCCGACGGCGTGAAGGGCAAGCAGTGCTTGAAGCCGGGACGTCATTACTTCGCGCTGACCCGCGACGGACTGTCCGAAACCGACTGACGCAGCGACAGGGTGCGACGTGCTGCGACGGCAATTTCCCCGCAGGCATCACTATTTGCGAGCAGGTTTTGGCGTGGGTCCGTGTTGCGCGCGTGCTACGACCGCGCACAGGAGGCCCTCGATGCGGCACGTGCTCTGTGCAGTGTTGTTCGCGACGTTCGCTACCAATGCGTATGCGGAAGTCGATCCCACGATTCCGGAAGCGATGAAGAAGGTGAAGCCTGCGGATTATCCGAGCGCGCACCTCGTCTCGATCATCAGCAGCCAGCACGTCGTGTATCAGGCCGATGGCCAGTTCACGAACACGTTCCACTCCGCGAAGCTCGTGCTGACCAACGAGGGCAAGAAGCAGACGTCGTCGACGTCGCTCTACTACACGAAGGACGCCGAGAAGATGCAGGTGCTCTCGGCGCAGGTGATCAAGAAGGACGGCACCGTGGTGCCGGTGCCCGCGAAGGACATCCACGACACCGAGCAATCGGGCGAGATGAACATCTATGACCCGCAGGGCCGCGCGCTCAAGGTGACGTTCGCGAACCTCGCGGTCGGTGACGTCGCCGACATCAAGTGGAAGCTGACGCGGCTCACGCCGACGCGCGTCGGTTACTTCAACGACGCGTTCGGTTTCCAGCAGACCGAGCCGCTGCTGTCGGCGACGTACACCGTCGACGGCCCCGCCGCGCTGCCACTCAAGACACACATCTATCACCCCGAGCGCACGACGAAGATCGAGACGTCGAAGACGAAGGCGGGTGACCGCGTGCTCTACAAGTGGGGCGTCAAGAACGTCGGCCAGCTCGTGCCCGAGCCGGGCATGAACTTCACGACCGAGCTGCCGATCCTCGTCGTGACGACGGATCCGAGCTGGAAGAACTTCTCGAAGTGGTGGGCCGAGCTCGTCGAGCCCAAGCTCAAGGCGACGCCGGAGATCAAGGAGAAGGTCAAAGAGCTGACGAAGAACGCAAAGACCGACGACGAGAAGATCCGCGCGCTCTATGACTTCGTCGCGCAGGACATTCGCTATCGCGGTCTCGGCGTCGGGCCGCGCACCGGTTACACGCCGCGCGAGGCGCAAGAGACGATGGCGTCGCGCTGGGGCGTGTGCCGTGACGTGTCGATCCTGCTGACGTCGATGCTGCGCGAGAGCGGTATCGAGGCGTACCCGGTGATCACGAACATGGGTGACCCGGTGCTCGAGAAGATCGCGTACGACGGGTTCAACCACGCGATCGTCGCGATCAAGAAGAACGGCAAGATCACGTACGTCGATCCGACGGCGAAGAACAACAACGCGCTACTGCCCGGCAACGAGGCCGAGCAGCACACGCTGGTCGCGTCGCTCAAGGGCGAAGGGCTGTCGAAGATTCCGGCCGCGGACCCGAGCGTCAACCTCGGTCACGCGATCGCCAACACGACGATCGGCGCGGACGGTGCGATGACGTCGAAGGTGCAACTGAAGACGAAGGGCATGTTTGACCTCGTCGTGCGCTCGGTCGCCGCGATGATGAGCGAGGACCAGCAAAAGGAGATCCTCGAGTCGCTGATCCACCACTCGCTGCCCGACGCGCAGTTGGTGTCGTTCTCCATGACGAGCGCGCTCGCGCTGTTCACGCCGATGGAGGTCAACATCGAGCTCAAGGTGCCGAACGCGGCGCCGAAGACCGGTGACTACCGACTGCTGCGCTCGGTCGTCACGTCGGGCGCGCTCGGTCTCGTCGAGAACGTGCTGCCGCAGGTACTCGGCGCAACGCCGACGCGCAAGTTCGGTCTCGATGCGCAGGTCACGTTCCAGTACGACCAGACTGAAACGATCACGATCCCGGCGGACACGAAGATCCTCGCGCTGCCGAATCCGGCAAAGGCTGCGAACGCGGTGTCGCAGCTGTCGGCGTCGTGCGCGAAGAAAAACGCCACGACGATCACGTGCCAGCGCTCGTTCCAGCTCAAGAGCCGGCATATCGATCCGAAGCAGTACACGGCGCTGCGCACCTCGGTCGCGTCGCTCGCGCAGATCGCGCGTCAGCCCGTGATCCTCGCGGGAGGCAAGTAGTCATGACGAAGCACCTCTGCATCGCACTCCTGTTGTTCGCCGCCTGCAAAGGCAGCGACAGCAGCAAGCAATCGGCGAAGGCGTCGACGCAGGAACCGGCGGCCGCCGCCGATCCGTGGGCGAAGAAGTCGGCGAGCGACATCAAGGATCCGAAGCTCGCGCGGCTCGTCGAGCTCGCGACGAATGGTCCGGGCAAGACGCAGTATCCGCAAGCCGATGCGGTCGTCGCGCTCGAGCGTGACGACATCACGTACATGGCCGACGGCACGATCGTCACGAAGCATCACTCGATCGTGAAGCTGCTCGATCCGCAGCGTGGCAAAGACAAGTTCGCCGATCTCAAGATTCCGTACGACAGCAAGCGCGAGACGCTGACGATCGAGACCGCGCGCACGGTCAACGCCAACGGCAAGGCCGAAGTCGCGTCGAAGGACGAGATCGGCGACATCGTGCCGCCGATCGTCGCCGACGCGACGATGTACTCCGATGTTCGCGAACGCGTTGTCACGTTCCCCGCGGTCGACACCGGTTCGGTGCTCGAGCTCGAGTACACGCGAACGACGAAGGCGACACCCGATTCGCCGCTTGGTGGCATTCAAATGCTCGGCCGCTGGAATCCGGTGCTCGAGCGCGTGGTCACGATCACCGCGCCGGCCGGCGTGACGCCGAGGCTCGCCGTCGAAGGCCAGAAGCTCGATCCGAAGCAGTCCACCGCCGGCGCCAACGGCGTGTGGACGTTCAAGCTCGACAACCTGCC